>NZ_JBEZEB010000001.1:168522-587936 GCF_040648615.1 Catellatospora sp. NPDC049111 | reverse complement strand
GCGGCCTCAAGGAGTCCTTGAGGCCGCGACTTTTCAAGAGTTGCGCCAGGTGATGGGCTGGGCCGGGCGGGGCTATTTGATCTCGCAGATCGTGGTGCCGGACTGGACGACCTCGCCCACCGCTGCGGACAGGCCGGTGATGGTGCCGGACTTGTGGGCGGTGAGGGGCTGTTCCATCTTCATGGCCTCCAGGACCACGACGGTGTCGCCCTCGGCCACGGTGTCGCCGTCGGCGACCGCGAGCTTGACGATGGTGCCCTGCATGGGGGCGGTCAGCGCGTCGCCGCCCGCGGCGACCTTCGCGCCGCGCTTGGCTCCGGGCCGCTTGGCGGGACGTCCGGCCGCGGGCGCGGCCACGGCCGTACCTCCGAACGAGGCCGGCAGGGAGACCTCCAGGCGCTTGCCGCCGACCTCGACCACGACGGTCTGCCGCTCGCCGGCCTCCTCGTCGGTGGGGGCCGCGGCGCCGAACGGCGGGACGGTGTTGTTCCACTCCGTCTCGATCCACCGGGTGTGCACGATGAACTCGACGAACGCGGGGTCGCGCACGATGGCGCGGTGGAACGGCAGGGCGGTGGCCATGCCCTCGACGACCATCTCGTCCAGGGCGCGGCGAGCCCGTTCCAGGGCCTCGGTGCGGTTCTCGCCGGTGATGATCACCTTGGCGAGCAGCGAGTCGAAGTTGCCGCTGATGGCGTTGCCGGTCTCGAAACCGGTGTCGACGCGCACGCCGGGACCGCCGGGCAGGTGCATCTTGGTGATCACGCCAGGGGCGGGCAGGAAGTTGCGGCCCGGGTCCTCGCCGTTGATCCGGAACTCGATCGAGTGGCCACGCGGGGCCGGGTCGGCCTGCAGGCGCAGCTTCTCGCCCGCGGCGATCCGGAACTGCTCGCGGACCAGGTCGATGCCGGAGGTCTCCTCGGTGACCGGGTGCTCGACCTGGAGCCGGGTGTTGACCTCCAGGAACGAGATGGTGCCGTCGACGCCGACGAGGTATTCGACGGTGCCCGCGCCGTGGTAACCGGCCTCGCGGCAGATCGCCTTGGCCGAGTCGTGAATGGCGCTGCGCTGAGCCTCGGTCAGGAACGGCGCGGGGGCCTCCTCGACCAGCTTCTGGTGGCGGCGCTGCAGGGAGCAGTCGCGGGTGCCGACGACGATGACGTTGCCGTGCTGGTCGGCCAGCACCTGGGCTTCGACGTGGCGGGGCCGGTCGAGGTAGCGCTCGACGAAGCACTCGCCCCGGCCGAACGCCGCGACCGCCTCGCGGGTGGCCGAGTCGAACAGCTCAGGGATCTCCTCCAGAGTGCGGGCGACCTTGAGGCCGCGCCCGCCGCCGCCGAACGCGGCCTTGATGGCCACGGGCAGGCCGTGCTCCTGGGCGAAGGCGACGATCTCGTCGGCGTGCTTCACCGGGTCGGGCGTGCCGGGCACCAGGGGAGCACCGGCGCGCTGGGCGATGTGCCGGGCGGTGACCTTGTCGCCGAGGTCGCGGATGGCCTGCGGGGTGGGGCCGACCCAGGTCAGGCCCGCCTCGATGACGGCCTCGGCGAACGCGGCGTTCTCGGACAGGAAGCCGTAGCCGGGGTGCACCGCGTCGGCGCCGGAGCGCTGCGCGACCTCGATCAGCTTGTCGATGCGCAGGTACGTGTCGGCGCTGGTCTCACCGCCGAGGGCGTACGCCTCGTCGGCGATGGTCACGTGCAGGGCGTCGCGGTCGCCGTCGGCGTACACGGCGACGCTGGCCAGGCCCGCGTCACGGCACGCGCGTGCCACGCGTACGGCGATCTCGCCACGGTTCGCGATCAACACTTTGGACAGCATCGTCATCATCGTCCTCCCCGAACGGGCCTGCGCGGAGTCTATCGGTGGAGTTGATCATTAACGAGCGCTCAGGAGGCATGTGACCTGTGTCATGAACGCTCGTTCATGTCACCGCTGGTGGGGGTGGGATACCCCGGATCGCCGGTACGGCCGCACACTGTTCACCGTGTCGACGACCCGAATGATGATCCTCGGCGTGGTGCGGATGGCGCAGCCGGTGCACGGCTACGACGTCCGCCGGGAGTTGCTGAGCTGGCACGCCGACAAGTGGGCCAACGTGCAGCCCGGTTCGGTCTATCACGCGCTGAAGAAACTCGCCGAGGAGGGCGCGCTGCGGGAGGTCGGCAGCGAGCAGGTGGGCGGCCGCCCCGCGCGGACGCGGTACGAGATGACCCCCAAGGGTGACGAGCAGTTCCGCGACCTGCTGTCGGCCGCGCTGTGGGAGCGGCGAGAGGTGGAGGACCCGTTCCTGGCCGGCTTCTCGCTGATGACCGAGCTGCCTCGGGAGGAGGTGGCCGCCGCGCTGCGGCACCGGGCCCGGCAGCTGCGGGCCGACAACGAGGGCGCGGGAGCGGCGATCGCCTCGGGCTGGGCGGTGCCGGAGAACAAGCCGGCCCACGTGCGCTGGATGCTCGAACTGGGCATCGCCCGCAACGACGGCGAGATCGCCTGGTGCGAGCGGGTCGCCGAGCGGATCGAGGCGGGGGAGCCGTACCTGTCGGCGGAGTTGCAGGAGCGCTGGAAGCGCGGGTTCGGTAACTCCGCAACCGATTAATCAAACTTGACTACTGTCAGACCGCAGCCCTAGGCTCCAGGTCACCCCTGACCTTGGAGTAAAAATGATCATCGAGACCTCCGGGCTGCGGAAGTCCTTCCGCTCCCGCGCCGGTCGCGAGACGAAGACCGTGGAGGCGGTACGCGGCGTCGACCTGAGCGTCGCCGAGGGCGAGATCTTCGGCTTCCTCGGCCCGAACGGCGCCGGCAAGACCACCACCCTGCGGATGCTCGCGACCCTGCTGGAGCCCGACGGCGGCAGCGCCGTCATCGCGGGCGCCGACCTGCGCAAGGAGCCGGGCGAGGTGCGCCGCCGCATCGGCTACGTCGCCCAGGGCGGCAGCACCTGGGACGAGTCCACCGGCCGCGAGGAGCTGGTGCTGCACGCCCGCATGTACGGCATCGGCAAGGCCGACGCCCAGCGCCGCGCCGACGAGGCCCTGCAGACCTTCGAGCTGGCCGAGTACGCCGACCGCCGCTGCAAGACCTACTCCGGCGGCCAGCGCCGCCGTGTCGACATCGCGCTCGGCATCATCCACTCGCCGAAGGTCGTCTTCCTCGACGAGCCGACCACCGGCCTGGACCCGCAGTCCCGCGCCCACATGTGGGGCGAGGTGCGCAAGCTGCGGGAGATGGGCATGACCGTCTTCCTCACCACGCACTACCTGGACGAGGCCGACGCGCTCTGCGACCGGCTGGCGATCATGGACCACGGCCAGATCGTCGCCGAGGGCACGCCCGCCGACCTCAAGCAGGAGGTGCTCGGCGACGTCGTCTCCGTCAACGCGCGCGAGGTGGCCAAGGCCGCCGACCTGTTCGACAACGCCGAGTACGTGCGCAAGGTCGAGACCACCGAGCAGTCCCTGCGGCTGTACGTCGAGGACGGTGCGAGCGCCATCCCGCACGTGCTGCGCACCCTGGACGCCGAAGGCGTTGCCATCGAGGGCATCGAGCTGCACCGGCCCAGCCTCGACGACGTGTTCCTGGCCAAGACCGGCCGCAGCCTGAGGGAGAGCTGAGCAGTGAAGTTCCTTCGTGACACCTGGCTGGTCTTCCAGCGCCAGATGCAGCTGCTGCTGCGCAACCCGGTCTGGGTCGCCGTCGGCATCATCCAGCCGATGTTCTACCTGCTGCTGTTCGCGCCGCTGATGAAGCAGGCGCTCAGCCAGGGCGGCCCGATGACCGACGAGCAGGCGTACCGGATCTTCGTGCCCGGCATGCTGGTCATGGTCGCCCTGTTCAGCGCCTTCTCCGGGTTCGGCATCATCGCCGAGCTGCGGGCCGGGGTGATCGAGCGCAACCGGGTCACCCCGGTCAGCCGGGTCGCGCTGCTGCTCGGCCGCTCGCTGCGTGACGTGGTGCAGTTGCTGTTCCAGGCCGTGCTGGTGACGCTGCTCGCGGTCCCGTTCGGGCTGCGGGTGGCGGTCGGTGACGCGCTGCTGGCATACCTGCTGATCGGCCTGATGACGCTGCTGCTGTCGTCGACCGGCTACGCGCTGGGCCTGACCCTGCGCAGCGAGGACGCCATGGCCCCGATGCTGAACACCGTCATCCAGCCGATCATGCTGCTGGCGGGCATCTTCCTGCCGCTCACCTTCGCCCCGGAATGGCTGAAGAACGTCGCCAAGGCCAACCCGTTCAAGTGGGCGACCGACGGGGTGCGGGCGCTGTTCGCAGGCAACCCTGGTGACGACGCGGTCTGGCAGGCGCTGGCGATCCTCACCCCGCTGACCGTGGTTGCGTTGATCATCTCGTCGCGGACGTTCGCCAAGTCCGTGCGCTGAGGTGTTGGCTCCGTCTCAACCCGAGGCCGGGGTACCTGTAAGGAGCGTAGCTTCGGTAGGTGCCCCGGCTTTCGCGTGACCTCGCCACCTGGTTGATCTACCTTCAGCTGGGTCTCTGGGGCTACTTCAACTACGGCTTCGGCCCGATCGTGCCGCTGCTGCGGGCCGAGCAGGGCACCTCGGCCGCCGTGGCCGGGCTGCACAGCACCGCCATCGCGGTCGGCGCGGTCGCGGGTGGCGCGGCCTACCCCCACCTGTCCCGGCGCTTCGGCCGCGGTCCCGTGCTCTGGGCCTGCCAGGCCGTCATCGGCGCGGGTGTGCTCGGCTTCGTGCTGCTGCCCGCGTACTTCGCGGTCACCATCGGGCTCACCGTCGTCATCGCCACGGCCGGCATCGCCGCGATCGGCGGCATCGTCTCCGCGCTGGCCGAGCGGCACGGACCGGCCGGTCCGGCCGCGATCAGCGAGGCCAACGCTGTCGCCTGCGCCGCGGGCCTGGTCGCCCCGCTGATCATCGGCGCGGCCATCCGCGCGGGTTGGGGCTGGCGGGCCGGTCTCGCCCTGCTGGTCGCCCTGATCGCCCTGGTCGCGGTCCTCGCGAAGATCAAGGGGGTACGCATCCCGTCCGGCCACGCCGCCCCGGTCGTGGCCGGGACGGGCCTCGCCGTCGCGCCCGCCACCGCGGACCGCGTCGCGGCACCGGACGCCGGTCGGGTCGCGACGGTCGCCGTCGACAGCCGGGCCGCCGTGCCGGCCGGTAACGGTCCGGTCCGCCCTCGGGGCACCCGGCTACCGGGGGCGTACTGGCTGGCCTGGGGCATGATGACCGTCACCGGGGCGGTCGAGGTCGTGCTGTCGATGTGGACCGCGGAGGTGCTGCGGGGCCAGGTCGGGCTGTCCACCGGGGCGGCCACCGCGGTCATGTCCGCGATGGTCGGCGGCATGTTCGCCGGCCGCCTGGCCGGGGCCCGGATCGCGCTGCGGATGTCCGCCATCCCGCTCTACTTCGGTGCGCTGGCGCTGAGTCTCGCCGGGTTCATCGTCTTCTGGAGCGCCGGCAGCGCGGTGGCGGCGGTGGCGGGCCTGATCGTGGTCGGGCTCGGCAACGCCATGCACTATCCGCTGGCCATTTCGCTGGCCGTGGCCGCCGCACCGGGCCAGGCCGACCGGGCCGCCGGGGTGGCGTCGTACTCGATGGCGGTCAGCTTCGGGGCCGGCCCGCTGCTGCTCGGCCTGGTCGCCGACCAGGTCGGCGCGCACGCCGCGTTCCTGTTCATCCCGCTGCTGATCGCGGGCGCTGCTTACCTGGCCTGGCGCTTCGCCGCGACCAGCCGCACCTCGCTCACCCCGGCCCTGGCGACGGACCCCGCCTGACCCGCCGCTGAGCGGTGGCTGGCGACGGGGTTGCCGGGGAAGATCGCCGTTTCGGGTCAGAACCTGGCGTCGAAACGCAGATCATGACCGGAAACGGCGATCATGCCTGCCACACCGAGTCGGTCAGCGCTTGCGGGCCAAGGTGACGCCGTCGGAGAAGGGGAGCATGACGACGTCGACGCGGTTGTCGGCGGCGGCCTTGGCGTTGAAGGCGATCAGTGCGGCGGTGGACGTGTCCTTAGGCTTGTCGTCCAGGACGTGGCCCGACCACAGCACGTTGTCCACGATCAGCATCCCGCCGGGGCGCATCCGCGGCACCAGCGCGTCCCAGTATGCCGCGTAGCCCTCCTTGTCGGCGTCGATGAAGGCCAGATCCAGGTGGGGTTCCTCAGGCAGCGCGGCCAACCCCTCGACAGCCGGCCCGAGGCGCAGCTCGATGCGGTCGGCCAGCCCGGCCCGCTGCCAGTAGCGCTGCGCGATGGCCGTGTACTCGGCGGAGATGTCGAAGCAGACCAGCCTGCCGCCGTCGGCCAGTCCCCGGCCGATGGCCAGCGAGGACATGCCGGTGAAGGTGCCCACCTCGACCGCGTTGCGGGCGTCGACCAGCCTGGTCAGCATCGTCAGCAGCGCGGCGTACTCGGGCTCGATCTGCATCCGGGACGCGCCGCCGGTCGCCCGCAGCGTCTCGGCGACCAGGTCACGTTCCAGGTCGCCGGGCGGGGTGCCGTGCGCGACGACGTAATCGTGCAGCTCGTCGGTGACCGTGATGAAGGCGCGGCCCATGACTCCTCCACTCCGCCCGCCCGGGGTACGCCGGGCCGAGCTGTCCAACACGCGGGGCCCGGGTGTGCCCGTTGGCCCACCGCCGACCCTATGCCAGGCGGGCGGGTCAGCGCTGCCGCCAGAGCTCCGTGATCGGGATGTCCAGCGCGGCCAGCAGGCGGCGCAGCAGCGGCAGGGAGAGCCCGACGACGTTGCTGTGGTCGCCCTCGATGCGCTCGATGAAGGCGCCGCCCAGCCCGTCGATGGTGAAGGAGCCCGCGACCCACAGCGGCTCACCGGTGGCGACGTACGCCTCGATCTCGGCGTCGCCGATGTCCGCGAAGTGGACCACGGTCGAGCCGACCTCCTCGGTGACCCGGCCGGTGTGCAGCTCGACCAGGCAGTGGCCGGTGTGCAGCACGCCGCTGCGCCCCCGCATGGCCTGCCAGCGCTTGACGGCGTCGTCGGCGTCGTCGGGCTTGCCGAGGATCTGCCCGTCGAAGGCGAGCACGGAGTCGCAGCCCAGGACGAGTGCCCTGGCGGGGGCGGTCGCGCTGTGCCGCAGGCGCTCGGCGACCGCGTGGGCCTTCATCCGAGCCAGCACCGCGCTCAGCGCCTCCGCCGTGGTCGCCTCGACGGCGTCCTCGTCGACCCCGCTGACGATCACCTCGGCGTCGATGCCCGCCGCGTCGAGCAGGGTGCGCCGGGCCGGGCTCGCGGAGGCGAGGATGAAGGTCGGTCGAGCTGCCATGCAGGGCAGCGTACCGGCGTCCGAAGCGCCGGGCCCGCCACGGGCGGCGGCGGCACGCGGCTTAGGACGTTAGGAAGGGCACCTTCACAACGCTATGCGTTGTGAAGGTGCCCTTCCTTCAGCGGCGTTTGCGTAGGACCAGGAAGACGGCGATGCCGGCGATCACCAGGACGGCGCCGACGAGCACGACGACGAGCAGGGCGACGCCCGTGAAGAGGCGGCTCAGGCCGCCGCTGTCCGGGGTGCCGGGCAGCTCGGGCAGGGACACCTCGATCGACGGCGCGATGGTGGGGGCGGTGGCCGAGGGTGCCGCGGCCGGGGCGGTCAGTGCAGCGACGGGATCGATGAGGCCGAAGCCGTAGTCGTTGTCGCGGCCCGCGGGGCCCTTGTCCACGGCGGTGCGGGTCATCCGCTCCAGCACCTCGTCCGCGGTGAGCTGGGGGTACTTCGACCAGACCAGCGCCGCGACCCCGGCCGTGATGGCGGTCGCCGGGCTGGTGCCGCTGGACTTGCGGTACTGCGTGTTCGTGGCCTTGTTGATGCGGCTGGTGCTGGTGATGTCGACGCCCGGGGCGACGAGCTGCACCTCCGCACCGCGGGTCGAGACCGGGGCGACCGCGCCCTTCCGGTCCACCGCGCCGACCGCGACCGCGCCGGGGTAGCGGCCCGGGGCGGCGACGTAGAAGTTCTCCGGCTGGTTGCCCGCAGCGGCGATGATCAGCACCCCCGCCGCGTGTGCGCGTTCCACCGCCTTGATCAGCACCGAGGAGTCCGCGGACGGGGCTGACTCGGAGATCGAGATGATCTTCACGCCGCGCTTGACAGCCTCATCGATGCCGATCGCGATGGCGTCGCCGCCGCCGTGGCCCTTGGCCGTGGAGATCCGGATCGGCAGGATCTTCGCCTTCGGGGCCAGGCCCAGCACGCCGTCCCGGTTGCCCGCGCCGTGCCCGTGGCCGGCGATCAGGCCGGCCATGCTGCTGCCGTGGCCCTCGTCGTCGCCCCAGCCGTCGCCGTCGCCGCCGACGATCGTGTCGAAGCCCTTGAGCACGTTGCCGGTGAGGTCGGGGTGCCCGCCCTCCACGCCGCTGTCGATGAGGGCGACTGTCACGCCTTCGCCCTGGCTGATCGCGTGTGCCTCGCTGACCCGCAGGAACGGCAGGAACCACTGGTCGTTGCGGTACCGGTCGGCGTGGGCGGGAGCGCCCACCCCGACCGTGGCGACGGCGGCGAGCAGGCTCGCCGCCGCCAGACGTGCGGCAAACCTCATCGGGCGAGCCCGATCGCCGGACCCGGGTCCACCGGACCGGGCGCGTCCGGCGCGTCCAGCACCGGAGCGCCGCCCTGATCCACGGCCCACAGGGTGTCCGGATCGAAGTCGGGATCGTCCTCGTCACGACGCCGGCCCGCGCCCGGCGCACCGCCCATGGGCGCGCCGAAGCCGTTCGCGCCGCGACCGCTGACCGTGCCCGCCGCGCCGCGGCCGCCCATGCCGCCGCCCGGTCCGCCGATCATGCCGCCGACCGGGTTGGCGCGGGCTCCCGCGACGCCGGGGCGGCCGCCCATGCCGGCACCGGGAGCGCCGCCGATGACCCCGCCCGCGGGCATCGCGCGCGGCGCGCCGAGGCCCGGACCGGGATTGCCGATGACGGGAGTGCCGATGGTGGGTTTGCCCATGCCGGGCAGCACGGGTGGCGGAGCGCCGATCACCGGGCCGGTGTTGAACGGCGGCGTGCCGCCGGGCGGCGTGACCGGCGGCGGCGTGCCGGGGATCGTGGGCGTGGGGGTGGGCGCCGTCGGCGTCGGGGCCAGTCCGGTGAGGTCGGGGCCCGTGGCCACCGGCACCGGGGCCAGCGTGGCGCCGCCCACCGTGGGCGTCGGGGCGATCGCGCCGCCGTACGGCATCACCGGCGGGATCACCGGCGGCACCACGCCGCTGTAGTCCCGCTCGTCGCCACTCTGGTGCTTGACCGGCGGCAGGTACGGCTTGGGCGGGGCCATGCCGACCCGGACCAGGGACAGGTCCGCCGACAGCCCGCGCATCACGCCACGGGCCTCGTTCAGCTTGCCCTCCAGGAACTTCTCCGGCGTCTGTCCACTCGGGAGCGGCGTCGGCTCGCCGTTGCGCAGGGCGCGGTCGATCCGGTTGTACTCCTCGCGGATCGGCTGGAGCTTGCGCTCGGCCTCGCTGAACGCGGCCGGGATGTCCCGGGAGTACTGGTGGTTCTGGGTGGACACGCGGGCCACGTCCTCGACCGCGACGATCAGCTCGTCGAGCTTGGCCAGGTAGGCCTTGGCGGCGTCGCTGGACTCCGGCGGCCAGGCCTGCGCCAGCCGTTCGCGGTAGGTCTGCAGGCGGCTCTTGTGCAGGTAGGCCAGCTCGCCAGCCCGCTTCCAGCCGGACGCCTGGGTGTAGTGGGGCTCCAGCTGGCGGCCCGCCACCAGGTCCCACATCTGCTGCATCGACTTGCCGTACCAGTTGGTGCCGGCCGGGGCGCGGTCCTCGGGTGGGATGCCCATCAGTAGTCCCCTCCGTCGGTCGTGGTGCCGCCCGTCGGAGTGACCTGCGGGATCGTCGTGGTCGGCGCGGTGGTGGTCGGCGCGGTGGTCGTGCCGGGCTGCTGCGCGGTGGTGGGCACCTGCGCGGTGGTGGGCACCGCGACGGCCAGGTTCTTGTTCACGTCCTGGGCCTTGGCCGCGCCGAGCGCGTCGGCCTCGCCGTACTTCTTGCTGATCTGACGGGCGGCGGTGACGAACGCCAGCACCGCCTGATCGTGCTTGAGCAGCGCGTCGGAGGTCTGCACCAGCAGCTCGCGCTGCCAGCCGAGGCTGGAGCACAGCTCGATGAAGTCGGCGTGCGGGTCGGCGACCTTCGCGGACATGTCCTTGAAGACCTCCTGCGCATGCGGCCGGTAGTCCTTGGTGTGCTCCGTCTCCAGCGCTTCGGCGAAGTCGACCAGGCTCTGCAGGTCGACGGCGAGCGAGCCGTCGTCGTATCCGGTAAACGTGTTCGCCTTCGTGTACCCGCTCTCGCGACCGTAGTCACGCAGCCAGGCAGGTCCTTTGTCCTCTTCGGGCAGACCCATCTCGCACGCCCTCCCCAGGGGTTCTCGTCCGCGATCGGCGGTGCCGCGGTCAGTGACCAACGCGGTCCAGCGCTAGCAGACTACCGAAATGGGGCAAGGATGCACACCGGGCTATCGGCCGTGCTCACCCGCTGGTCAGCGGGGCAGGCCGGAACTCCGCCAGGCGCCCGGCCCGGCCGCGGTCACCGCGGGCAGCCCGCTGCGCCACCACGCGGACACCTGCGCCGCCGGCTCGGCGACCGCCGCGGGGCGGGCCGACAGCACCGCCACCAGCGCTGCGACCTCCTCGGGCGTCGGCGTGCCCCGTTCGATCCGGATCACCGGCTGCTCCGTCATCTCAACCCTCCCCATGCGGCCTGGCCAGGCCGAACTCCCGATACACCCGCGACCAGAAGCCGTCGCGGACCCACAGCCGTGCCTTCTCGAAGGGGCGCAGCGAGATGCCGAGCTCCTTCTCCGCCTCCACCAACAGCTCCTTGTCGATGACCGTCGGCAGCAGCGGACCCGGCAGCAGGTCGCCGATGTTGTCACGACCGCGGGTGAGGATCCACTTCTGGGCCACGTACTCGCCGATGTCGACGAGCTGGGTGCGCTCCGGTGGTTGCGGCTGCCAGCGGCGCGCGGCCGGCACCGGGCGCGGCTCCGGGGGAGCCGAGACCTGCGCGGCGGGCAGCGCGATGGCGGGCCGGCCGGAGAACACCTCGGCGGGCGTGGGCGTACGGATCCGCCCGGTCGCCGTGAAGTACGGCCGGACGAAGTCCGCGTCCAGCGTGTACACCGTGTCGCTCTCCCAGACCAGCCGCTCGGCCTGGTTGGTGCCGTACGGCGGCTCGACGCCCCACAGGTGCACCCGCACGCCGTAGCTCTGCGCCCCCTCGACCGCCGAGAGCATGTCCTCGTCGCCGGCGACCAGCACGGCGTCGGTGACCGAGCGGTGCCGGGCCAGCGTCTCCAGGTCGCTGCGGATCTGCGCGTCCACGCCCTTCTGCTGCCCGCGCAGGTTCAGGTTGCCCAGCCGCAGTTTGACCTGCGCCATCTGGGCGATGACGCGCTGGTCGATGGTGGGCACCCGGTCGCGTGCCGCGTCGAACCAGTACAGCCGGAGCAGGTCGGCGCCGAGGCAGCTCGCGGCCTGCGCCATGAGCGCGTGAATCATCGACTCGGCGTCCACTTTGAACTCCGAGCGGTTCGACGTGCCGAGCAGCAGCTCCCCGGAGGCCGCGTACAGGTAGCCCACGTCCACCAGCACCGTGTAGCGGCGCGGCAGCAGGTGGCGATCGGCAGGCTCCTGCACGGTCATCCCGACATAGTCGCACAGCGACCGGTCAGCGTGAACGTTCTGCCACATGACCGTCACTCAACGATTAACACGTTTGCTCACAGCGGGATGTTGCCATGCTTCTTGGGCGGCAGCGTCTCCCGCTTGGCGGCCAGCGTGCGCAGGCCCCGCACGATGTGCGCACGGGTCGCCGACGGCCGGATCACCGCGTCCACGTAGCCGCGCTCGGCGGCCACGTACGGGTTGGCCAGGGCGTCCTCGTACTCGTCGATCAGCTCGGCGCGGCGGGCCACCGGGTCGTCGGCCGCGGCCAGTTCCGCGCGGTAGAGGATGTTGACCGCGCCCTGCGCGCCCATGACCGCGATCTGCGCCGTCGGCCACGCGAAGTTGAGGTCCGCGCCGAGGTGCTTGGAACCCATGACGTCGTACGCGCCGCCGTACGCCTTGCGGGTGATCACGGTGATCTTCGGGACGGTGGCTTCGGCGTACGCGTAGATGAGCTTCGCGCCGCGGCGGATGATGCCGTCCCACTCCTGGCTCGTGCCGGGCAGGAAGCCGGGCACGTCCACGAAGGTCAGCACCGGGATGTTGAACGCGTCACAGGTGCGCACGAAGCGCGCGGCCTTCTCCGACGCCGCGATGTCCAGGCAGCCCGCGAAGTGCATCGGCTGGTTCGCGACCACACCGACCGGCCGCCCCTCGACCCGGCCGAACCCGGTCAGGATGTTCTGCGCGTACAGCGGCTGCACTTCCAGGAACTCGCCGTCGTCGAGGATCGACTCCAGCACCGCGTGCATGTCGTAGGGCTGGTTCGCCGAGTCCGGGATCAGCGTGTCCAGCTCGGCGTCCGTGTCGCCGGTGGCCAGGTTCGCGGCGGCCGGCCAGACCGGCGCGGCGTCCAGGTTGTTGCTCGGCAGGTACGACAGCAGCGCCTTCACGTAGTCGACCGCGTCCTGCTCGTCGCTGGCCAGGTAGTGCGCGTTGCCGCTCTTGGTGTTGTGCGTGCGCGCGCCGCCCAGCTCCTCCATGCCCACGTCCTCGCCGGTGACCGTCTTGATGACGTCCGGCCCCGTGATGAACATGTGCGAGGTCTGATCGACCATCACCGTGAAGTCGGTGACCGCCGGCGAATACACGGCCCCACCCGCGCAAGGCCCCATGACCAGCGAGATCTGCGGAATCACCCCCGAGGCCCGCACGTTCCGGAAGAAGATCTCCCCGTACAACCCGAGCGAGACCACTCCTTCCTGGATCCGCGCCCCGCCCGAGTCGTTGATCCCGATGACCGGGCACCCGGTCTTCATCGCCAGGTCCATCACCTTGACGATCTTCTCTCCGAAGACCTCACCCAGCGACCCGCCGAACACGGTGAAGTCCTGCGCGAACACGCACACCGGCCGCCCGTCCACGGTCCCGTACCCGGTGACCACCCCGTCGCCGTACGGCCGGTTCCGCTCCTGCCCGAACGCCGTCGACCGGTGCCGCGCCAGCTCGTCCAGCTCCACGAAGGAACCCTCGTCGAGCAGCATCGCGATCCGCTCCCGCGCGGTCTTCTTCCCCCGCGCATGCTGCTTTTCCACCGCCCGAGCCGACCCCGCGTGCACGGCCTCCTCGACCCGCCGCTCGAAGTCCGCAAGCTTCCCAGCCGTGGTCCGCCCATCAACCCGGCTGCTGTCCGGCACCGTAGTAGTCACGCCCCGGACTCTATAACCCACCTGAACCCCCGTTCAGTCATCTACACCACACCGCCCCCGCCCCCTTCATGGCGGCGATCTTGCGTGGGCTGTGGTGTGACACGCGCGTATGGGGCGAATGGGCAACAGTCCGAGCAAGATCGTCGTGATCATGCGCCGTTCGGGTCGTTCGTTTCGTCCGGTTCGGGCGAATCGTTGAGAATGTTGTGACGACGCTGTTCGGGGTGCTGCTGCTGGTGGGCGGCTTTACGGTGCTCGCCGTGGTGCGGCCGTGGCAGTCGGATGACCGTGCGCGCAGGGAGGTCGAGCCGCCCGCGAAGGGCGGGTTTCCGCCGTCCCGGCCGCGACCGGGACCGCGCCGGGGCACGGCGCTGACCAAGAAGGCCGCTGGGAGTGGGATCGGGGCCGGTAAGACGGCCGTGAGCAGTGGTGGCGCGGCGGGCGAGACGACAGGCGGTTCGGTGCGCGGCTCCGCGGCGGTGGCCGGTGCCGCCCGCCGGCCCAGGCCGGCGCGTGGTGTGCCGGTCGAGGCGTCCGACCTGGTCCGTGGTGCGGCGGCCGAGATGGACAGCCCGGTGCGCGGCTCGGTGGCCGACGCGGCCAGCCTGGCGCGTGGCGCGGCCGCCGACGTCGACAACCGGCTGCGTGGTGCGGTGGCCGACATGGACAGCCCGGAGCGGGGCTCTTCGGCCGAGGCGTCGAGTCCCGTGGTGCCGCTGAAGCCGCGACCCGCGGCTCGGCGTGCCGAGCCGCGAGGCGACCGGGTTCCGTTGCGCCACCACCGGGTGGAGAGCATCCAGCGGGGACGGCGGGTGGCCGCCGAGCCGGGGGACACCGAGATCGTGCTGCCGGAGTGGCTCGGCCCGATGTCCGTGCCCGGTGACGACGCCGCGCCGGTGCGCGCCCGTCACGCCGGCTGACCCGCAGGTCGATACGCTCCCGTGGTGGAGATGAGCAGGCAGCCGCTGGACCGGGCACGACTCGCGGCACTGCCGCGCTGGCACGTCGAGGTGAGCGAGGAGACCGGCTCCACCAATGCCGACACCGCCGCGGCCGCGCGGGACGGCGCGGCGGAGGGCCTGGTAGTGACCACGGAGTCGCAGACGGCGGGGCGGGGGCGGCTCGGCCGCACCTGGCAGTCGCCGCCGCGCGCCGGGCTGGCGGTGTCCGTGCTGCTGCGCCCTGCCTCGGACGTCTCCGGCTGGGGCTGGCTCCCGCTGCTCGGCGGGGTCGCGCTGGCCGAGGCGGTACGTGCGGTGACGGGGCTGGAGCCCGCCCTGAAGTGGCCCAACGATCTGCTGATCGGCGGGCGCAAGTGTGCCGGGCTGCTGGCCGAGGTGCCCGCGCCGGGCGCGGTGGTGATCGGCATCGGCCTGAACGTGAGTCTGCGGCCCGAGGAGCTGCCGGAGACTCCGACCGGCCTGCCCGCGACCTCCCTGCTGCTGGCCGGCGCAGCCGAGGCCGACCGGACCGATCTGCTGACGGCCCTGCTGGAGCGGCTGGGTGCGCACTACGACGCCTGGCAGACGGCTGGCGGCGACCCGGACCGGAGCGGCCTGCGGGATGCGTACGTGCGGATGTGCGCGACGCTGGGTCGCCAGGTGTCGGTGATACTGCCTGGCGGCACCACGGACCTGACGGGAGAGGCCGTGACCGTCGACACCGAGGGTCGCCTCGTCGTGCGGACCGCTACCGGTGACCGGCCGGTCGCCGCGGGAGACGTCGTCCACCTGCGCTGACCGGGTCAGCGGGAGCGGCGCGAAAGGAATACCCTCGCCGGACGCCGGTTTGCTCCGTCCGAAGTGGTTGTTCGGCACGGGCGGCGGAGATCCGGCGTGACGTCGACGGTGCGAGTGCCTCGCACCTGACTCACGGTAGGAATCTTGACCAACGTACGACGCAAAGTGCTGCTCGGCGTCGCCACGCTCATGGCCATGAGCGTCGGCGCGCTGGCGGCCCCGGCAGCGGCGCACGCCGCCGCTGAGGACTCGGCGACCGTCTCCGCCGGCACCTTGGTGCTGGAGCCGACGGAGCGCGGCTACGCCGGCACGCTGGAAGCCACCATGCAGAACACCGGCACAGAGCCGGCGTACCTCGGCCTCGCGATCGTCGAGCCGATCGCCAACGCCTGGCAGGACATCGTGGTCGAGGACGCCTGCGTCTGGAACTGGAACCCCGACGGCCGGCGCACCGTCTACTGCGGCACCGGCAGCGTGTTCCAGCCGGGTGAAGAGCGGCGGGTCGACTCGACGTTTCGGGTGCTGAGCAAAACGCGCATGTACGCGATGGAGGCGCTCGGCGGTGAGATCGGCGTCACCTTCAACGACGGGTCGTCGGGTCCGCTGACGCCGTTCTCCACGCTGCTGCGCAGCACGACGGGCTCGGTGGCCAACCCCCGGCTGTTCGTGCAGGACACCCAGTCGAACATCACGCTGAAGGTCGGCAAGGCTCTGAAGCTGACGAAGGACGCCGACGGCCGGTTCCGCGGGCGGCTCGCGGTGACGGTGATCTGGCGCGGCAACGCTCCGCACCAGTACGTGCCGGTCGAGCTGGTCGGTCTGCCGGAAGGCTTCTGGGTGGACGGCACGGAGCCGGATGCCGACCTGCCCTGCTGGCAGGGCTGCGCGGCACCGGGTGGAGAGTTCATGCAGGGTGAAAGCCGCACGTTCAGCCTCATCGTGTCCGGACCGGAAGACGCCGCGGTCGGCGACTACGGCACGCTGACCGCGACGAGCAACGTCACGTGGGGTTTTGTGAACACGACCGACGTCGACCCGTCGGACAACTCCCGCACCTTCACGCTCAAGGTGCTCGGCTGACGGCCGGCTGATAGGACGGGCACCCGGACCTCAGGCCGGGTGCCCGTCCTTTTGCCCGCATGGCGACTCGGCCCGGGGCCCGGGACAGACCGATTGCCGACGGAGCACCCATGGCGGATGGCCCGGCGTCGCCTCGTGGAACTACCCTGCTCGCGGACAATCGTGCGTTTGATCGCAGGCTGTAACGAGGAGGCACGGATGGCGTTCCCCGAGGACGTGTTGACCGCGGACGAGCACGTGGTGCTCGACCTGCACCCCCATTGGAAGGCCATGATCCGGCCGGTGACGGTCCTGGTGCTGGCGGTGGCGGCGGTGATCACCGCGCTGCTGTTCGACCTCGACGCGATCCTGGTCTACATCGTGGCGGGCCTGGCCCTGGTCGCCGTGGCCTGGCTGACGTTCTGGCCGTGGCTGGTCTGGCGCACCACGCACTACGTGCTGACCAACGAGCGCGTGCTGCTGCAGACCGGCGTCTTCTCGCGCGACCGCCGGGACATCCCGCTGTCGCGGGTGAACGACCACGCGATGAGCCAGAAGTTCATCGAGCGGCTGCTCGGCTGCGGCACGCTGACCATCGAGTCGGCGGGCGAGCGGGGCCAGTCGGTGCTCAACGACATCCCGCACGTCGAGAAGGTGCAGACGACGCTGTACGAGCTGGTCGAGGCCGACCGGGACGCGCACTCGTACAACGACAACGAGCGCCCGGCCGCCCCGGCTCAGCAGTCCAAGGTCGAAGAGAAGAAGTGAGTCGGGCTACCGCTCTGGGCGCGGCTTCGCCCGCGTGAGTTCCTCCGCGAGCTCCGTGTCGGTGAACTCCGCGTCCAGGGCGGCCAGCTGCTCGGCCTCGGCGGCGAACTCCGCCTCGAGCGGGGCGGTGAGCCGGGAGAAGTCGTCCGGGCGCACCTGCGCGGGCACCGGCACACCGGCCAGCGCGCTCGCGGCCGCCTCGGCGTCGACCAGTTCCTCGACGCTGTCGACGTGCACGTGGGCCGGGCCGAAGTCGGCGTCGACGCCGCCGGCCGCGACGGCCACCTGGTTCGCGGGCGCGAACACGAAGGTGCGGTAGGTGTAGAAGCGGAAGAGCGTGCCGAGCACCAGGCCCAGGAGCTTGGCGGCGTTGAGCGCCAGCAGGCCGTGCAGGCCCAGGGCGTACTTGGTGGCGCCCATGATGGCCAGCTCGATGGCCAGACCCGCGGCGTTGAACACGACGAACAGCAGGAACTCGCGGCCCATGGCCTGGCTCATCCGGTCGCGGTAGGTCCAGTGCCGGTTCATCAGGTAGGACGTGACCATCGCCACGATGGTGGCGACGACGTTGGCCTTCAGCTGGCCCGTCGGGAAGACCGTCAGGACCAAAGCGTTCAGCACCACGAAGTTGACCACGGTGTTCACGCCGCCGACGATGGCGAACTTGAAAGCCTCCGGACCCATCTTGCGGAGTCGGGCGGGCAGCAGGCGATCGAGCATCGTCAGGTCAGGGCGCACTGGGTCACCTTACGCGAGTCGGTGCGAACGGGGCGGCATCGCAACTCCGAATGCAAGCCAACTCACCCGACCTGGGCCGGAGCGGGCGTGGCGGCCGGCGCGCCGGTGAAGACGAACCGCCGATATGCCCAGAACCGGAAGACGCTGGCGATGGCGTTGCCGACCAGCATCTTGGCGACGTTGTCGGCCAGCCGCGTCTGGAACAGCTGCGGCCACACGGCCCCGAGCACGTCGTGGCTGAGCCACAGCACGCCGACGCTGATGCCCAGCCCGACCACGTTGAAGAAGAAGTAGAGCAGGTACTCCCGGGCCAGGCTGGAGCGCTCGCGGTCGCGCCAGGTCCAGTACCGGTTGCCGATGAAGGCGCCGGTCGCCGCGACCGTGGTGGAGATGACCGTGGCGGTCAGCCAGCCGGTCGTCGACAGCAGCAGATTGAAGATCACAAGATCGACGACGTACGCGGCACCGCCGACGACACCGAACTTGCCCAGCTCGTGGATCAGGTGCCGGAACTGCGCGACGAGCCTCAGCGGCAGTGCTGGGGCCGGTGGCGCGCTCGGCGGTTTGGGGGTCACCCCGCGAGCCTACCGTGTCGGCGTGGCCTTGCCCGCCGTGCGCGGCGGCCCGGTGATCACCGCGAGCAGGCCGACCTCCATCGGATCGCCGCCTGTCCGCAGCTCGGCGACGCCGCCGGCCGGGGCCTTGCCGTCCACCCGGAGCACGTCCAGGCCGGGCGTACGCCAGGGGCACAGGCCGGGCACGGAGCGGCAGGCCAGCGCGGCGGCCCCGGCGTTGCGGCCGCCGCCGAGGTTGCCCGGCTCGCCGGCCGGCGCACCGTCGATGAACAGCTCGTCGCCGGTCAGCGCGAGGTCGCCGTCCCACAGCGCGAGACCGAGGCCGACCGGTCCCGCACCGCCCAGGCCGATGACGGTCGGCGCGTCGCCGCGCCCGGTACGCGGGCCGAGGTACACGGCCGCCTCACCGCGCGGCGCGGCACGGTGCTCGTACACCACGGCCAGCGTCCAGCCCGCAAACTGCTTCTTCCCGCGCGGCAGCGGCCCGGCCGGCGCGGCCAGCCACCAGTCCCCACCGCCGCCCTTACGGAGCAGCTTGGTGACGTCGGCAAAGCCCTGGGTCAGCGACGCACCCGACTCGGCATGCCCGAACCGCACCTCCACCGGCGCCCAGTCGCCCTTCGGCCCGTGCAGCGCGACCAGCTCGGGCAGCTCGGCCGCCGAGGCGGCGACGACCAACCCGGCCCAACGCACCTTCGCGCCGTCCGGCAGCTCCAACCGGGCCCCGCTGGCCGCCTTCTCCCCGGCGAGCGCGGTGATCGGCCCGTCCGGCCCGGCCGGTCCCCGTTCGTCGAGCAGGCCGCCGGGTGCGGCGGGCTCGCCGAACGCGGGCAGCAGCGGCGTCATGTCCAGCACGTTGTTGTCCGCGCCGAGCAGGCACAGCGGGCGGGGCCGGCACGACAGCAGGGTGCTGCCCGCCAGCGCGACGTCGACCCGGCCCCGGGCGGCGTGCCCGAGGCGCAGCCCGGACGGCGCGACGGGCACCCGGAACGCGGTCGCGCTCTGCCGCCGCCCGTACGTCGCGGCGACGCCTATCTCCTGGAAGCCGCTGACCGTGGCGTCGGCCAGCACCGGCAGCCGGGCCACCGAACGAGCTCCCTTCTTCCAGCGCGGCCGGTCGCAGGACGCGCCGGTCGCGGTCGCCTCGCACTGCCAGCCGTCCCCGGCCCCGGTCCCGGCCAGCCGCATACCCGCGGGCAGCGTCACGTCGATGCGTACGGCCCCGGGCGGCGCGGCAGTCGAGGGCGAACCGCTCGGCACCGGTTCGGGCTCGGCGACGATGCTCGCGGCCACGATCCGCGCGGCTGTCGCGGTGGCAACCTCTCCGGTCTGGTCGGCCGACGCGTCAGGGGCGTTCGCCAGCTGGTCGGCACGGTCATCGGAGGAGGCGCGCACCGGGATGGGCAGCGTGCCCGCGCGTCCGGCCACGAGGTCGACCTCGGTGAACTCCGGTGCCGACACCTCGGCATCCGGCTCGGCCGGGGGTGCCGGGGCCACCGGTTGCGGAGCCACGGGGGCGGGAGCCGCGGGTGGCTTGGGCACGGTGACCGGGGGCCGAGCCGGGGGCAGCGCGATCGCCGGGGGCTGCGTGGTGCGGCCGGGCGGCGACGGCAGGTAGGTGGGCACCGCGGTCGACGGCGCCAGGGTAGACGGCTCCGGCGACGGCGGCGCGGGTACGAACACCGGCGGCGCGGCGGGCACCGGCACCGGCACCGCCCGCGACGGGGCTGTGGGCGGCGTGGGGCTCGCCGTCATCGCGACGAACACGGCGATCCCGGCCAGCGCCGCGATGCCCACGCCGCTCCCGGCGACGATGCTCGCGCCGCCGTACCGGCTGATCAGGCGGCCGGGCGCGGTCAGCAGCCACCGCCCGGCGGTGAGCGCCGGCGCGGCCGCCGCCGCCGACCACGCGCTCAGGTTCTCCCAGGCTTGCCGCCACCACAGCACGAGCGCCCCCCAGGCGACGGTCAGCCGGCCGCCGAGCGCGCCCGTGCCGGCCAGGTAGGCGGGCGCGGCCGCGCCCAGTAACAGGGGCGCGACGACACCGCGCAGGCCGGCGTTCTCCTCGGTCAGCTCGCGGTGCAGGCGGCGGCATTCGGCGCAGCCGGACAGGTGCTCGTCGACCTTGCCGCGATCGCGTTTGGCCAGCGCGGCGCGCACGTATCCGGCCAGGTGCGAGCCGGTCCAGTGGCAGCGCGGGTTGCCGGTGAGCGCGATGTGCTCCTGCAGATACATCTGGCGCAGCCCTTCCCGGGCCCGGTATGCCAGCGCCGCGACGCCGTTGGGGGTGAGCCCGAGCAGCGGGGCCACCTGGGAGGGGCTCTCGCCCTCCACCTCGGTGTGCCAGAGCACGGCCCGCCAGCGTTCGGGCAGCCGGTTGAAGGCGCGGGCGGCGTACGACGTCTCCAGCCGCGAGATGGTCGGGTCGTCGACCGGTTCGGCGGTCTCGTACCGGGTGAGGTCGTCGGTGAGCTCGACGCGGCGCTCGCGCCGGGCCCGGTCGTAGCGGGTGTGCCGCATGGTGGTGAGCAGGTACGCCCGGAACGCGGTGTCCGGCCCGCCGCCGCTGCGCAGCACCGCCAGCACCTTGGCGAAGGTGTCCGCGATCAGGTCGTCGGCGTCGGCGTGATCGGTGCTGAGCACCCGCGCGAGCCGCCGCGCCGATTCGAGGTGGCGTTCGTAGAGCAGCCCGTACGCGTCGGTGTCGCCGCCGCGTACCAGGGAGATGAGTTGTGGATCGCTCTGGGCGTCGGTGGACTGATCTTGGGCAGGGTAAAACGCACTGGTCACGGCCGCCTCCGGGGGGAATGTCACGGTTTCGCCGGCTGCTAGGGACGTTAGACCAATCACCCGATTTGCGGAATATGCGGAGCTCATGATGAAGTCGCGAAAGCCGCGTTCGCCGGAGCCTGGAGCGGGTACAGGTAGTAGGTGACGGCGCCCGCTCGCGTCAGTGCTGTCGCGCTGAACTGTGATCAAAAAGGGGATTTGCGGAAACGTGCGCGTTCGGCCGAAGAATCGTGCGCGAAGAAGCACCTAGACCGACGCTTGTGCACTTATTCACAAGGCGGGAAGGGCCTCCAGCAACAAACCGGGCTTACGCTGAGGCCACATCCCGGACGACGCACGGCCACCCGGCCGTGGTCCGTCGTATCCGTCGGTCAAAGACGACCACGAGGAGAACTCCATGACCGCGCCGGCAGTCATCGCAGGGCTTGACCAGCATCCGACCTCGCACCCGAAGCTGCTCGCCTGGGTGCGCCAGATCGCAGAGCTCACCACGCCGGACAGCATCGTGTGGTGCGACGGCTCCGAGGACGAGTGGCAGCGCCTCACCGCCGAACTCGTCACCGCGGGCAGCCTGGTCCAGCTGGACCCGGTCAAGCGACCCAACTCCTTCTGGGCGCGCACCGACCCGTCCGACGTGGCGCGGGTCGAGGAGCGCACGTTCATCTGCTCGGTGGACGAGGCCGACGCCGGCCCGACCAACAACTGGATGGCCCCGGCCGAGATGAAGCAGCTCATGACCGAGCTGTACCGGGGCTGCATGCGCGGCCGCACCATGTACGTCATCCCGTTCTGCATGGGCCCGCTCGACGCCGAGAACCCTATGTTCGGCGTGGAGATCACCGACTCGGCGTACGTCGTGGCCAGCATGCGCATCATGACCCGCATGGGCACGCACGTGCTCGAGGCGATGGGCGAGACCGCCGAGTTCGTGCCGGCGCTGCACTCGGTCGGCGCGCCGCTGGAGCCGGGCCAGGCCGACGTGCCGTGGCCGTGCTCGACCACCAAGTACATCTCCCACTTCCCGGAGACCCGCGAGATCTGGTCGTTCGGCTCGGGCTACGGCGGCAACTCGCTGCTGGGCAAGAAGTGCTACTCGCTGCGCATCGCCAGCGTGATGGGCCGCGACGAGGGCTGGCTCGCCGAGCACATGCTGATCCTCAAGCTGACCAGCCCGGCCGGCAAGGTCCACTACATCGCGGCGGCGTTCCCGTCGGCGTGCGGCAAGACCAACCTCGCCATGCTGGAGCCGACCATCCCCGGCTGGAAGGTCGAGACCCTGGGCGACGACATCGCCTGGATGCGCTTCGGCGCCGACGGCCGCCTGTACGCGGTGAACCCCGAGTACGGCCTGTTCGGCGTCGCGCCGGGCACCGACTGGAAGACCAACCCGAACGCGATGCGTACGCTCGCCGCCGGCAACTCGCTGTTCACCAACGTGGCCCGCACCGACGATGGCGACATCTGGTGGGAGGGCATGGGCGAGCCCCCGGCTCACCTGACCGACTGGCACGGCAACGACTGGACCCCGGACTCCGAGCAGGTCTCCAGCCACCCGAACTCGCGCTTCTGCACCCCGATCACGCAGTGCCCGATCCTGGCGCCGGAGTACGACGACCCGCAGGGTGTGCCGATCTCGGCGATCCTGTTCGGCGGCCGCCGCAAGACCACGATCCCGCTGGTCAGCCAGGCCCGCGACTGGGTGCACGGCGTGTTCCAGGGCGCGACCCTGTCCTCGGAGACCACCGCCGCCGCGGTCGGCCAGGTGGGCGTGGTCCGCCGCGACCCGATGGCGATGCTGCCCTTCATCGGCTACAACGCCGGCGACTACTTCCGCCACTGGATCGCCATGGGCAAGGGCGTCGACGGCAACGCCGACAAGCTCCCGGCGATCTTCTACGTGAACTGGTTCCGCCGCGGCGACGACGGCCGCTTCCTGTGGCCCGGGTTCGGCGAGAACTCCCGCGTCCTCAAGTGGGTCGTCGAGCGCCTGGAGGGCGAGGCCGCCGCGGTCGAAACCCCCGTCGGCTTCGTCCCCCGCGCCGAGGACCTCGACCTCACCGGCCTCGACCTCCCCACCACGGACGTCGAGCTGGCCCTCGAAGTCCGCCAGGACGAGTGGGCCGCCGAGATCCCGCAGATCACCGAATGGTTCGACAAGTTCGGCGACAAGCTCCCGGCAGTCCTCTGGTCCGAGCTCGACGCCCTCAAGGCCCGCCTCAACGTCACCGAGTAGCCCTTGAGCGACGATCTTGCGCGAACTGTGGGGATGACACTCCCTTAACGGGCAAACTCACCACAGTTAGCGCAAGATCGTCACGATCTTGGCACAGTCGCGCAGGCCCCCCGGCGGAGTCGGGGGGCCTGCGGGCATCATGGGGGTGTGCAGATCTCGGCTAGAGGCGACTATGCGGTCCGGGCCGCTCTGGAGCTGGCCAACGCGTACCCGGCCACCATCTCGGCGCAGGCTTTGGCAGACGCGCAGGGGCTGCCGCGCAAGTTCCTGGAGGCGGTGCTCGCCGATCTGCGACGCAGCGGCGTGATCCACGCTGTCCGGGGCGCTGACGGCGGGTACAGCCTCAGCTCGCCGCCGGCCGAGGTGACCATCGGCACGGTGCTCAGGGCCGTGGACGGGCCGCTGGCGGGTGTCCGGGGCCACCGTCCCGAGCAGACCAGCTACACCGGCACCTCCACCCACCTGCCGCTGGTATGGGTCGCGGTGCGCTCCGCGGTGCGCGGCGTCGTCGACGAGGTGACGCTGGCACAGGCCGTCACCGGGCAGCTGCCGGAGGCGGTCCGAGATCTCACCACGGTCCCGGATGCCTGGCAGCCGCGCTGATCTGCGCAAGCGGCGTTAGGCTGCCCAGGATGAAACTCCGCGACCTCGTCTACTCCGTGTACGAACGCCGCCTGATCCAGTTGCTGGCGGGCAAACCGCGTCCCCGGCACGTCGGCGTCATGTGCGACGGCAACCGCCGCTGGGCGCGCGACATGGGTTACGTGGACCCCAACGACGGCCACCGGGTCGGCGCCGAGCGGATCAAGGAACTGCTGCGGTGGTGCGACGAGGCCGGCATCGCCCACGTCACGCTGTACCTGCTGGCCACCGACAATCTGCGCCGCCCGGCCGCCGAGCTGGACCCGCTGTTGCAGATCATCGAGGACCTGAGCACCGAGCTCGCCGAGGACGGCAACCCCTGGCAGCTGCGGATGGTCGGAGCGCTGGACCTGCTGCCCGCCGACACCGCCGCCGCGCTCAAGGCCGCCCAGGAGCGCACCGCGGGCCGCCACGGCGGCGCGCACGTCAACATCGCGGTCGGCTACACCGGCCGCCGGGAGATCGCCGACGCGGTGCGCTCGCTGCTGCAGGAGCACGCGAAGGCCGGCGCGACCCTGGAGGAGGTGGCCGAGAAGCTCGACGTCGAGCACATCGCCGAGCACCTCTACACCCGCGGCCAGCCCGACCCGGATCTGATCATCCGGACCAGCGGCGAGCAGCGGCTGTCCGGCTTCCTGCTGTGGCAGTCCGCGCACTCGGAGTTCTACTTCTGTGAGCTGAACTGGCCGGACTTCCGGCACGTGGATTTCTTGCGCGCGCTGCGGGCGTACGCCGGCCGCCAGCGCCGGTTCGGCGCGTGAGGCTCAGGGTTTTCCACCCATAGCCTGAGTCCGATTTCTTCCCCTCTCCCACCTGCGCTCCCGGAAAATGTGACCTGTTTCACGATCGACGTGACCAGGTTGGCACGTTGCCGGAAAACCCGGCAGGGTCCCTGACCAGCGCCTTCCTCCCCCGGAGGCGCGGCAACCCCCTACGAAGGGACCGACTCGTGTCGACACCCCGTGACCCCCTGCTGGGCCGCCATCGTGAAACCCGTCAGCGCAGCGGCCTGGCCCGCCTGCTGGCCGCCCACTCCCGGAAGATCGCGCTCGGCGTGCTCTGCGCCGCCGTGCTCGGCGCGTTCGGCTACGGCCTCGCCGGCAAGTCCGACCCCGAGCCGCTGGCCGCCGACCTCGCCGCCGCCCGCGCCGCCGAGGCCGAGGCGGCCACCCGCGACTACGACCGCCTCGTCGAGGCGTCCCCGAGCGTCTCGGCCACCCCGACCCCGAGCGTGAGCCCGACCCGGGCCACCACCCCGAAGGCCCACGTGCCGTCGACGGTGCCGTCGAAGCCGGCCGTCAAGCGCACCGCGTCGACGCCCACGCCGACCTCGTGCAAGAGCTTCACCGGCAACCAGCTCACCGCGTGCAAGCTGCTGCCCAGCTTCGGCTTCGCGTACAGCCAGATGAGCCCGCTGGTGAAGCTGTGGCAGCACGAGAGCGGCTGGAACCACAAGGCCGAGAACTCCGGCTCCGGCGCGTACGGCATCCCGCAGGCGCTGCCGGGCAGCAAGATGGCGAAGTTCGGCGACGACTGGAAGACCAACCCCGCCACGCAGATCAAGTGGGGCCTGGACTACATCAAGAACCGATACCAGACGCCCGCCGGCGCGTGGGCGCATTTCCAGGACGTCAGCTGGTACTGACCCGCGGATTCGCCGCTCGTTTCACGACTTTCAGTCACGCTGCGACTACGTGAAGCGAGCGGCGATCCGACCTCGGCATCCCCCGACCGGGTGATGCCGACATCGGCGGATCGTCGGACAGATCGCGAAGACATGCTGGCCAAACGGGTTTCTTGCGGTTAGCGTGAGTCATGGTCGATGTCCCGATACGAACGTACGTACTCGACACCTCCGTGCTGCTGGCGGATCCGGCCGCGATCCGCCGCTTCTCCGAGCACAACGTCGTGCTGCCGCTCGTGGTCATCTCCGAGCTGGAGGGCAAGCGGCACCACCCGGAGCTCGGCTGGTTCGCCCGGCAGTCGCTGCGACTGCTCGACGACCTGCGCATCAAGCACGGCAGGCTCGACGTGCCGCTGCCGGTGAACGATTCCGGCGGAACTCTGCGGGTGGAGCTCAACCACTCCGACCCGCAGATCCTGCCCAGCGGCTTCCGCAACGACACGAACGACGCCCGCATCCTCGCGGTGGCGCTCGGTCTGGCGGCCGACGGGCAGCAGGTGACCCTCGTCAGCAAGGACATGCCGTTGCGGGTCAAAGCCGCGGCGGTGGGCCTGGCGGCCGACGAGTACCGGCACGACCAGGCGGTCGACCCGACCTGGTCCGGCCTGGCGGAGGTGGACCTGTCGGACGCCGACATGGCCGCGCTCTACGCCGGAGAGGGCATCGACCATGACGAAGCGGCGGGGCTGCCCGTCCACACCGGACTGATCCTGCACGCGGGGCGCGGTTCGGCGCTCGGGCGCGTGCACACGGACAAGACGGTGCGGCTGGTCCGCGGCGACCGGGAGGCGTTCGGGCTGCGCGGGCGCTCGGCGGAGCAGCGCATCGCGCTGGATCTGCTGCTCGACGACAGCATCGGCATCGTCTCGCTGGGCGGCCGGGCGGGCACCGGCAAGTCCGCGCTGGCCCTGTGCGCCGGCCTGGAGCAGGTGATGGAGCGGGGCAAGCACAAGAAGGTCATCGTGTTCCGCCCGCTGTACGCCGTCGGCGGCCAGGAGCTGGGCTACCTGCCCGGCACCGAGGCGGAGAAGATGTCGCCGTGGGCGCAGGCGGTGTTCGACACCCTCGGCGCGCTGGTGCACGACAACGTACGCGACGAGGTGCTGCACCGGGGCATGCTGGAGGTGCTGCCGCTGACCCACATCCGCGGCCGCAGCCTGCACGACGCGTTCGTCATCGTCGACGAGGCGCAGTCGCTGGAGCGGGGTGTGCTGCTCACCGTGCTGTCGCGCATCGGCGCGGGTTCGCGGGTGGTGCTCACGCACGACGTCGCCCAGCGCGACAACCTGAGGGTGGGCAAGCACGACGGTGTCACGGCGGTGATCGAGACCCTCAAGGGGCATCCGCTCTTCGCCCACGTGACCCTCACCCGGTCGGAGCGTTCCGCCATCGCCGAAGTGGTCACCGATCTCCTGGAGGAGTGACTCTGTCCAGATTTGACACACTTTAGTGTGTGACCGGGGCCACAGTCGCCTGGCCGGGCGACGACAGGCCCCGGTCCTTTGCGTAAGGGTGGGCTAGAGCGCCCCGCAACCCGGCGCCCCGGCGTGCCATCCCCCCGGCGCGCCGAGCGGCCCGCGCGTTGCCCGGCAAGGCGTGCTCCCCTGCGACCGTCCACCCCCGACTTCGGACGGACCCGGGGCCCCACCGCCGAGAGGATCTCCTGTGTCCCGGCAACGCCGCGCCCCTCGCCGGGCGCACCCCGCGACCGGTCGTGTGATCGTCCGTGGCCTCGCCGTGCTGACCCTGCTGGGCGGGGTGGCCGGTGCGATGCGGCTCGACGAGACCGCGCAGTGGCAGGCCGACGCCTCGACCGCGGGCGGCCAGGCGCACATCGCCGCGCAGGCCGAGTCGGCCGCGCTCACCCTGCAGCAGCACCAGCTCCTGCTGGCGGCGCAGGACCGCGCCGCGGCCGAGGCCAAGGCCGCCGCGGCCCGCGCCGCCGCCGTGGAGAAGGAGGCCAGCCGCCGCGGCGCCAACCGCACCGCCACCGTCGACTTCGGGCCCATCCCGAGCAGCTGCAACGAGTTCAGCGGCAACCGCGCGATCGGGTGCGCGCTCGTGCTCGCCGCGGGCATGGATCTCACCCAGATGGCCTGCCTCAACAAGCTGTGGACCCGGGAGTCCGGCTGGAACCACAAGGCCGAGAACAAGAGCTCCGGGGCGTACGGCATCCCGCAGTCGCTGCCCGGCGACAAGATGGCGAAGTTCGGCGACGACTGGCAGACCAACCCCGCCACGCAGATCAAGTGGGGCCTGGACTACATCAAGAAGCGCTACGGCAAACCATGCGACGCCTGGGCGCACTCCGAGGCCAAGGGCTGGTACTGACCGTCAGCCGGGATCGGTGAGGCCGGCGCTGGTGTGCTCCTGGGCGAGCCGGCGCAGCGCGGTGAGCACGGCCTCGCCGAGCACAGTGCCGGTGACCAGGCCCTCGACCATGGCGGCCCGGTCGCCGCGGGCCAGCACCAGGCTCACCTCCTGGCGGGCCAGCCGCTCGGTCGCCTCGGCGTAGTCGTCGACCATCGCCAGCATGTCCTGCTGTCCGAGCTCGCGCAGCGCCGCGATGGCGTCGGCGAGCTGGTCCAGCGCGGGGGCGTTCGCGTGCACCCGCCAGCCCCGGTCGGCCACGACCCGGGCGGCCTCGGCGCGCGCCGCTCGCCAGCCGGGCGTGGTGCGATCGGCGCGCGGCGCGCCCGCGATCGCCTCGTGCGCGGTGCCGAGCAGGTGGTGACCGGGCAGCTCGGCGTCGTCGACGGCCTGCAGCACCTGGCGCACCCCGGCCACGCTCAGGCCGCCCACGTCGATCAGCGCCCGGATCAGACGCAGTCGGCGCAGGTGCGCCTCGTCGTACTCGGCCTGGTTGCGGACCAGCGAGCGGCCGGGTGGAAGCAGCCCTTCGCGCAGGTAGTACTTGACCGTGGGCAGCGACACGCCACTGGTGCGGCTCAGCTCGGAAATCTTCATCGGGGTTCACGATACCCAACCGGATAGCGGACAGTCATGCTATCCATGATGAGGAGGAGTAATCATGGCGACCGTGGTTCCGGGCCGGATGTCGGCCGACATCGAGGGTGACTTCGTGGTCTTCCTCATCGGCATGCGGTTCAACAAGCTCTGGAAGATCCACAAGTGGTGGGGCGCGTTCACCGCGATGCCGCGCATGCTGAAGGTGCTCGCCGAGCGGCCGGAGCTCGGCCTGCTCGCGGTGGAGTACGCGATCACGCCGCGCGGCCCGCTGACCGTGCAGTACTGGCGCAGCGTCGAGCAACTGGAGGCGTTCGCCCGCGACGCCGCGCTGCCGCACCACCCGGCCTGGCGCGCCTTCAACAAGCTGGTCGGCGGCAGTGGCGACGTCGGCATCTGGCACGAGACCTACCTGGTCGGCGCGGGCCGGTACGAGGTGCTCTACGGCAACATGCCGCGGTTCGGGCTGGCGCGGGCCGGCGAGCACGTGCCGGTGGCGCGCAAGGGCGAGACGGCTGCCACCCGCCGGGGCGGTTCGCCAACGTAAGGGATTAATCGCCCAAACAAGCTAATATCGGCATCACCGTCGACCTCGGAGGATGCTGATGCGGGCGATCGCGCTGTTGATGTGCGTGGCGGCGATGGCCGTGGCGTCGCCCGCCGCCGCCCGGCCCGACGACCCGCCGCAGGTCGAGGTCATCGGCGGGGCCCGCGCTGGAGCGGGGGAGTTCCCGTGGATGGTGCGGTTGGACAACGGCTGCGCGGGCACCCTGGTGCGCACCCAGTACGTGCTCACCGCCGCCCACTGTGTGAGCCGCACCGGCGCCAACTCCTCGATCAGCGTGCGGGGCGGCTCGGCCGACCTCGGCTCCGGCAAGACGTTCCAGGTGCGCAGCAGCCACGTGTGGCGGGCCCGGGGCTTCTCCGACGTGACCCGCGGCGACGACTGGGCCGTGATCCGGCTGTCCCGCCCCGTCGACGTGCCGGTGGTCGCGCTGCCCTCCGGCGGCGGCCTGGACGGCGGCACGCTCACCGCGGTCGGCTGGGGCGCGACCCGCGAGGGCTCCCGCGCCCAGCAGCGCTACCTGCGCAAGGTGCAGGTGCCGTTCGTCGGCGACGGGACCTGCGGCAAGATCTACCGCTCGCGCGGGTACGGCTTCACCGACGCGGACATGATCTGCGCCGGCGACCTCAAGCACGGCGGCAAGGACAGCTGCCAGGGCGACTCCGGCGGCCCGCTGCTGCGGCGCGACGGCACGCGCTGGGTGCAGGTCGGGATCGTCAGCTGGGGCGTGGGGTGCGGCCGCGCCGCATACCCCGGCGTCTACACCCAGGTGTCGCACTTCGCCGCGGATATCAACGCGGCCATTGAGGAGAAGCCCGCGCGCGGTTAGGTTCACCCCATGAGCGAACGAGTCGAATGGCTCGATCCAGACGGCGCCGGTTCCGCTCACATCATCTACGAGCGACGCGAGGAGAAGGCGTGAGCGAGCGTAGCGAGCGAACCATGGGCTTCCAGAACGCCGCCGACGAGCAACGCGAGGAGAAGGCGTGAGCGAGCGTGGCGAGGTCGATGTCGCGATCATCGGGGCGGGGCCGACCGGCCTGTTCGCGGCGTACTACGCCGGGTTCCGAGGGCTGAGCACGCTGGTCGTCGACGCGCTGCCGGAGGCCGGCGGGCAGGTCACCGCCATGTACCCGGAGAAGATGATTTTCGACGTGGCCGGTTTCCCGGCGGTGCGCGGGCGCGAGCTGATCGCGAATCTCGTCGCGCAGGCGGGCGCGTTCTCCCCGGCGTACCGGCTGGGTGTGCAGGCCGCGACGCTGACGTACGAGGACGGTGTGCCGATCCTCGGCCTGGGCGACGGCACCGAGGTGCGCTGCGGCGCGGTGCTGATCACCGGTGGCCTGGGTTCGTTCACGCCCCGCCCGCTGCCCGCGGCGGCCGGCTTCACCGGCGACGGCATCATCTTCTTCGTGCCGGACCCGACGATGCTGGCCGGCAAGCACGTGGTGATCGTGGGCGGCGGCGACTCGGCGTTCGACTGGGCGCTGGCACTGGCCGGGGTCGCCGCGAGCGTCACCCTGGTGCACCGGCGCGACAGGTTCCGGGCTCACGCCGCCACGGTGGCCCGGGTCAAGGCGCTGCCGGTGCGCATCGAGGTCAACAGCCAGGTCACCAAGATCCTCGGAAGCGGCCGGGTGGAATCGGTCGAGCTGAACGGCACCGAGGAGATCCCCGCCGACGTCGTCGTCGCCGCGCTCGGCTTCACCGCCGACCTCGGTCCGCTGGCCATGTGGGGCCTGGCCCTGGACAAGCGCCACATCACCGTCGACTCCACGATGGCCACCAACCTGCCGCGCATCTTCGCCGCCGGCGACATCGTCGAGTACCCCGGCAAGGTCCGCCTCATCGCGACAGGTTTCGGCGAAGCCGCCACCGCCGTCAACAACGCCGCCATCGTCATCGACCCGTCGGCCCACCTCTTCCCCGGCCACTCCTCCGAAGACGTCGTCTGACAGCCGCCCCCGACCCGACCTCCGCGTTGATCATGAAGTTATGGCAGCGACACGCCGTCGAACACTGCCATAAGTTCATGATCAACCCGGTGGGGTGGCCCGGGCGCGGGGTGGTCAGACGAGTTGGAAGGCGCGGAGTTCGTCGAGGGTGGGCGGGTCGGCGCCGGGGCGGGTGCAGGTCAGGGCGGCGGCGTCGCACATGTGGCGGAGCATCAGGCGCAGGGTTTCCGGGGCCAGTTCGCGTTTGAGCTGGTCGGTGAGGCGACCGGCGGTGTGCAGCCAGGCCAGGAGGGCGCCCATGGCGGTGTCACCGGCGCCGATGGTGTCGATCATCGAGATGGCGGGGGCGGCGACGGTGACCTCGTCGGTCGCGGTCAGCGCCACCGCGCCCGCGTCGCCGTGGGTCAGCACCAGCAGGCGCGGGCCGGCGGCCAGCCAGCGCCGGGCCGTCTCCATCGGCGGCACGTGGGGGTATGCGTGCGTCAGGTCGCCCTCGCTGGCGCGCACCAGGTGGGCCAGCTCGACCAGGCGCTCCAGCCGGACCAGGGAGTCCGGGCGGGCCAGCGCGACGCCGCGCACGTTCGGGTCGAAGGTGATGGTGCACCGGTCGCGGTGGCGCAGCGCCCAGCGCTCCAGCGTGTCCGCGCCGGGCGGCAGGAACGCGGCCAGCGAGCCGATGTGGATGGTGCTGCCGTCGGGCAGCTCGGGCAGCTCGCGCTCGCGCCAGCCGAAGTCGGCGGCCCCGGCCAGCCAGAAGTCGTACTGCGCCTCGCCGCCGCCGTCGACCGTGGCCAGCGCCAGTGCCGACGGCTGCGCGGTGGCGACCAGGTACTGCCCGTCCACGCCGGACGCGGTCAGCCGCTGACGGAACGCGCTGCCGAACGAGTCGCGCCCAACCCTGGCCGCCATCGCCACGGGCGCGCCCAGCCGGGCCGCCGCGATGGCGGTATTGGCTGGTCCGCCGCCGAGCGCGGCCCGCAGCAGGCCCTCCCCGGCCGGGACGAGGTCGACTACTTGCTCTCCGGCTACCACGATCACCCGGATAGTGTGGCGGCCCCGCGACGGCCGGGCAATGCCGCACCCGTCATCGCAGACCGATGTGTCCCGCCATCACCCGCAGCTGGTGGTCGTAGAACGCGCGGCGGTTGTCCTCGATCATGTTCTGGAAGCGCCCGAACAGCTCGAAGGTGACCACGCCGAACATCTGGATCCAGCCGGTCAATCCGCGGACCAGTAGGTCGCGCGGCACGGTCGGGCTGATCAGCGAGCCGATCCGGTCCAGCTCCGCGGCGAGTTCCGGCGTCGGCGGCAGGACCACCGCGTCCGGGTCGAGGTCGGCGGGCAGCGTTCCGGCGGCCACGCCGTCGGCGAGCATCGTGAGCATCAGGTCCGTGGTGCGGGCGGCCGGGCCGATCGTGGTCTGCGGAGCCCGGTAGCCGGGCACCGGCGAGCCGTAGATCAGGGCGTACTCGGCGGGGTGGGCCAGGGCCCAGTCGCGGATGCCGTGGCCGATGGCGAGCCAGCGGCCGAGCAGGTCGGCGCGGTCGACGGCGGCCTCGGCGGTCTCCGCCGCCGCGCCCAGCTCGTCGTAGCAGTCGATGATCAGCGCGGTGAGCAGGTCGTCGCGGCTCGGGAAGTAGCGGTAGACCGCCGACGAGACCATGCCCAGCTCCCGGGCGACCGCGCGCAGCGACAGGTTGGCCCCCTCGGTGGCGAGCTGCCGCCGCGCGATCGCCTTGATCTCGCTGGTCAGCTCGTCGCGTACGCGGGCACGGAGGTTCTTGGCGGTCATGCCGGAGAGCATAACAACAAAACGAGAGCACTGCTCTTGACAGTATGCGCAGACCCCGTGTTCACTGTTGTCGACAGAGAGCACTGCTCTCGAAACGAAGCAGAGATCTGGGAGACTGAGATGCACGTGATCGTCGGCGCGGGACCTGTCGGCACCGCCACCGCACTGCTGCTGGCCGAGCGCGGCGAGCAGGTCCGGATCGTCACCCGCCGGGGCACCGGCCCGCAGGCGCCCGGCATCGAGCTCGTCGCCGCCGACGCCGCCGACCCGGCCCGGCTCGCCGAGCTGACCGAGGGCGCACCAGCCCTCTACAACTGCGCGAACCCGGCCTACCACCGCTGGCTCACCGACTGGCCGCCGCTGGCCGCATCACTGCTGCACGCCGCGCAGACGTCCGGTGCGGTCCTGGTGACCATGGGCAACCTGTACGGCTACGGCCCCGTCACCGCGCCGATCACCCACGACACCCCGCTCGCCGCCGCCCACCCGAAACTGGTGACGCGGGTGCGGATGTGGGAGGACGCGCTGGCCGCGCACCGAGCCGGCCGGCTGCGCGCCACCGAGGCCAGGGCCAGCGACTTCGCCGGGCCGGGCTCCTACGGGGTGCTGAACGAGATGGCGCTGTCGCGCACCGCCAAGGGCGGCACGGCGTACGTCATGGGCGACCCGGACGCCCCGCACAGCTGGACCGCGATCGCCGACGTCGCCCGCACCCTGGTCACGCTCGCGACCGACGAGCGCGCCTGGGGCCAGGCCTGGCTGGTGCCCACCCCGCCGCCGGTGTCCATCCGCGAGGCGGCCCGGCGTGCGAACGAGCTGATCGGCCTGCCCGCGCCGCGGGTCGCCCGCATCCCCTATCCGGTCCTGTGGACCGCGGGCCTGTTCAACACCATGCTCAAGGAGATGCGGACCACGCACTACCAGTTCGCCGCGCCGTTCGTGCTGGACAGCTCGCACACCGAGCAGGTGTTCGGCCTCAAGCCGACGCCGCTGGACGACACCCTCGCGGCGACCGCGGCCCGGTACCGCGCCACCTGATCAGCCCTCGGGCCGCCCGGCAGCCTCGCCGTCCGACCCGGACCCCGAGCCGCCGGGCGGTCCGGCGTCCGGGTCGGTGCCGGCGGTGTCGGCCGGAGGTGGAGCGGCAGCACGCAACGCCGGCGGACCCGCCGGTTCGCCGACCGGAGCAGCCGGGTACACGGGGGCGGGCCACGGGGCCGGTTCCGGTGCGGGCGGGCGCCGGGCGACGGCGGCGGTCACGATCACGCCGACCAGTCCCAGCACGAACACCACGAGCGCGGCCAGCGCCGCGGCCTGGTAGTTCGTGGTCGCGCCCGAGCCCCATACGACGTACGGCACGTACACCGCGACCCCGACGAGCGCCGGGAGCAACAGCCCGCGAGCGGTCATCACTCTCCGGCCCAGGCCTATCGACAGCGTCACCACCGGCACGAGCACGAGCGCCGCGACACCCCCGAGGACCAGGACCGGGGAAACGTCGCCCAGCAGGGCGGAGCCGGTGCCGAGCGGCACGGCCAGGCCCGCCACGATCAGGCATGGTCCGAGCAGGGTGAGGACACCGGTCGTCACCGCCGACCCGTGGAAGTTCGCGCGGTACAGCGCGACGACGGTGCCGGCGACCAGGCACAGCAGCATCGCGAGCAGCCCCCACAGCACCTCCGGCACGATGTGGGCGAACCACTGGTCCACCGGCAGCAGCCCCGACGGCAGCGGCGCGGCCGGGTCGCGCCCGTCGCCGATCCGGGTCCACGTGCCGGTGACGTCCCGGACCAGCACGCCGTCGTGCCCGTTGGCCACCGCGACCACGTGCCCGCCGTCGCGCAGCGCGAAGGTGACCAGCCCGTACGACCGGACGCCGCTGGTGCCGAACAGACTCGAATGCTCGCGTTCCAGCAGTTCGCGGGTGCGTTCGGGCAACTCCCAGGCCACGGTCCAGGTTCGCCGGTCGTCGTCGGACCGCTCGACCCGCAGCCGGCCGTACCCGACCCGGTAGCAGATCGGCTGCTCCGCGACGCAGTGCTCCGCCTGCGACCCGGTGAAGTCGGTGAACGGCAGCTCCTGCGTGAACGTGTACGGCGTGAAGGTCCGGCCGCCGTCGGTGCTGCGCAGGTCGCCCCGTTCCGCCCGGACGACCAGAGCGCCCGAGTTGTCGGTGCCGATCGAGACATGCTCGCCGGTGGTGTCGGCGGACGTCGCCGCGACCCCGAGCAGTGCGACCGGCAGCACGACGACGACGCGCACCGCGCGGGCCAGGCGGGTCGGGGCCGGGCGGGTGCGGGCGTGCCGCCACACCGCGAGCGCGCCGAGCAGGGCGGGCAGGGCCAGCAGGTCGGTGAGGTCGGCGCGCACGGTCGACGGTCCGGCCACGACGGTCCACAGCGCCGAGGCGGCGGCCGCTGCCGTACCGCTGGATTTGACGGCGGCGAAGCCGACGCCGACCGCGACGGTCGCACCGACCGCGACCGCACGGGACGGCAGCCGCGGCGCGCACAGGGTCACCAGGACCGCGAGCAGCGGCGGCGCGACGAGCAGCCCGGCGAAGTCGCTGAGCTTGCCGGTCGCCGTCCCCGGCCAGGCGGCCTTGAGCACGTGGTCGTTGACCAGCAACAGGGCGAGCGCCAGCAGCGACACCGGGTGAGCCAGCCAGACGAGCGAGATCCGCGCGGTCATCCCCGCAGGATCGCACCCATCGGCAACCTTCGTGGCCCCGTGGCCGTCACGCCAGCTTCGCGCGGGCCTCCGCGGCACGGGCTTCCAGGGCCGTCCACGCGGCGTCCAGCTCGGCGAGCTGGTCGGCGTGGTCCTCGGTGAACGCGGCCAGCTCGGCCTGCGCCAGGCTCATCGCGCCGGCCCAGGCCGGGGTGCGGCAGGTGGTGTCGGCCTTGACCGCGTCCTGCTGGTACGCCGTCGCATGCGGCATCAGCGAGGACTCGGGCCGCAGCGGCGTGCCCTCGTCGTCGCGGAACTTCGCGCTCACCGCCGCGTACAGCTCGCCGACCGTGTGCACGGGGTAGCCGAGCTTGGCCATGCACGAGGAGTAGAACTCCATCCGCGACGCCACCTCGACGTCGGCGCCGATGCGGCGCAGCATGTCGAGGAACTCGGCGTCCAGGTCGCCGCTGACCTCAGGGGTGCTGACCTCGGTCTGCCCCTCGATCGGGGGCTCGCACATCAGCGCGGTGTCGTCGTAGAGCCGGCGCTTGGCCGCGGACAGCCGCTTGTACGACGGGTCCTTGGGCCGCTCCACCGCCGCCTCGGGCTCCTCCGCCACGGCCTGCGGGACCAGCTTGAGCGCGTCGGCGGCGCCGGGGTCGACGACCGCGGACACCTCGGTCGGCAGCAGCAGGCGCGGGCTGTCCGCGAGCGGGTCGGCGAACGGGGCGAGCGTGTACCGGAAACCCGACGACTTCATGCACTCGCGGACCGGCTCCTCGCGGGCCACGTGGGCGATCACCAGCGCGGCGGAGCGCTGGGCGGGACTGCCCTGGATGCGCTCGTACAGCGCGCGCAGGTCGGCGGCGACGGCGGTGGCCTGCGCGGTGTCCAGCGTCGGCCGGTGGGCCGCGGCGGCGCAGGTGGCCAGCGCCAGCACGGCGAGCCCGCCCGCGATCGCGGCGTTGACCCGGTTGCCGCGGCCCGCCTTGGGCCGCCTGCCGGCCGGGGCCCGGCGAGGGGCACGCGAAAGGTCCGGGGAAGGGTGAGCAGTCATGGTGATGTCCTCGTGGCTTCGCGGCGCAGAGCGGGCCCGTGCGGGGTCGTGGCCCGCGCGGCACGAGTGCGTCTCGCGACGGCGCGGCGGGCGGGTATCACCGTAGCCGTTAACAATTGCGTGCGGCGTCCGCCTGTACGGCGGAGGGGGTCCCCGGATCGTCTGGTCCCGGCTCGCCCGGCGAGGCAGAAATGGTGGGGAGAATCCGACAGAGATGTTCCGCCCGAGGGCGCGCACGGACGTCCGTCAGCGGGCGATCGCCGAGGCCAGCCCGGTCAGATCGGCATTCTCCGCACCGATCAGCAGCGTGGTGGTGTTGCCGGCGGTTCGGGCCAGCGCGGTCTGCTCGTCCGGGCCGCGGAAGCGCTGCCAGGTCACCGCGCCGACCACGGTCTCGCCGTCGGCCACGGCCTTGCCGTCCAGCTCGTCCTTGACCAGCGTGTCCAGCGCGGCGCGGGACTGCACCAGCCGGGCCCCGTGGTTGTCCGGGTCGAGGTAGCCGATGCGCAGCACGCCCGGCTCCCATTTCGCGGTGACGGTCTGCCAGCCCTCGGGCGCGGCCAGCGGCAGCGGGGCGAACGAGGCCCGCTCGGCGCTCGCGATCGCGTTGGCCGGGTCCACCGTCACGGCGGTGTCCCAGCCGTAGAACAGCCGGTAGCCCAGGACCACCAGCAGCAGCGGGACCAGCAGCACGCCGAGCGACAGGGCCATGTCCTTCGGGGTGCGGCTGCCCGACGCGGGCACGGCCGCCTGCTCGGTCTGCTCGGTCTCCACGCTGCTCACCCCACCATCTTGACCGATGTCACAGGTCACACCGCCACGAGGTCACCCCGATGCAACATCCCGAACGTACGTTCAGGTCGGGGCATGACAGGATCAGTTCAGCCGATCGTAGGAGGAGCAGCATGGCGACCCGTACTCCGCAGGATCTCGACCGGAACCTGGCACTCGATCTCGTCCGGGTGACCGAGGCGGCGGCCATGGCCGCGGGCCGCTGGGTCGGCCGCGGTGACAAGGAGGGCGGCGACGGCGCGGCCGTCGACGCCATGCGCAAGCTGATCAACTCGCTGCCCATGACCGGCACCGTCGTCATCGGCGAGGGCGAGAAGGACAACGCCCCGATGCTGTTCAACGGCGAGCGGGTCGGCGACGGGACCGGCCCCGAGGTCGACGTCGCGGTGGACCCGATCGACGGCACCACGCTGATGAGCAAGGGCATGCCGAACGCGCTGGCCGTGCTCGCCGTCGCCGAGCGCGGCGCGATGTTCGACCCCAGCGCCGTCTTCTACATGGAGAAGCTGGTCGTCGGCCCCGAGGCGGCCGACGTCATCGACATCACCGCCGGCTGGACCGAGAACCTGCGCCGCATCGCCAAGGCCAAGCGGGTGCGCGTGTCCGACCTGACCGTCTGCATCCTCGACCGGCCCCGCCACGCCGACCTGGTCCGCGAGGTACGTGACGCGGGCGCCCGGATCAACTTCATCTCCGACGGCGACATCGCCGGGGCCATCTACGCCGCCCGCGACCAGTCCGACGTCGACGTGCTGATGGGCATCGGCGGCACGCCCGAGGGCATCACCGCCGCGTGCGCGCTCAAGTGCCTCGGCGGCGCGATGCAGGGCCGGCTGTGGCCCCAGGACGACGCCGAGCGCGAGCGCGCCGTCGCCGCCGGGCACGACCTCGACCGGGTGCTCACCACCGACGACCTGGTCACCGGCGAGAACGTGTTCTTCGTGGCCACCGGCGTCACCTCCGGCGACCTGCTGCGCGGCGTGCGCTACCGGGACAACGGCGCGTACACCCAGTCGATCGTCATGCGCTCGAAGTCCGGCACCATCCGCGTCATCGACTCGTACCACCGCCTGGAGAAGCTCGCCGGCTACTCCGTGGTCGACTTCGCGTGATCCGAACCGCAACGGCCCGGTCGTGAGCGTCGGCTCCGACCGGGCCGCCTTCGTGGCCCTGGCCGTGCTCGGCGGCGGCTGCCTGGCCCTGCAGTCACGTATCAACGGCGAACTCGGCCACCAGCTCGGCGACGGCATCGCCGCGGCGACCGTCTCGTTCGGCGTCGGCCTGGCCGTCATGCTGCTGGTCCTGCCGTGGATGCGCCGCAACACCGGCCGCATCCTGCACGCGCTGCGCTCCGGGCAGCTGCGCTGGTGGCAGTGCATCGGCGGGGCCTGCGGCGCGTTCCTGGTCACCACCCAGGGCCTGACCGTGCCCTGGCTCGGCGTATCGATCTTCATCGTGGCTCTGGTCGCCGGGCAGTCCGCGTCCAGCCTGGCCATGGACCGGCTCGGCGTCGGCCCCGGCGGCCCGAGGCCGATCACCCGCAACCGGGCGCTCGGCGCGCTGCTGTGCGTGGTCGCGGTCGTCATCGCGGTCGGCGACAGCTTCGGCGACCCGCGCTCGCTCGGCTTCGCGGCCCTGCCGCTGCTGGCCGGCATCGGCGTCGCCTGGCAGCAGGGCGTGAACGGGCGGGTCGCGCTGGCCGCGACCTCGCCGTGGCCCGCGACCCTGCTGAACTTCGCGGTCGGCACGGTCGCCCTGTCGGTCGCGCTCGCCGTCGAGTCGGCGCTACGCGGCGGTGGCCCGCCCGGAGCATTCCCCACCGAACCCTGGCTCTACGTCGGCGGCCCGCTCGGCATCGTCTTCATCGCCATCTCGGCGGCCGTGGTGCACCGCATCGGCGTGCTGCTGCTCGGCCTGGGCATGATCGCCGGCCAGGTCCTCGGCGCACTCGCCATCGACGCCGTCCTGCCCGGCCCCGCCGGCCGCCCCGACCTGCTCACCCTGACCGGCGCCGCCCTAACCCTGGTCGCCGTCCGCATAGCCGCGCGCGGCTAGCCCGGGCCGTTCGCCGCCCGAGCGGGCCCCGCATCGCCCGCGATCCATGCGGTCCGCCCACACGGTGCCTACCGGCGTGCCGTGCGATCACGCACCCTTCGGCCGGCAAGCCGGTGCGGCCACGCACCAAGGTCACTCGACTTGCCAGGCAACCGGGCGAAAGCGAGGTCAAGATACGCACAGGTGCCAGACAAGTCCGATGATCAAGGGCTGCTGCGGCCCGGGGGTCAGGAGGAGGCCGCGTCGAGTTTGGCCTTCGCGCCGTCGAGCCAGCGCTGGCAGACGGCGGCGAGGTGCTCGCCGCGCTCCCAGAGGGCGAGGGACTCCTCCAGGGTGCCGCCGCCCGACTCCAGCTTCTGCACCACCTCGGCCAGCTCGCCGCGCGCCTGCTCGTACGACAGTTTCTCCTCGGCCGGCGCCTCGCTGCGCTTGCTCATGCCTTCTCCTCGCTACGCTCGTCGGCGGCATTGCCGAGGCCCATGATGAGCTCACTTCGCTCGCTCATGCCTTCTCCTCGCTGGTCGTGGTCACGGTGGTGGTCAGCTCGCCCTCGGCGAGGCGGATCCGCAGCGCGTCGCCGGTCGACACCTCGCTCGCCGCGCGGACCACGTGGCCGTCGGCGCGCTGGACGATGGCGTATCCCCTGGTCAGAGTGGCGGCGGGGGACAGCGCCCGGAGGCGGGCCAGGGTGTGCGTGAGGTCGCCCTCGGCCCGGTGCACCCGGTGGGTGAGGGCCCGCGCCGCGCGGTCGCGCAGGGCCGCGACGTCGGTCGCCCGAGTCTCGATCATCTGGTACGGCTTCGCCAGCGCCGGCCTGCTGCGCAGGCTGTCGAGGCGCTGCTGCTCGCGCTCGACCCGGTGCCGCATCGCCCGGTTGACCCGGCCCCGGGCCTGCTCGATCAGGCGAATCTCGTCACCCAGATCGGGGACCACCCGTTTGGCGGCGTCCGTCGGCGTCGACGCGCGTACGTCGGCCACCCAGTCCACCAGCGGAGTGTCCGGTTCGTGCCCGATCGCGGAGATAACCGGCGTACGGCACGCGAACACCGCCCGGCACAGCGCCTCGTCGCTGAACGGCAGCAGGTCCTCGACCGCACCGCCACCGCGGGCCATGATGATCACGTCCACGCTCTCGTCGCCGTCCAGCGACTGCAGCGCGCCGATGATCGACGGGACCGCGGTCGGCCCCTGCACGGTGACGTTGACCACTCGGAAGTCCACGGCCGGCCAGCGGCGGCGCGCGTTGGTGAGCACGTCGCGCTCGGCCGCGCTGGCCCGCGCCGTGATCAGGCCGATCCGGCGGGGCAGGAACGGCAGCCGCCGCTTGCGCCGCGGGTCGAACAGGCCCTCGGCCTGCAGCAGCTTCTTCAGCTGCTCCAGGCGGGCCAGCAGCTCGCCCACGCCGACCTGCCGGATCTCGTCGGCGCGCAGGCTCAGCGTGCCGCGCTGGGCGAACCACTCGGGTTTCGCATGCACGACCACCCGCGCACCCTCGCTGAGCTGCGGTGCGCCGCTGTCGAGCACGTCGCGGCTGGCGGTGACGGTCAGACTCAGGTCGGCCGACGGGTCGCGCAGGGTGAGGAAAACCGTGGCCGACCCGGGACGCCGGGAGAGCTGTGCCACCTGCCCGTCAACCCAGATCCAGCCGAGTCGCCCGATCCAGGCGCTGATCTTCTGGCTGACCACTCTTACGGGCCACGGCTGCTCCGCCGAGCTCTGCTCCGTCACAGGGCTCACCATAGGCCGACGGTACGATGGTCGGGTGATCGAGACTCCTCGCAAGCGTGTCCTGCTGGCCAAGCCCCGTGGTTACTGTGCCGGCGTGGACCGCGCCGTGCAGACCGTGGAGGAGGCGCTGAAGCTCTACGGCGCCCCCATCTACGTGCGCAAGGAGATCGTGCACAACAAGCACGTCGTGACGACCCTGCAGGCCAAGGGCGCCATCTTCGTCGAGGAGAACGAGGAGGTCCCCGAGGGCTCCACCGTGATCTTCTCGGCGCACGGCGTCGCCCCGGTGGTGCACGACCAGGCGCGTGAGCGCAATCTGAAGGCGATCGACGCCACCTGCCCGCTGGTGACCAAGGTCCACCACGAGGCCAAGCGGTTCGCCGCGGAGGACTACGACATCCTGCTCATCGGCCACGAGGGCCACGAGGAGGTCATCGGCACCTCCGGCGAGGCTCCCGAGCACATCCAGCTCGTCGACGGCCCCGAGGGCGTGGACGCGGTGACCGTGCGCGACCCGAGCAAGGTCGTCTGGCTGTCGCAGACCACGCTCAGCGTCGACGAGACCATGGAGACCGTGGCCAAGCTCAAGGAGAAGCTGCCGCTGCTGCAGTCGCCGCCCAGCGACGACATCTGCTACGCGACGCAGAACCGCCAGCAGGTGATGAAGCAGATCGCCCCCGAGTGCGACGTGATCCTGGTGGTCGGCTCGCGCAACTCGTCGAACTCGGTCCGCATGGTCGAGGTCGCCGTGAACGCCGGCGCGCGCCAGGGCCACCTGATCGACTTCGCCCACGAGATCGACCCCGCCTGGCTGGACGGCGCGACCACGGTCGGCCTGTCCTCCGGCGCGAGCGTCCCCGAGGAGCTGGTCACCGAGGTGCTGGCCCGCCTGGCCGAACTGGGCTTCGCCGATGTGGAAGAGGTCGTCACCGTCCAGGAGCGCCTCACCTTCTCCCTGCCCCAGGAGCTCAAGCGCGACATGAAGGCCGCCGCCGCCTCCTGACCCGTACGAAGCAGGGGCGCCTTCTCCATCGCGAAGCGATGAGAAGGCGCCCCTGCGCACGTCGGGGCGTCAGGCGCAGGGGCTGTCCCCGCCGCCCAGCTTGTTGCCGCTGAAGGCGCTGCCCTGGTCTGCCACGGCGATGGTCTCGGGGAAGCTGACCGCGTTGCGGCCGTAGTACCAGGCACCGCCGCAGTCGGTGAACGTGATCGAGGCCGACCAGGTCGGCGCGCCCTCGTTCAGGTTGCGCGTGCCCGAGTGCGCCAGCTGCAGCACGCCGTCCACCAGGGCGTAGCTGGCCCACCAGACGGCCCGCTGCGTACCGCAGAACTCCAGCTTGCCGTCGACCGCCACGGCGGCGAACTCGACGGTGCCGCCGCTGTCGGTGGCGGTGACGTCGACCGAGACCTGGCATGGCGGCGAGGGTGAGGGGGTGGGGGACCTGGTCGGGCTGGCGGCGGGCGGGTTGCCCGGACGCGGCGAGGTGCCCGGCCGGGTCGGGCTGGGGGTCGGCCTGCCCGGGGAGGCACTGGGCTGGGCACTCGGCGGGGCGGTCGTGCCGCTCGGCGTCGGCAGCGGTTCCTCCGTCGCGGACGGTTCGGGCCAGGCGAGCTCCGGGGTGGCGCTCGCGGAGACCTCCGGCGCGGCGCTGCCGCCGGCCGGTTCCGCGGCCCATTTCGTCACGCCGACGACGCCCGCCACCAGCAGGGCCACCGCCCCGAGGGCCACCAGGGAGCCCTTACGGCGTGAGCGGCGTGAGCGGCGCGTCGGGGCGAGGGAGTGCGAGCGCGCCCGCTTCGGCGGCTCGGCGTCCAACCGCGCACGCGGCACCGTGATCTCCCAGCCGGTGCACAGCTGCGCGAACAGGGTGGCCGGGTCGTGGCCGGGAAGTGCGGTGGCCAGGTATTCCAGCGCCTCGTCCCACTGCGCGGCGGGGATCGCGGTCGCGCCGAGCGCGACGTACTCGTGTGAGGGCACCTCGGCCAGCAGCAGCACCACGGTCCGCCGGGTGGACGGGGGAAGCTCGGCGAGTGCGGCGACCATCGCGGGAGCGGACTCGTCGCCATCAGGCCGGGACGTGCCGAGCCACCGCTCGTCGACGCGCTGCCAGGCCTCCTGACGGGACCAGCGGACCGGGTCCTCCTGCCGTTCCAGCCTGGTCCAGCGGCTGCCCGCCAGGCTGAAGACCTCCTGGGCGATCTCACCCGCGGCAGCGCGGTCGCCGGTGAACGCGTAGATCTCGGCGGCGATCCGGGGCTGCCAGATCTGCTGGAACTCGCGGAAATCTGACGACGACACGAACGGCTCCTCATTAGGCACGGCGCACAGAGCCTAGATGCGATCGCCCGCCCGCGGCAGACCAGGAGTGAGTTTTGTTCGGCCACCGGGAGTTGCGCCATCCGGGCCGACCCGGCGACAGCTCGTGTTCGGGCAGCTCTGTCGCCGGGTCGGAGGCGTGCGGTCAGGCCGTGACGAACTCCGCCAGGTGCCGCGCCTGGGCCAGGCGGCTCGGCTCGTGCACGTACATCATGTGGCCGGCCTCGTAGTACTTGAACTCGATGTTGCCGCGCAGCTCGGCGGGGATCTCCAGGTGCGCGAAGGTGTGCTCGGAGGCGTAGTAGGGCGTCGCGCCGTCGTGGTAGCCGCAGGCCACCTGCACGCGCAGGTGCGGGTTGGCGCGCATCGCGGCGGCGAGCTTGTCGGCGACGTTGACGTGCTGCCCCTCGAACTCCTTGAACGACCAGGGCTGCACGTCGCCGGTGAGCGTCTTGTACGGCAGGTCGTTGCGGTATCCCAGGTCGGACCGCAGGTACTGGTTGATCGCCGCGGTGTACGGCCCCATGATCGCGTCCAGGGACGGGTCGCTGGACCAGTGCTCGCGCCCGTAGTCGGCGTCCCAGCCCAGGAAGCGCCCGTCCAGCCGGCCCACCGTGCGCCGGCGCGAACGCAGCAGCTCGGTGAAGAAGCGCACGTGCTCGGGCCGCAGGTCGACCCGGTCCACGTAGTCCGGGTCCAGTCCGGTCAGCCGGGCCACCGTGCCTACCGCCGCCGTGCGCTCGGCCTCCGACAGCCGCGCCCCGCGCGCCAGCGCCCACGGGTAGCTCCGGTCGGCGAACTCCTCCGCTTCGGCCAGCACCTCGCGCAGCGGCCGGTCGCCGTGCAGCCCGTGGTAGTGCGCGATCGCCGCGTACGTCGGCAGGAACAGCGGGTACGCCCCGTCGTGGTGCGGGTGGAACTCCAGCGTGCCGATGTTGAGCACGCTGGACACCAGCATCAGCCCGTTGAGCCACATGCCGTGCCGGTCCTGCAGGTGGTGGGCCAGCGCCGCGGCGCGCAGCGTGCCGTACGACTCGCCGCACAGGTATTTCGGGGAGCCCCAGCGCCCGTGCCGGGACGTCCACAGCCGGATCAGCTCGCCGACGCTGTCCACGTCGCCGCTGAACCCGTGGTGCTCCTTGCTCTTGCCGCCCTTGACCGCCCGCGAGTAACCGGTCGACACGGGGTCGATGAAGACGAGGTCGGAGTGGCGCAGCAGGGTCTCGGCGTTGTCGGCCAGCCCGTACGGCGGGGCGGTCAGCGCGCCCGCGTCGCCCATCAGCACCCTGCGCGGCCCGAGCAGGCCCAGGTGCAGCCACACGCTGGACGACCCGGGGCCGCCGTTGAAGGCGAACGTCACCGGCCTGGTGGCCGGGTCGGCGCCGTCCAGCGTGTACGCGACCACGAACATCTCGGCCTTGGCCTGGTGCCCGTCGAACGCGTCGTCGGTGTGCGACTCGGCGCGCACCACGAGCCGGCCCGCGGTGGCGGTGTAGCGGAGCCCGGCGACCTCGTGGTGGGTGACGCTGAGGTCGTCGGCGGGCTCAGCGTCCGGGGTGGGAGCGCCGTTGTTCTTCTGCTCGTCTGCCATGGCGACAGACCCTACTGCGGCCTGCTGGGATCAGGCGGTGCGCCGCAGCCCGATGCCCCGGCCCGGCTCCAGCCGGTAGCCGAAGCCGTGCACCGTGGCCAGCCCCGCGCCGTGCTCGCCGAGCTTGGCGCGCAACCGGCGCACGTGCACGTCCACGGTGCGCTCGCCGCTGAACTCATGACCCCAGACCGCCCGCATCAGCTGCAACCGGGTGAACGCCGCGCCGGTGTGGCGTACCAGGAAGAACAGCAGCTCGAACTCGCGGCGGGTGAACCGCACCGGCTCGCCGTGCACCGTGACGGTGCGGCTCGTCGTGTCGATCAGCACCGGGTTCTCGGGGCTGGGCAGCGGGGGCGGCTCGGGCGCGGCGAGCTCACCGTCCCAGACCGTGTCGCGCAGCGGTTCCGCGTCGGCCAGCGCGTGCACCAGGCGGGTCGCGGCGGTCGCCGCGTCGGGGCCGGTCAGCTTGAGGGTCAGCGTGACCGTGAGCGGTTCGTCGCCGTCCGCCGGGATGTCGGCGGAACGGTGGACGATCGGCACCGCCACGTCGGTGTACGCGGGCTCGGTGAGCAGGACTGTCATCTCGGAACTCCTGGTCGTTGCGGGTCGGGTGGGCAGGTGTGCGAATGCCCGGCGACATCGGAACGTTCGCGGCACGGGACCCTCCACGAGCGACTCAGCAATTACCTGGACAGCGTAACTCGATAACTCCTATCGGGCTAGTAGGAAATACATGAGCTCGCGTGAGCCCCGTCTCAGCGGCTCGCGGCCTCGTGCTTGAGCAGCCATTGCTTGACGTCCACGCCCCAGCGGTAGCCGCCGGGCGTGCCGTCGGCGCGCAGCACCCGGTGGCACGGCACGATCAGCGCGACCTGGTTGCGGGCGCAGCCCTGCGCCGCCGCGCGGACCGCCGCCGGGCGGCCGGTCAGCTCGGCAAGTCGGCGGTACGACACCGGCTCGTCCAGCGTGCGCAGCGTGTCCCAGCACTGCTCCAGGTACGCGGTTCCGTGCTGGTTCACCGCGATGCCGTCCAGCGCGGCCAGGTCGCCGCCGAAGTAGGCGTGCACCGCCTCGACCGCCCCGGGCGGCACCTCGCCGGGCGTCGCCCACCCCTCGGGCAGGGTGTCGCCGAAGACGGCCGCCGTGACGGCCGTTCCGTCGCCCGTCATCGTGAACGGGCCGACCGGAGTGTCAATCGTGATCATGCTGCTCTCCAGAGTCTGATCTGTGCGTACGAGCGCCACGGTCGCCAGCGTTCGGCGTGCCGGGCGAGGTCGGCGGGGTCGTCGGGCAGGCCGAGCGCCTGCGCGCCGCGGCGGGTGCCCAGGTCGGTGGTGAGCAGGACGTCCGGGTCGCCCAGCGCGCGCAGCGCGATGTAGTCGGCGGTCCACGGGCCGACCCCGGGCAGCGCCAGCAGCGCTTCCCTGGTCGCCGCCCGGTCGCTGCCCGCGTCCAGGCGCAGCCCGTCGCGCACCGCCTCGGCGACCGCGCGCAGCGTGCGCCGCCGCGACGCGGGCATCGAGAACGCCTCGTCGGGCAGCGCCAGCAACTGCTCGGGCGTGGGGAACAACCCGGTCGGCAGGCCGGGTCCGTCCGCCGGGTCCCGGTCGGCGGGTGGGAGGAGCCGGGCCAGCACGGTACGCGCGCCCGCCACGCTGATCTGCTGCCCGACCACGGCCCGCACCGCCATCTCGAACCCGTCCACGCTGCGCGGCAGCCGTACCCCCGGCTCGGCGGCGACCACCGCGGCCAGCGCGGGATCGGCGGCCAGCACCGCGTCCACGGCCGCCGGGTCGGCGTCCAGGTCGAGCAGCCGGCGGCACCGCGCCACCGCGGGCGTCAGGTCCCGCATGTCCGACAGCCGCAACTCGGCCTCGATGAACCCCGCCCCGTCGCCGCGCCGTGCGTCGACGCCGGCCGGTTCGGCGCTCGCGGGCCACAGGGTGACCGTCGCCGGCCCGTGCGGCAGGCGCAGCGAGCGGGTGTAGCGCCCGTCGGCGTAGCTGTCCACGCCGGTGATCGTGCGTGCGCCGAGGAAGCCGAACAGCGCCTCGACGTGCAGCGGTGCCCGGTAGCTCAGCCGCAGCGACACCACCCCGTCGACCGGAGCGCCCTCGCGCCGCAGCGTCGAGGGCGCGCAGCCGTACACCTCCCGGAAGGTGTCGTTGAACTGCCGGATGCTGCCGAACCCGGCCGCGAACGCGATCTCCGACAGCCCGAGCCCGGTCTTCGTGATCAGCGTCTTGGCGGTCTGCGCCCGCTGGGTCCGGGCCAGCGCCAGCGGTCCCGCCCCCAGCTCCTCGCTGAGCAGCCGGTTCAGGTGCCGCTCGGTGTACCCCAGCCGCGACGCCAGCTCCGGCACCCCGCCCCGGTCCACCACCCCGTCCCCGATCAACCGCACGGCCCGCGCCGTCACATCGGCCCGGTTGTCCCACTGCGGCGACCCCGGCACCGCGTCAGGCGCACACCGCCGGCAGGCCCGGAATCCGTTCCGCGCCGCCGCCGCCGCGCTCGGGAAGTAGCGCACGTTCTCCGACTTGGGCGTCCGCGCCGGGCAGGACGGCCGGCAGTAGATCCCCGTCGACGTCACGCCGAACCAGAACCGGCCGTCAAACCGCCCGTCCCGACTGCTCACCGCCCGGTAATAGCTCTCCACGCTCTCCACCCTGCCCGCCACCCCGCCTCACCTGCTAGCGGAAATCGGACCTCACCTCGGCTCGCTCACCCACCCGGAGCGCGATGCCGCACGCGACCCGCATGAAGATCTGTTTTTGTGGACGCTGGACGCCCCCATAGGGGCCGCCGGCGTCCACAAAAACGGATCAACGCGCGGGCGGCCGGGTGAACTGGGTCGTATGTCCGGTTGGTCGGCGGGCTGGTGGGTGGGTGGTCGGGCGGTGCGGGCGACTGCGGTCACTGCGCGGGACGGGCACGGGCAGAGCGAGCCGCCGGGTAAGTAAGATTTGCTGTCGTGAGCCTCAGCATCGGTATCGTCGGTCTGCCCAACGTCGGCAAGAGCACCCTGTTCAACGCGCTGACCCGCAACAACGTGCTCGCGGCGAACTACCCGTTCGCCACGATCGAGCCGAACGTCGGCGTCGTCGGGCTGCCCGACCAGCGGCTGGACAAGCTCGCCGAGCTCTACGACTCGCAGCGCATCCTGCCCGCGCCGGTGAGCTTCACCGACATCGCGGGCCTGGTCAAGGGTGCCTCGAAGGGGCAGGGCAAGGGCAACGCGTTCCTCGCCAACATCCGCGACTGCGACGCCATCTGCCAGGTCGTGCGGGCCTTCAGCGACCCGAACGTGGTGCACGTCGACGGCAAGGTCTCGCCCGCCGACGACATCGAGACCATCAACACCGAGCTGATGCTCGCCGACCTGCAGACGATCGAGAAGGCGCTGCCGCGGCTGGAGAAGGAGCTCCGGGTCCGCAAGGACCGGGCCGGCATCGTCGCCGCCGCGAAGGCGGCCCACGCCGTGCTGGACGGCGGCACGACGCTGTTCGCCGGTGCGGCCAAGGCCGGCATCGACCTCGCCGAGCTGCGCGAGCTGCACCTGATGACCGCGAAGCCGTTCCTGTACGTCTTCAACGTCGACGAGGCCGAGCTGCACAACAACGAGTTCCTCGACGAGCTGCGGGCCCTGGTCGCTCCGGCCGAGGCCGTGTTCATGGACGCGAAGATCGAGTCCGAGCTGATCGACCTGTCGCCGGAGGACGCGGCCGAGATGCTGGAGTCCATCGGGCAGTCCGAGCCGGGTCTCAACCAGCTGATCCGGGTCGGGTTCGGCACGCTCGGCCTGCAGACCTACCTCACGGCGGGCCCGAAGGAGGCGCGCGCCTGGACCATCCCGGTCGGCGCGACCGCCCCCGAGGCCGCCGGGGTCATCCACACCGACTTTCAGCGCGGCTTCATCAAGGCCGAGATCGTGGCGTACGACGACCTGATGGCGGCCGGCTCCATGGCGGCGGCGAAGGCGGCCGGCAAGGTCCGCATGGAGGGCAAGGAGTACGTCATGTCCGACGGCGACGTGGTGGAGTTCCGCTTCAACGTCTAGTCCGGGTCCGACGCAGGCCTGACTCAATCCGCTTTCTCGGCGGAGTGAGCGGGCCACAATGCCTTGTGGGAACCAGCCAGGAGACAGCGGACCGGGCACGCTATGCCCGCGACCGTGATTGGATCGCCTATGCGCTCCATGAGCTCCCGAGCGGGGTGCTGTGGGGTGCCGATGGCGCGACATCGGCGCAGTGCGCGGAGATGTTGGACGGCTTGGACGAGTTCGCCGGTGTCTGCCGGCGTCTCGGCCTCGACGACCACACGGAGTTCATCGAGGAATGCCGGTGGCACTTCGAGCACTACCCCCATTTCCTCGGTCGGCGCCGCCACTTCGTGGATTACCGCACCTACATCCGCGATCGGCATGGACCAGCGCGTGTCCAACCACCGCCGCCTCCGAGCTGGTCACTTCGTCGGTGACTGCGAGGGCAGGACAACGCTCGCCCGCCTACGTGACGCCGTGGAGTTCGCTTCGACGTCTGAAGCCGCCACGGTCACGCGGCCAAACTGAGCGCCTGTCCGAGCTGATCACTCGTTCGACACGTCTGGTGAACCGGGAACCGGATCATCGGACGTATCCACCGCGCAGCGATCGTAGGGGTGTGCGGGCTGCAACGTCTCGGGGTCGAAGTCGACCACGCCGACGCCTCCGTCGTCGGACCACAGACTGACCTGAGTGGGCTCGGTGAAGGCGAGACGATCGAGCAGCACCTCGGGGCTGTCCATGGTGCCGTTGCCGAAGCAGGCGATCTCGGGGGACCCGCGGCTCAGCAGGCCTTCCCGCGAACGCAGCCGCAGCACCTGGAATGTCGTGAGGAAGCCTTCCCTGCGGCCCACGACCTCGAACCTCCCGTCGGGTGAGACGGCGAGGGTCTCCGAAGGTCCGGGGCGGAACATCGACCCCATGTAGACATTCGCTCCCCAGGCGCACAGTCCGACCACACCGACCAGCGTGGGAAGCGCCACCACCGTGGTCCGCACCCACCGCGATCTGAATCTCAGCAGACGTGTGCCGACGACGGTTAGCGCCCCGGCGGCGCACAGCAGGACCAGTGAGATCACACTGCCGTATTCCTGCAGCACCGTGTAAGGGGTTTGCCCGAGGGCACGGACCGACAGGACCGTCAACACCAGCGCCATGCACCACGTGACGCAGAACCAGATCAGCGACTTCCTGCTGTTCCGTACGCCTTCGGACTCGTCGATCATCGCGTCAGCTTGGCACAACCCGACGCCGCGGATTGCCCCGTCGCGGCGCGCTGCAGCGGTTAGGCGAAGGCCGGGTGAGCGGCTGTATTCCGTCGTGCCCGCCGTGCAGGATGTCGGGCCATGAGCATGATTACCGAATACCTGCGCCTGCGTCCGAACGAGTTGACCGAACTGCGGCGGCTCCTGGCCGAGGAACCGAATGCGGCCTACTCGTACGTCGCGGACCTGCGCGATGGCGGTGAGGACCATGGCGGGGCGGCACGCGGCACGGACACCGACAAGGCCTGGGAAGGACTGCGGTTCCTGTTGGCGAAGCTGCGCCCGCCGGTCGACGTCATCGCGGGCGGCGAGCAGATGACCGACGACGAGTGGGGTTACGACTCACCGCGACTGCTCACCGCCGCCGAGGTGGCCGAGGCCGCCCGGTTCTTCGAGGTCACGCCGTTCTCGTCGGTCGCCGCGCAGTACCAGCAGGCCGAGCTGATCGCGGCCGAGGTCTACCCGGACATCTGGGCGGAGGACTGGGCGCTGTCATACCTGGAGGACGCCTACGCCGACGTGGCGGCGCTCTTCTGCGCGGCCGCCGCTGATCGCGAAGCAGTCCTCGTCTGGATGTCCTGACCAGATGGAGAGATCGAGCACTGCGCGAGATGGCGCGGAATCCGCCGTGCCCGGCCCCTCCGGTCTGGCCGTGTCCATGGGAGATGGGGCCAGGAGTCTGGTCAGACGATCGGGTGCCGGATGTATGGCCTTATCAACGAGTACGTCGGCAGCAGGATCGTGTAGCCACACACCCAACACTGGCAGGTGAGCCCGTCGTCAAGAGGTGGCTCAAGCCAGTTGCGGTAGCGTGCGTGAGTGAACGACGACTGGGCGGATGACATGGCAGAGCAGAACGCGGACCGAAGACCGCCAAGCAGGCGTATCGCGGACACGCTGCGCGAGAAGATCGAGAGCGGCGAGTTCGCCGCCGGCGACCGCCTGCCCTCGGAACGGGAACTGGCCGCCACCTACCAGACCGCGCGCAACACGGCGCGGGAGGCGCTGTCGATCCTGCAGACCGAGGGCCTCGCCATGGCACAGCACGGCAAAGGCGTCTTCGTTCGCGACCGCAAGCCGTTGATGAGGCTGGGCTCCGATCGCTACTCCAAGCGGGTACGCGACGAGAGCGGTCTTTCGCCGTTCCGGATCGAGGTCATGAAGCAGGGCCGTGTGCCCGGCACCGAATGCCGGTCGGTCACACAGGTCGCCCCGCCGGCCGATGTCGCCGAGCGCCTGGACCTGGACCCGGCGCGGGACACGGTCGTCCGTCGCGAGAACTGGTACTTCGCGGACGGGGAACCGGTGCAGGTCGGCGTCACCTACATCCCGGTGGCTGTGGCGCGAGACTCGCCGCTCGCCACGGAGAAGACCCTCGGCCGCGGCAGCATCTATGCCCGGTTCGAGGAACTCGGGCGTGCCGTCACCCGCAGCCGGGAAGAGATCAGTTCGCGGATGCCCACGCCAGAGGAGGCGTCAGGGCTGCTGATGCCGCCCGGTGTGCCAGTGCTGGTCGTGCTGCACACCAGCTTCGATCAGAATCTGAAGGCGTTCGAGGTCACGAGGTTCGTCATGCGGGCGGATCTCACTGGTCTGGACTACCTCATGCCGGTTGAGGACTGATCGTTGAGCAGGGCAAATGTCGGTCGGCTTGCGCTGCTGGCCCTGCTGTGGGGGTCGAGCTTCCTCTGGATCAAGTTGGCGCTCCGGGGCTTCAGCCCGGTCCAACTGGTCTTCCTGCGGTTGCTGCTCGGGTTCGCCGTGCTCGCGCCGATCGTGCTCCTCCGGCGGCTTCCCATGCCCCGTGGGCTCGCTATCTGGGGCCATCTGTTCGTCGCCGCACTGATCGCGAACGCGGTGCCGTACGTGCTGTTCGGCATCGGCGAGCAGACCGTCGACTCGAACGTGGCGGGGGTGCTCAACGCGACCACCCCACTGTGGACCGTCGTCGTGGCCTATCTCGCGGGCACGGATCGCGCGGTGACGGCCATGCGGGCCGCGGGCATCGCGCTCGGGTTCCTCGGCACGGTTCTGATCTTCTCGCCCTGGGAGACCGCCGGTGAGATCGCGAGCCCAGGGGGCCTCGCCTGCCTCGGCGCCTCGGCCTGTTACGGGGTGAGCTACGTGTACATGGGCCGATTCCTGGCCGGCCGGGGCATCGCACCCCTGATGCTGTCGGCCGGACAACTGGGCGCCGCCACCGTCCTGCTGGCGCTGGCGTTGCCGTTCTTCGGGAGCCAGGCGATCACGTGGCGAGCCGACGCCGTGGTCAGCGTCGCGATCCTGGGCGCACTGGGCACCGGCATGGCGTACGTGCTCAACTATCGACTCATCGCCGACGAGGGTGCCACGGCCGCGTCGGTGGTCACCTACCTGCTGCCGGTGGTGGCGATCGTCCTCGGGTCTGTCTTCCTCAGCGAGGCGCTGACCGTCGCGATGGTGGGCGGCACGGTCCTGGTCCTGCTGGGAGTGCTGCTGACTCAGCGAGGGAAGCAGCGCGCACACGACGGATGAGCGACCGGGTTCCGCTCGGGCTTCCGCGCCGCCAGAACCACGGCTCTCTCACCGAGCAGCGTGGTAGCAGCCCCGCACGGACTCGGCTCGTGTCAGTGCTGTTCGTTGCGTAGGACGTAGCGCAGGAAGCCGCTGTGCGGGGTGTACCGGTCGTAGAGCGCCCGCGCCCGGTAATTGTTCTCCTTGGTCTGCCAGTACAGGGTCGCCCAGCCGTGCGCCCGGGTCTCGGCCCACAGCCAGTCGATCAGCGCCGCGCCGCACCCCTGGGCGCGGGCTGCCGGGTCGACGTACAGGTCCTGCAGGTAGCAGGAGGGGGTGAGCGCGGACGTGTTCTCGTGCAGCAGGTAGTTCGCGATCCCGATGACGGTCCCGTCGGACTCCGCGACGACGGCGTGCACGGGCACGCCGTCGTCCAGGACACGCGCCCACAGGTGCCCGGTGACGGCCTCGTCGGGCTCACGCTCGTAGAAGCGGGTGTACGCGTCCCACAGCTCCCGCCAGCGGCTCTCGTCGGCGGGCCTGGCGGGCCGGATGACCAGGTTCATCGAATCTCCTCCGAGTGGGCGTCGGCCGGTGAGGACGTGATCTGGACGAGCAGCCGCCTGGCGTCGGCCAGCCGGCGGGCTGCCAGGGCGTCTCCTGGCCGGTCGAGCTCCGAGAACCGCTGCACGGCCTCCCGAGCCGCGGTCAGCGCCTGGTCGTCGCCCGCCCGGTGCCCGGCGTACGCCGCGGCGTAGCAGGCCAGCGCGAGCCCTTCGCCGCCCTCGACGGCCTTGGTCCGGTCCAGCCGCCGGAACTCCTCCAGCGCGGTGGCAGCGGCGGGGCAGCCGTCGAGGCCGCTGTCGGTCTGGGCCAGGGCGAGTGCCACGTTTGCCCAGCCCTGGGCCATCTCCCGCAGATCTGCCGGCTTCGGAGGGGCGCTCGAAGCCAGCTGGGCCGCGTGCGTGGCCATCGTGAGCGCCTCCGGGGTCCGGTCGCCTCGGTGCAACGCCAGGCTGGTGCCGGCGGCGAACAGGGCGCGGCTGACGAGGGCTTCGCCGTCGGGGTCGGCGGCGTCGCCGATGGCGACGGACTGTTCCAGGTGCGCGAGTGCGGACTCGTCGCGGCCGAGCCTGGCCAGCAGACGCCCCAGCGCGTACAGGGACGTCGCATGTCGCAGGCTGTTCGGCCGGAGCCGGGCGATGAGGTCGGCGGACGCGGTCGCGGCGGTGAGGGCGGCATCGAGGCGTCCTGCGGCGAGCGCCTGGCCGGAGTGGTATCCGAGCAGGTCGGCGAGCGCCGCATCCGGGGTCGGTCGGCGGTGTCGGCGCGGCCAGGCGCCTTGGCGGAGGAGTAGCGCCAGCCCGTCCTCGGTGTGCCCGCTCATGATGAGCTTTTCGGCGCGGGCGATTCGCCACGCCTGCCGGCGGCGTGGAAGGTGACGCCTCAGCAGGCCGAGGAGGAGGCAGAACACGAGGAAGGCGATGCAGACCAGGCCTGGCCCCATGAAGATCAGTTCGAAGAGATCCGCGCCGGAGGGCATGGGCCGGGAGCCTAGCCCCCTTCGAGGGGGCGCGGGGGGACTACTGGTTCAGGGACTGGTAGGCGGCCTCGACGCGGGCTGCCATGCCGATCTCGGCGGAGGTGAGCGCACCGTTGTCACCGGCGCAGAGCTGGATCTGGGTGCGGCCGTCGAGGCGGCGGATGTGGGGTCGTACCCCGAAGGTGTCCGCGGCGACCGAGATGTGCTCGGTCAGCACGGCATGTTCGGTGTCGTCGAGGGGAAGGGTGCGCTTGAGGCAGTCGCCTTCGTGGACCCAGCCGGTGAGTTGGGAAAGTGCGTCGCTGATGTAGTCGCGTCGTCGGCCCCGTTTCCAGACCGCACCCATCCGCACCTCCGATACCTCCCACGCGGCGATATCGGCTTGTGGCCGAATCTTGTCCGCACCGACACTTCGGTGAGACCTATCCTGCCCTCTATCGGGGCGCGTGTCCACGCGAACAAAACCGACTTCCTGCACTTCACGGGACGGTGTGTGCAGCGCGGACTCGCTTGGTGACACCGCGTCCACCACAAAGCCGGTTTGTCTGGCACGCTGTCCGCCGTGCCTAACTTCTCCTCCGAGATCCGAATCATCGTCGGTGCAGCCATCATCGCTGACGGGCGCGTGCTGGCCTGTGAGCGTTCCGAACCGGCCGAGGTGGCCGGACGGTGGGAGTTTCCTGGCGGAAAGGTGGAGCCCGGTGAAACGGAGCACGACGCGCTCGTCCGCGAGTGCGAGGAGGAGCTGGGCGTGACCGTCGAGGTCGGCGAGCGGGTCGGCCAGGACGTGATGCTCGGCCACGGCCGCGCGGTGCTCAAGGTCTACACGGCGCGGCTGGTCCAGGGCGTGCCGCAGCTGATCGAGCACGCCGAATTCCGGTGGCTGGCCGCGCACGAGCTGCACACCGTGCCGTGGCTGCCCGCTGACGCGCCGATCGTCGCGGCCCTGCCGAAGTTCATGGGAGATGGGGCGTAGCTCACGCTACCTCGACAATTAAGGCCTGCCTTACCTAAGCTCCGTTTCCGTTGGCTGAACCCCTACAAAGCGGCGGCCGGGGAGGCTCGTGGTGCACGGTGCGGTGAGGCGCGGCGGTGTCGTCGCGCTCGGCGTGCTCGTGCTGCTGGCCGCGGTCGCGGCGAGCCTGACCGTCGGCAGTCGGCACGTCCCCCTGGCCGAGGCGCTCGACGCGCTGCTGCGTCCGGCGCCGACCGAGGCCGCGCTGATCGTCCGTGAGCTGCGGGTGCCGCGTACCCTCGTCGGGCTTGAGGTGGGCGCGGCGCTGGCGCTGGCCGGCGTGATCATGCAGGCGCTGACCCGCAACCCGCTCGCCGAGGCCCGGGTCCTGGGCATCTCCGCGGGCGCGGCGACCGGCGTCGTTTTCGCGATCGCGTTCGCCGGTGCGGCGAGCCTCGCCACCTGGATCTGGTTCGGGTTGGCCGGGGCCGCGGTCGCCGGGGCGCTGGTGTTCATCGTCGCCGCCCGCACCCGGGACGGGTCCGGGCCGGTGAGCCTCGCGCTGTCCGGTGCGGCGATCGACGCCGGGCTCGGCGCGCTCATCTACGGCGTCCTCAGCATCGACGCGGCCACCTTCGAGCAGTACCGCTTCTGGGTCGTCGGCTCGATCGCCGGGCGCACCCCCGCCATGGCCGCGCAGGTCGTGCCGTTCCTGCTGGCCGGGCTGGTGCTCGCCGCGGTCGCGGCGCGCGGCCTGGACGCGCTGGCGCTGGGCGACGACGTCGCCCGCGGCCTGGGCCACCGCATCCAGCGGGTACGCCTCGCCGCCGCCGTCGCCGCGATCGTGCTGACCGGCGCGGCCGTCGCGCTGGCCGGTCCGATCGCGTTCGTCGGCCTCGCCGTGCCGCACCTGGCCCGCGCCCTGGTCGGCACCGCACACCGCTGGGTGCTGCCGCTGTCGGCGCTGCTCGGCGCGGCCCTGGTGCTGTTCGCGGACGTGCTGGGCCGGATCATCACGCCGCCCGGCGAGGTCCCCGCCGGCGTGGTCACCGCGCTGGTCGGCGCGCCGGTGCTGCTCTGGCTGGTTCGCCGGGCTCGGGTGGTGACCGCGTGATCGCCTCGGTCGGTGCCGTGAGCTTCGTGTCGTCGCGTCGGACCCGGGTGGTGGTCCCGTGATCGTCTCCGTCGGGCCGGCGAGCTTCGTGCTGCCGCGCCGCACCCTGCTGGTCACGCTGGGGCTCGGCGTGGCGCTGGTGGCCGCGATGATCGCCGCGGTCAGCCTCGGCACGATGACCGTGCCACCGGCGGACGTGGTCCGCTCCCTGCTCACCGGCGGCACCGACTACGACCTCGTCGTACGCGAGCTGCGCTGGCCGCGCGTGGTGCTCGGGGCCGCCTGCGGGGCCGCGTTCGGGCTGGGCGGCGCGCTGATCCAGTCCGTGGCCCGCAACCCCCTGTCCAGCCCGGACGTCATCGGCGTGACCCAGGGCGCAGGGCTCGCGGCGACCATCGCGCTGACCTCCGGCATGGCGTACGAGCTGATCGCCCCCAGCGCCATGGCGGGCGGCCTGCTCGCCGCGGTCGTGGTGTTCGCCTTCGGCGCGCGCACCGGGTTCGCGGCCAACCGGTTCGTGCTGGCCGGAGTCGCGGTCGCGTTCGCGCTGCGGGCCGGCATCGAGGTGGTGATGTCGTCGGCGGAGACCATCGACGCGCTGCGCGCCCAGATCTGGCTCATCGGCTCGCTCAACGGCCGCGGCTACGAGGAGGCCGGCGCGATCGGCCTGGTGCTGCTGATCGCCCTGCCCCTGCTGCTGTGGGCCGCCTGGGCACTACGGACCAGCGCCCTGGACGACGACACCGCCCGCGCCCTCGGGACCCGCCCGGCCGCCCGCCGGGTCGCGGTCGGGGCGCTGGGCGTGGTGCTGGCCGCGGCGGCGACCGCGCAGGTCGGCGCGGTGGACTTCGTCGCGCTGGTCGCGCCGCAGGTCGCCCGGCGGCTGTCCCGGGCCGAACGCCCGCCGCTGGCCGCGTCCGCGCTGGCCGGTGCGGCGCTGGTGGTCGCGGCCGATCTTGCGGCTCGGATGCTGCTCTCCCCGACCCAACTGCCCGTCGGCGTGCTCACCGCCGGCATCGGCGGCCCCTACCTGGTCTACCTGCTCATCAGGAGGCGTCGATGAAGTCCGCCCTGCCCTCGGCCGACGTCGCCGGGCCCGTCCACCGGGAGGCTCCGCTGAGGCTCGCCGGACAGGATCTCGTCGTCGGCTACGACGAACGGACCGTCATCGACGGGCTCTCCGTCGACATCCCGAGCGGTCAGCTCACCGTCATCATCGGGCCGAACGCGTGCGGCAAGTCGACGCTGCTGAGGACCCTCGGCCGCCTGCTCAAGCCGCGCGGCGGCAGTGTGCTGCTCGACGGCGAAATGCTGCACGAACTCCCGCCGCGCCGGGTCGCGCAGCGCCTCGGCGTGCTGCCGCAGTCGCCGCTGGTGCCCGAGGGCGTCACCGTCGCCGACCTGGTCGCCCGCGGCCGCCAGCCGCATCAGCGCTGGTGGCAGCAGTGGTCCCCGGCCGACCAGGAGGTCGTCAGGGCGGCCCTGGCCGACGCCGACATCGCCGACCTGGCCGACCGCCCCGTCGAGGCGCTGTCGGGCGGCCAGCGTCAGCGCGTCTGGATCGCCATGGCATTGGCCCAGCAGACCGAGGCGCTGCTGCTCGACGAGCCGACCACCTTCCTCGACGTCGCCCACCAGGTCGAGGTGCTCCGCCTGATGCGCCGCCTCCAACAGGGCGGCCGCACCGTCGTAGCGGTCCTGCACGAGCTGAACCAGGCCGCCCGCTACGCCGACCACGTGATCGCCATGAAGTCCGGCCGCATCGTCGCTTCCGGCCCGCCCGCCAAGGTCATCACGACTGCCCTGATCACCGACGTCTTCTCCCTCGACTGCACCGTCGTCCCCTGCCCGGTCACCGCCACCCCACTGGTGATCCCCAACCCCTGACCCAACCCGACGATCTTGCGTGGACTGCGGGTACGACACGCGCCAAGCGGACATCTCGCCAACAGTCCGCGCAAGATCGTCGTGATCTCGGCGTGAGCCGGGACGACTTCGCCGTGGAACGAGCGGCGGAGAGCACAGAGATCCAGGAAGGAAGTGGCGCTGTGAAGAGGCGTCTTGTTCTCGTGGCGGCGGTTGCCGCCGGGCTCGCGCTGGCGGGCTGCGGCACGGCGAAGGAGGACGCCGGCGACGGCGCGGCCACCGTCGAGGTCACCCACGCGATGGGCACCACGAAGGTCCCGGCCGCACCCAAGCGCGTCGTCGTACTCGACACCGACAAGGTCGACACCGCGCTCACGCTGGGCGTCAAGCCCCTCGGCGCGGCCCGCGCCGGCGAGCTGACCGGCTGGCCGACGTACTTCGGCCCTGGCGCGACCGATGGCATCACCGAGGTCGGCGTGCTCGACGAGCCCGACCTCGAAGGCATCGCCGCGCTCAAGCCCGACCTGATCCTCGGCTCCAAGTTCCGCCAGGAGAAGTTCTACGCCGAACTCTCGAAGATCGCCCCCACGGTCTTCACCGAGAACGTGGGCAAGACCTGGAAGGCCAACTTCCTGCTCGACGGCTTGGCCCTCGGCAAGCAGCAGCAGGCCAAGGACCTGCTGGCGGCGTACGAGAAGCGCGCCAAGGAGGTCGGCGCAGCCATCCCCAACGCCGCCACCCTGAAGATCTCCCTGGTCCGCTTCATGCCCGACCACATCCGCATCTACGGCCCCGAATCATTCTCCGGCATCGTCCTCGGCGACACCGGCCTCGGCCGCCCCGAGCGCCAGCTCCTCGCCGCCAAGGACGACAAGCGCTTCGACAAGGTCAGCGCCGAACGCCTCACCGAGGTAGACGGCGACTTCATCTTCATCGCCGCCTACGGCGAGAAGTCCGCCACCGAGCAGTCCAAAATCACCGCCGGCCCCCTCTGGGCGACCCTCGGCGCGGTGAAGGCCGGCAAGACCCAGATCGTCGCCGACGAGACCTGGATGACCGGCATCGGCGTCACCGCCGCCAACAAAATCCTCGACGACCTCACGAGCCACCTGAAGTAGCCCCGGGAACGACGATCGCGGCGATCACCGTGGCCCGTGGGCCACAGGTGATCGCCGCGATCGTGTCTTCAGCGCTCGGGGTGGTAGTAGTTCAGCGTGGCCGGGTTGATGGGGAACGTGATGTCGTCGCCGAAGGGGGAGGCGGCAGCCGCCCGGTCGGAGAGCATTTCGTTCAGGTTCACGTGGCCGGAGGGGTTGACCTCTGACGGCTGGGGCGGCGTTAGTTCGCGGCCGAAGTCGACCGGGGCCTGGCCGTCGGTGACCGTCACGGGGCCGGCGTGCACGGTGGGGCCGGCGGGCACGGTGGCGGCCAGCTGGTCACGGCGGAGAATTTTGCGTCCGAATACCACCAGCGGATCATAGCGGCGATCCACGACCCGTTCCTTCATGGGGATGATGGCGTTGTCGGTGATCTTGATGTGTTCGGGGCAGACCTCGGTGCAGCACTTGGTGATGTTGCAGTAGCCCAGGCCCTGGGACTGCTGCGCGATCTCCTTGCGGTCGTGGCGGGCGTCGAGGGGGTGCATGTCCAGCTCGGCGGCGCGGATGAACAGGCGCGGTCCGGAGAAGGCCGGCTTGTTCTCGTCGTGGTCGCGTACGACGTGGCAGGTGTTCTGGCACAGGAAGCACTCGATGCACTTGCGGAACTCCTGCGAGCGCTCCACGTCGATCTGCTGCATCCGGTACTCGCCGGGGGCCACGTCGGCGGGCGGCGCGAACGCGGGCATCTCCTGTGCCTTCTGGTAGTTGAAGGACACGTCGGTGACCAGGTCGCGGATGACCGGGAAGGTCCGCAGCGGGGTGACCGTGATGGTCTCGTCCTCCTCGAAGGTGGACATCCGGGTCATGCAACCGAGGCGGGGCATGCCGTTGATCTCCATCGAGCAGGAGCCGCACTTGCCGGCCTTGCAGTTCCAGCGGCAGGCCAGGTCGGGCTCCTGGGTGGCCTGCAGCCGGTGGATGACGTCGAGCACGACCTCACCCTCGTTGACCTCGACCTTGTAGTCGTTGAGCTGGCCGCCGGCCGCGTCCCCGCGCCACACCTTGAATTGCCGCACGGTCATGACAGCTCCTTGTCGGTCATGTACTTGGCCAGCTCGGACTTGTCGAACAGGGCGAGCAGGTCGGGGGTCATCGTGGGGATCGGCTGGTGGGTGAGGTCCACGTCGCCGGTGGGGGTGAGCGCGCAGACCAGGTTGACCTGCCGCCACTTCGAGTCCATCTTCGGGAAGTCCTCGCGGGTGTGGCCGCCGCGCGACTCCTCGCGCTCCAGCGCCGCCTTCGCGGTGCACTCCGACACGACCAGCATGTTGCGCAGGTCGAGGGCGAGGTGCCAGCCCGGGTTGTACCGGCGGCCGCCGGTCGCGCCGACCTTGCGGATGCGCTCCTTCAGCTCCGACAGGCGCGACAGCGACTCCTGCAGCTCGCCCTTGCGGCGGATGATGCCGACCAGGTCGCCCATCACGTCCTGAAGGTCACTCTGCAGGGTGTACGGGTTCTCGCCGCCGTCGCGTGCCAGCGGCGTCAGCGCCTCCTCGACCGCAGCCGCGACCTGCTTGTCGTTCACCTTGGGCCGCTTGGCCAGGGTGTCGGTGTAGCTCGCCGCGTACTCGCCCGCGCGCTTGCCGAAGACCAGCAGGTCGGACAGGGAGTTGCCGCCGAGGCGGTTGGAGCCGTGCATGCCGCCGGACACCTCGCCGGCCGCGTAGAGGCCCAGCACGCCCGCGGACGCGGTGTCCGGGTCGACCTCGACGCCGCCCATCACGTAGTGGCAGGTCGGGCCGACCTCCATCGGCTGCGACGTGATGTCGACGTCGGCCAGCTCCTTGAACTGGTGGTACATCGACGGCAGCTTCTTGAGGATCTCGGCGGCCGGGCGGCGCGAGGCGATGTCGAGGTAGACGCCGCCGGCCTTGGTGCCGCGACCGGCCTTGACCTCGGAGTTGATGGCGCGGGCCACCTCGTCGCGGGGCAGCAGCTCGGGGGGACGCCGGTTGTTGTCCGGGTCGGTGTACCAGCGGTCGGCCTCCTCGGGCGTCTCCGCGTACTGCTTGCGGAACACGTCCGGGACGTACTCGAACATGAAGCGCTTGCCGTCGGAGTTCTTGAGGATGCCGCCGTCGCCGCGGACCGACTCGGTGACCAGGATGCCCCGCACCGACGGCGGCCACACCATGCCGGTCGGGTGGAACTGCAGGAACTCCATGTTGATCAGCTTCGCCCCGGCGCGCAGCGCCAGCGCGTGGCCGTCACCGGTGTACTCCCAGGAGTTCGAGGTGACCTTGTAGGAGCGGCCTACGCCGCCGGTGGCCAGCACCACGGCGGGGGCCTCGAACAGCACGAACTCGCCGGACTCGCGGTGGTAGCCGAACGCGCCCGCGATCCGCTTCTGACCGCCGGTCTCGTCGAGCAGTAGCTCGGTGATGGTGCACTCGGCGAACACGCGCAGCCGGGCGTCGTACGCGCCGTGCTGGGCCTTGTCCTCCTGCTGCAGCGAGACGATCTTCTGCTGCAGGGTGCGGATCAGTTCCAGGCCGGTGCGGTCGCCGACGTGGGCCAGGCGCGGGTACTCGTGGCCGCCGAAGTTGCGCTGCGAGATCTTGCCGTCCTTGGTCCGGTCGAAGAGCGCGCCGTACGTCTCCAGCTCCCAGATCCGCTCCGGCGCCTCCTTGGCGTGCAGCTCGGCCATCCGGTAGTTGTTCAGGAACTTGCCGCCGCGCATGGTGTCGCGGAAGTGGACCATCCAGTTGTCGTTCGGGTTGACGTTGCCCATCGCGGCGGCCGCGCCGCCCTCGGCCATGACCGTGTGGGCCTTGCCGAACAGCGACTTCGAGATGATGGCGACCTTCTTGCCGGCCAGCCGGGCCTCGATCGCGGCGCGCAGACCCGCGCCGCCGGCGCCGATCACGACGACGTCGTACCAGTGCTTCTCAATGTTGATCATTTTGTGCCCCTGTCCCGGCTCAGCCGATGAACCGCAGGTCGTTCCACCAGCCGGCGGCGAGACCCATGATGTAGAAGTCGGTGAGGGCCAGCGTCGCCAGCGTGATCCAGGCCAGCCCCATGTGCCGGGCGTTCAGCTTGGACACCCAACCCCACAGGCGGTAGCGCACCGGGTGCTTGGAGAAGTGCTTGAGGCGGCCGCCGATGATGTGCCGGCAGGAGTGGCAGGAGGCGGTGTACGCCCACAGCATGATCACGTTGATCCACAGGATCACGTTGCCCAGCCCGAACCCGAAGCCGCTCGGGGAGTGCATCGCGATGACGGCGTCCCAGGTGTTCAGGAGCGAGATCAGCACGGCGGCGTAGAAGGCGTACCGGTGCGCGTTCTGGAAGATGAGCGGGAACCGGGTCTCGCCGGAGTACTTCGTGTGCCCGTCGGGCACCGCGCAGGCCGGCGGCGACAGCCAGAACGACCGGTAGTACGCCTTGCGGTAGTAGTAGCAGGTCAGCCGGAAGAGCAGCAGGAACGGCAGGGACAGCGCCGCGAACGGGATCAGCGGGCTGTCCGGGATGAACCGTCCGAACTCGGCGGCGGCCGGGTCGCAGCCCAGCGAGACGCAGGGGGAGTAGAACGGGGTCAGGTAGTGGTACGCGTCGACCCAGTACAGCTTCTGCATGAACACCCGGAAGGTCGCGTACGCGACCCAGGCGGTGAGGCCAATGACCGTCAGCACCGGTGCGAGCCACCAGCGGTCGGTGCGCAACGTCTTGGCCTCGATCGCGGCGCGCGGTTTCGCGCCGGCCGGCCTCGTTGCCGTCGTCGTCATCTTCGTCGCTCCCTGAGATACGCAGTCGTGGGAACACGTGCGTGGATCAATCACGGACACGTTACGCCGAAAGATGTCGATCATGTGACTCGGGACACTGTGATGTGTCGCATCGCAGCCTTGTCGACTTCTGCCACCAGCGGTAATGCGGCCAAGATCGCTCGACTTACCAGGCAGGTGTGCGAATGCGAGCGCAAGATACGCACAGGTGCCGGGCAAGTCGAGCGATCAAGGGGCGGGCGGGACGTCAGCCGCTGGCGTTGCCGGTGATGTTCCAGGAGGCCAGGTGCAGGGCCGGGGAGGTCCATGCGCCGAGGAAGACGCGGGATGGCTGGGGCACCGCGTCCGCGCCGACGCCGAGCACCGCGCCCGGCCCGAGGGCCTGTGGGTAGAGCTGGGTGAAGCGCATGTTGCGCACCGGGCGGGTCACCTCGCCGCCCTCGATCAGCCAGACGCCGTTGCGGGTCAGGCCGGTGAGCGCCAGGGTGCGCGGGTCGAGGACCCGGGTGTACCAGAGATCGGTGATCAGCAGGCCGCGGCGCACCCGCGAGATCATCTCCTCGACGGTGGCGTTGCCCGGGGCGAAGCCGAGGTTGTTCGGCATCGGACCCCAGGCCGGGCTGCCCCCGTGGCCGGTCGACGCGGTCCCGGCCGCCGCGGCGGTGCGCCGGTCGTGCGCCAGCGCCGTCGTGACGCCCTTCTCCACCAGGGCGAGCCGGGTGCGCGGGGTGCCCTCACCGTCGAACGGCTCGCGCGGGTCGTCGTACAGGCTGATCGCCTCGTCGAACTGCGCCGCGCCCAGCTCGGCGAACGAGCGCCGCTCCTGGACCGCCTTGGCGTTGAAGCCGAACAGCGAGAAGTTGGTGAGCAGGTCGGCCACGGCCTCCGGTTCGAGGACCACTTCGTAGTGGCCGGGCGGCAGTTCGACCGGGTCCGCCTGGGAGCGGGCCTTGGCCGCGGCACGAGCGCCCTGCGCCGCCCCGTCGAGGTCGGACAGCCGCACGCTGGAGCGGCGGGCCACCCCGTCCGCGCCGTTCTCCCGCGCGATGCCGTCCAACTCCGCGGTCGTGGCCTGTGCGGACAGCGCCTGGCCTGCGGAGTTGCGGTAGACGCCGGACCAGTGGCCGGTCTGGCAGTAGCCGGCCGTCTCCAGGCCGCCCGCCGCGTCGACGAAGGCCCGCACCCTGGCCGCCCGGTCGTCGGGGGAGGCGTCGCGGGTCGCCTCGTCCACCGTGCCGGGCAGCACGAGCGGGGCCGGGCCGGCCAGGCCGGGCCAGCCGGGGTCGCGGGGAGCCGAGCGCACCGCGGCGGCCGTGCGCGCGACCAGCGAGGTCAGCCCCTCGGGGCCGGTCAGCGTGGTGGTCGTGCTGACGGTACGGCCGGCGAGGTGGGCGCGCAGCCGCACGGCGACGGTGTCCTCGGCGACGTTCTGGTGGATGCGCGAGTTGGCGAACCGGGTCAGCGCCCGGTGCACCGCGTCGGCGGTCACGTCGATCTCGGCCCCGGGCAGCGCCCGCTGGGCCAGCTCCAGCACCTGCTCGGCAGTGGCAGCCACGTTCATGCCCGCACCCCCACGCGCACGTTCTGGAAGCGGGCCGGCGCGGACGGGTGGCCGGTGTGGCCGACCTGGGTCGGCTGGCCCTTGCCGCAGTTCGGCGTGCCCCAGTACTCGATCTCGCCGGACAGCATGTCCATGGACTGCCAGAACTTCGGCCCGATCCCGGTGTACGTGGGATTGCGCAGCATCCGGCCCTTCCTGCCGTTCTTCACCTCGTACGCGATCTCGCAGCCGAACTGGAAGTTGAGCCGCTTGTCGTCGATGGACCAGGAGCGGTTGTTCTCCATGAACACCCCGTCGTCGGTCTCGGCGATGATCTGCTCCAGGGTGTGCGGGCCGGGTTCCAGGCCGACGTTGGTCATCCGCACCATGGGCAGCCGGGCCCAGCCGTCGGCCCGCACGCTTCCGCCGTAGTCGAGTCCGGCCAGTGCCGCCGAGTCCCGCCCGGCCAGCACCCCGACCCAGATCCCGTCCTTGACGGCGTACCGCTTGGCCGCCGGGGTGCCCTCGTCGTCGAAGCCGAAGCTGCCCAGCGCGCCGGGCAGGGTCGGGTCGATGGTGATGTTCATCAGCTCCGAGCCGTAGCGCAGCGAGCCGAGCTGGGCCAGGTCCAGCCAGGACGTGCCGGCGAAAGCGGCCTCCCAGCCGAGGATGCGGTCCAGCTCGATGGCGTGCCCGACGGACTCGTGGATCTGCAGGAACAGCTGCTCGCCGCCGAGGATCAGCGCGGTCTCGCCGCTCGGGCACAGCGGCGCGGTCAGCAGCGCGCGCGACTCGTCGGCCAGGCGCGGCGCGTGGGCGAGCAGGTCCAGGCCCTGCACGAGCTCCCAGCCGCGGGTGCCGTACTGGCCGCGGGCCGCCGGGTAGGAGCGCACCTGGGTCTCGCCCTCGCCGATCGCGGTGGCCTGGATGCCCGCGCCGCACTCGCGGACGTGCTGGTCGATGCGGTGGCCTTCGCTGGAGACGAACCACTTGCGGGTGTCCCAGATCTGGTAGACCCCGGTGGCCTGGTCCGCGCCGTGCTCGACCATCGTCTTGGTGGCGTGGGTGAGCAGGTCGCCCTTGTCGGACAGCGGCACGGCGAGCGGGTCGATCAGGCACTCGCTGGCCCAGGTCGCGCTGCCGACGGTGGTCGGCACCAGGTCCACGCCCGGCCCGGCGACGCGGGCGCTGGCCTTGGCGATGGCCGTGGCACGGGCGCCGGCGAGCCGGGCCGCGCTGTCGGACAGGTCCGGTACGGCGTAGAAGCCCCAGCTGGAGCCGACGAGCGCGCGTACGCCGAGGCCGGCGGACTCGTCCGAGTTCAGTTCCTCGACCTCGCCGTTGCGGGCCTCCATGGACTCGTAGCGCTTGTGCATCACCCGCGCGTCGGCGTAGCGCGCACCCGCGTCCAGCGCCGCCGCCACCGCCGCCTCCGCGACGTCGAAAAAGCTCATGATCGCCACCCTAGTCCGCGACTGACCGATCCGACGCCCCTGCGGCGTGATCGTCGGACTTGCCTGGCAATCGGGGGAATCATGGGCGCTCTTTCGCCCCTTTGCCAGGCAATTCGAGCGATCAATCCGATGGCGTTAGCCACTTGTTACTTAGCGCGTCTGGTGACGACACGCCGGGGTCCGTTACCTTTTGGCGCACGAGTTTGAAAGTTTTCTTCATCGGCAGGGACGGGAGCGGCAATGACGCACGACGCTGCAAGCCCCCCGTATCTGCAGGTCAACGACCTGCGGGTGCGCTTCAACACCGCGGACGGCGAGGTCCGTGCGGTGGACGGGGTGAGCTTCGGCCTCCACAGAGGGCGAACGCTCGGCATCGTCGGCGAGTCCGGCTCGGGCAAGAGCGTCACGAGTCTAGCGGTCATGGGCCTGCACGATCCGGCCCGCACCCGGATCACCGGCGGCATCACCCTGGGCGGGCGGCAGCTCGTCGGGCTCTCCGACGGCGACATGCGCAAGCTGCGCGGCCGTGACGTCGCGATGATCTTCCAGGACCCGCTGTCGGCGCTGCACCCGTTCTACACGGTCGGGCGGCAGCTGGTGGAGGCCTACCGCACGCACCATCCGGACGCGTCGAAGGCGCAGGCCAGGCAGCGTGCGCTGGACATGCTCGACCGGGTGGGCATCCCGCAGCCGGACCGGCGCCTGCACCAGTACCCGCACGAGTTCTCCGGGGGCATGCGCCAGCGTGTGATGATCGCGATGTCGCTGATGAACGATCCGGCGCTGCTCATCGCCGACGAGCCGACCACCGCGCTCGACGTGACCGTGCAGGCGCAGATCCTCGACCTGCTCGCCGACCTGCAGCGGGAGTTCCACAGCGCGATCATCCTGATCACCCACGACCTGGGCGTGGTGAGCCAGGTCGCCGACGAGGTGCTGGTCATGTACGGCGGCCGGGCCGTCGAGCACGGCACCGTCGCGCAGGTGATGCGCGGGCCGCAGCACCCGTACACGTGGGGCCTGCTGGCCAGCATCCCGAGCCTGCACGGCGACCCGGAGGTCGAGCTCAAGCCGATCAAGGGCAACCCGCCGAGCCTCATCAACGTGCCGGCCGGCTGCGCGTTCCACCCGCGCTGCGCGTACGCGATGAAGCCAGAGCCGTGCGCCGCGCAGGTGCCGCAGCTGCTCGCCGTGCAGGCCGACGGGCACCGCGTGGCCTGCCACCTGCCTGAGCCGCAGCGCATCAGCACCTATACCGACGAGATCGCACACGTGGGGGTGGCCCAGTGACGCAACCGTTGCTCAGGGTGCGCGGGCTGACCAAGCACTTCGCCGTGCGCCAGGGGGCGACCGGGGCGAAGGCGGCGGTGCGCGCGGTCGACGGGCTCGACTTCGACGTGCACGCGGGCGAGACGCTCGGGCTGGTCGGGGAGTCGGGCTGCGGCAAGACCACCACCGGCCGGATGCTGGTGCGGCTGCTGGAGCCGACCGCGGGCAGCATCGAGTTCGAGGGTCGCGACATCACCAAGCTGGGCCGCCGCGCGATGCGCCCGCTGCGGCAGGACCTGCAGATCATCTTCCAGGACCCGTACTCGTCGCTGAACCCCCGGCACACCGTCGGCAAGATCGTGGCGATGCCGCTGGAGGTCAACGGCATCAACCCGCCCGGCGGAGTCAAGGCCCGCGTGCAGGAGCTGCTGGAGCTGGTCGGGCTCAACCCGGAGCACTACAACCGCTTTCCGCACGAGTTCTCCGGCGGCCAGCGCCAGCGCATCGGCATCGCGCGGGCGCTCGCGCTGCGCCCGAAGCTGATCGTCGCCGACGAGCCGGTGTCGGCCCTGGACGTGTCGATCCAGGCCCAGGTGGTGAACCTGCTGCGCGAGCTGCAGCGGGAACTCGACCTGGCCTTCGTCTTCATCGCGCACGACCTGGCCATCGTGCGCCACTTCAGCCGCCGGGTCGCCGTGATGTACCTGGGCAAGGTCGTCGAGATCGGCGACCGGGCCGACATCTACGAGCGGCCGCGGCACCCGTACACCAAGGCGTTGCTGTCGGCGGTGCCGGACGTGGCCGCGTTCGGCGAGCCCCGGCAGCGCATCCGCCTGACCGGCGACGTGCCGACCCCGCTGAACCCGCCGTCCGGCTGCCGCTTCCGCACCCGCTGCTGGAAGGCGCAGGACGTGTGCGCCACCGAGGAACCCCCGTTGCTGGTACGCGAGGGCAGTGGGCAGGAAGTGGCGTGCCATTTCCCCGAGCCGGTCGGCGTCGGGGTCGAGCACGTGAGCGAGGTGGCGGCATGAGCCTGTCGCAGATCGAGACGGAGGCCGCAAGCGTGGACGCCGCCGCGGCTCCGGTCGCGCACCAGCCCGGCATGGTGGGCCGGTCTCCCGGCCGGCTGGCCTGGGCCCGGCTGCGGGCCAACCGCACCGCGATGGTCAGCGGCTGGGTCATGGTGTTCTTCGTCGTGCTCGGACTGGCCGCGCCGCTGGTCGAGCTGGTGTACGGGATCAGCCCGTTCGAGCAGTTCCAGGACAAGATCGCCAACAACAGCCTGCCGCTGGGCTACTTCGGCGGCGTCTCCGGCGAGCACTGGTTCGGCCTGGAACCGCAGCTGGGCCGCGACATCTTCATCCGTCTCGTATACGGCCTGCGCACGTCGCTGTTCATCGCGGTCTCGGCCGCGCTGCTGACCACGGGACTGGGCATCGTGCTCGGCATCGTCGCGGGCTACCTGGGCGGCTGGATCGACGCGGTGATCAGCTGGGTCATCGACTTCGCGCTGGCGCTGCCGTTCCTCATCTTCGCGCTGGCCATCATGCCGACGGTGACCGCCCGCTTCTACGGGCCGCGCGACGAGATCCCGGTGCCGTTCCGGATCGGCGTCATGATCTTCCTGTTCGCGCTGTTCGGCTGGACCGGCACGGCCCGCCTGGTCCGTGGGCAGGTGATCTCGCTGCGCGAGCGGGAGTTCATCGAGGCGGCACGGGCCAGCGGCGCGGGGTTGTTCCACATCCTGTTCCGCCAGCTGCTGCCGAACCTGTGGGCGCCGATCCTGGTGTCGTTCTCGCTGGCGGTGCCGGGCTACATCACCGGTGAGGCGGCGCTGTCCTTCCTGGGCATCGGCGTGGTCGACCCGACCCCGGACTTCGGCGTGATGATCAACAAGAGCCTGAGCTACGCGCAGACCGATCCGGCGTACCTCATCTTCCCGGGCGTGGTGATCTTCCTGCTGGTGCTGGCGTTCAACCTGTTCGGCGACGGCCTGCGCGACGCGCTCGACCCCAAGTCGTCCCGGTAGGAGGCACGAGATGCTGCGATTCCTGATCAAGCGCCTGCTGCTCGGTGCGCTGACGATGTTCGCCGTCAGCCTGGTCGCCTTCGGCATGTTCTTCATGCTGCCGCGCGACGCGGTGGCCACCATGTGCGTGAAGAACTGCAACCCCGAGCGGCTGGAGCGGGTGCGCGTCGAGCTGGGCCTGAAGGACCCGCTCATCGACCAGTACACCGGCTACATGAAGGGCATCTTCGTGGGCCGGGACCTGGGCAGCGCGCAGGGCGGCTACTGCGACGCGCCGTGCCTGGGCTACTCGTACACCAGCAGCGAAGAGGTGTCAGACATCTTCGCCCGGGTGCTGCCGGTGACGCTGAGCATCGTGCTCCCGGCGGCCGTGCTGTGGCTGGGGCTGGGCATCGGCCTGGGCATGCTGTCGGCGCTCAAGCGGGGCACCGTCTTCGACCGGCTCGCCATCGGCTTCTCGCTGACCGGCGCGTCCATGCAGCTCTACTTCGTGGGCGGCATGCTGATGATCATCTTTGTGTACACGCTGAAGATCCTGCCGGTGCCGCACTACACCTCGCTGTGGGAGGACCCGCTCGACTGGGCCGGCGGGCTGGTGCTCGCGTGGGTGGCGCTGGCCTTCCTGTTCTCCGCGGTCTACGCGCGGCTGTCGCGAGCGCAGATGCTGGAGACCCTGGCCGAGGACTTCGTGCGCACCGCGCGGGCCAAGGGCCTGAGCAAATCGCGGGCGTACGGCCGGCACGCGCTGCGCGCGGCGATCACCCCGATCGTGACCATCGCCGGGCTGGACATCGGCGGCGCGCTCGGCGGCACCGTGATCACCGAGACCACCTTCGGCATCCAGGGCCTGGGCCGCACCGCCGTCGAGGCGGTCCGTCTCGGCGACCTTCCGACGATCATGGCGACCGTGCTCATCTCGGCGGTCTTCATCGTCGTCGCCAACATCGTGGTCGACCTGCTGTACGCGGTCATCGACCCGCGGGTGCGGCTCGGCTAGCGCACCCCGCCCGCCGTACGAAGAGGTATGGCGAAATTCGTCAATCACTGCTACACAGTTCGTAAGTTTCCTTCACACCACCGGCACGGGAGTGAATATGAGATCGAGAGCGGTATTGGCCCTGGGCAGCGTGCTCGCGCTGTCCGTGGCCCTGGGCGCGTGCAGCGAGAACACGAACACCGATAGCGGCGTCGACACCGACCGCCAGTCCAGCGGCGTGATCGCGACGGACCCGAAGGACTCGATGGGCCCCGCGGCCGCGGTCTCGGGCGCCAGCAAGGGCGGCACGTTCACCGTCATCCGGCAGACCAAGATCTCGCACATGGACCCGCAGCGGGTCTACTCGTTCGTGGGCCTCAACACCGCCCCGCTCTACGCGCGCTTCCTCACCACCTGGAAGGACGACGGCAAGGGCAAGGTCGTGCTGGTAGGCGACCTCGCGGAGACCCCCGGCGTCAACGTCAACAAGGACTGCAAGGTCTGGGAATTCAAGATCAAGGACGGGGTGAAGTTCGAGGATGGCAGCGCGATCACGTCTAAGGAGATCGCGTACGGCATCGCCCGCTCGTTCGACCCGGACCTGGCCGGCGGCCCGACCTACATCCAGGAGTGGCTGGCCGACGACGCCGCCTTCGACAAGAAGTGGGACTTCAAGGCCAACAAGTCCTCGCTGCCCCCGGGCCTGACCACGCCCGACGCCAAGACGCTGCGCTTCGAGTTCGCCAAGCCGCACTGCGACCTGCCCTTCGCCGCCTCGCTGCCGGCCACCGCGCCGCTGCCGCCGGCCAAGGACCTCGGTGTCGACCTGGACAACAAGCCGTTCTCGTCCGGCCCGTACAAGCTGGTCAAGAACACGGTCGGCGTGGAGATGGTGTTCGAGCGCAACGAGCACTGGGACGCCAACACCGACCCGGTGCGCAACGCGTACCCGGACAAGTTCGTCTACCAGTTCGGCCCGAACGCCGAGGCGCAGACCAACCGCCTCATCGCCGACGGTGACGCCGACAAGGCCACCCTCGGCTGGAACGGCGTGGACTCCTCGCTGGTGGCCAAGGTCGCCGGGGACAAGGCCCTGCTGGACCGCACCCTGCGCGAGCCCACCCCGAGCGCGTGGCGTCTGTCCATCAACACCCAGCGGGTGCCGGACCTGTCGGTCCGCCAGGCACTCAACTACGCCATCGACCGTCCCGGCATGGTCAAGGCCGCCGGCGGCGACCTGAAGGTGGCCCCGCTGACCACCCTGATGCCGCCGTCGACGCTCGGCTTCAAGAAGTACGACGCCTACCCGGCCGACATCGAGAAGGCGAAGTCGACGCTGGCCGGCAAGACCCCCGAGCTGGTGATGGTCATCGGCGACGACTCGGGCGCGCAGGAGCTGGGCACCCAGGTGAAGAACAACCTGGAGAAGGCCGGTTTCAAGATCACAATCAAGGTCATCCCGGCGGACAGCAAGCTGGACGAGACCAAGAAGAAGAACAACCCCTGGGATCTGTACCTGGACTCCTGGGCGGCCGACTGGCCGAGCGGCGCAGCGCTGCTGCCGGTGCTCTTCGACGGCCGCACCATCAAGGACGAGGGCAACAGCAACACGTCCTACGTCAACAACGACGCGATCAACGCGGAGTTCGACCGCGTCCTGGCTCTCGACCCGGCCGCCCAGGCGCCCGAGTGGGCCAAGCTGGACGAGCGGATCATGAAGGAGCTGGCCCCGGCCGTCCCGCTGTACGCGGACGTCATGTTCGTGATGCACGGCTCGAAGGTCGGCGGCGTCTACATCGACAGCATCTTCGGCTATCCCGCCTTCACCCGCGCCTTCGTCAAGCAGTAACCCCTGCCTGACCCCCACCGGGGCGGCACCCCTAACAGGGTGCCGCCCTTTTCCTGTCCGGCGTTCCGTTCGGCCTTGCCGGGCAAGATCGCCGTTTTCGGTCAAGATCTGCGGTGGAGCCGCGCGATCCGACCTGAAACGGCGATCTCTGCCGGGGCTGTGGTACGGCGTCTCCATGGGGAGGCGGGGTCGGGTGGCGTCGAAGATGCTTACCTTTGGGGGGTGTGGGAGTTGGCTTTCGGGGGGTGTGTGGGGCTTTGACCTGCGGGATCGTAGGAGGTGCCTGGAGCGACGACGAGGTCGCCGGGCACGTAATCCAGCTCACACGGGGGTCAGGTCATGGCACTGCGCACGCGTCGATTCGCCGTCCTCGCCACGCTCGCCGCCGCACTCGGCGCGCCCGCGATCATCCACGCCACTCCGGCGCTCGCGGCCCCGCCGCCGCGTCTGGTCGTCGAATCGCGCGACGCCGAGGCCGCCGAGCGTGCCGCGCAGCAGGCAGCCGCCGCCCAGGGCGTCGCCGACGAGACCGCGATCCAGGCCAGGCTCTCGGCCCGGTCGGCCGCCAAGGCGAAGCAGCGCGCCGCCGACGCCAAGCTGGCCGCCAAGGCCGCCGCGGACCAGGTGCGCGCCGACATGAAGGCCGGGTTCGACGGGGCTCGCGTGGAGCAGGACGCGTGGCTGGCCGACCGGGCCAAGCGCAAGGCCGCGAACGCCGCCAGGCTGGCTGAGCAGACGGCCGTGCGGGCCCGGCTCGACGCCAAGGCCGCCGAGAAGGCACGCGAGAAAGCCGCCACCGCCGAGGAGGTCGCCGAGCAGGCTGCCGTGAAGGCGCAGCTAGGCAGCTGATGCCCCCACAAACCCTCCGCCCGCGCAACTGGCTGCGCGGGCGGAGCTGTCTCGCCGGTGCGGGTGCACACGACGGGCAGGTGCGGCTGCACGCGACGGGCATCGGCCGTGAAGGGGCGGGTCGGCGGGTCAGGTGCGGATCTCGGCGGGCTCGGTCTCCTGGATGATCACTGTGGGTGGCAGGTCGTCGAGGGCGTGCCGGGCGTAGATCTCGCTGTCCAGCTCCTGCGGGCCGAGGTAGCGCTCGGCGAGCGGGATGGGCAGCAGCGCCCAGTCCCACGGCTCGACCGCCACCGCCGCCCGGACCGTCTCCGGCCGCCGGGCCGCCAGCAGGGCCGCCAGCCACCCGCCGAAGCCGCGCCCGTACGCGGTGACCCGGGTCAGATCCAGGTCGGAGTGTTTGTCGGCGATGATGCGCAGCGCTTCGGCGTGATCGGCGACGGCCAGGTCGGCCACCCGCCGATGGGTCACCTTCTCGAAGCTCGGCGACACCCCGACGGTGCCCCGGCCGTCGACCATGACCACGGCGAACCCGGCCTCGGCCCAGTGCCGGGCGGCGGTGAACGCGTCGTGGTCGTTGCGTACCTGCTGCTGAGTCGGGGTGTCCGGCAGGCACAGCAGCACCGGCAGGCGGCGGCCGAAGACGTGGCCCGGCGGGTACAGCACGGCGGTGGGCAGCCGCCGGTCGGTGACCCGGTCCAGCGCGGGCCGGTTCGTGGTCGCGGGCACCGGGCGGCGCGGGGTCAGCTCGGCCACCTGGTTGCCGCCGAACCATACGGTGAGCTGCACGTCCTCGTCGTCGAGGCTGCGCAGGCCGGTCACCACGGTGTCCCCGCCGCAGGCGGCGCTGTGCCAGCCGGGCTGGCTGGTCAGCCGGTGCACCACCATGCCGCCGCTGGTGCTGCTGCGCACCCGGAACAGGTGCTGCTCGGCGGGTTCGCCCTCGCTGGCCTCGATGAGCAGGTCGCCCAGCTCGCCGCCGGCCGAGCCGGGGCCGAGCCGGCCGACGACGCGCCGGACGTACAGGTTCGGCGGGGTGAGCAGCGTGCCGTCGGCGAACAGGCAGCGCGCGTCGTACCCGTCATGGGAGATCTCACCGCCGACCAGCACCCGCCCGTCGGCTAGGTGGCGCGGCGTGCCGGCGATGGGGTTGACCCAGCGCGGGTCGGCCAGCTCGGCGTGCACCTGGGTCTCCCCGGTGCGGCGGTCCACCGCCAGCACCAGGCCGTGCCCCTGCGACCGGCGCAGCGCCGTGATCAGCGGACCGCCGTCGGCCCAGCGCACCATGCCCAGGTACGGGTAGATCTCGCGGTCCCAGTGCACGTCGACCCAGCCGCCGTCAAGGTCCAGCAGGTGCAGCGAGACCTGGTCGCCGCTGCGGCGGGTGGCCAGGATGCTCTCCCCGTCAGGCGACCACCACCAGCCGGTATACCGGCCGAACCAGCTCGCGTGCGGATCGGCCTCGCCCCAGCGGACCCCGTCCGGCTCGCCGGCCAGCAGCTCGTCCTCGCCGCCGGTGGCCACCCGCAGCGCGCCGTCGTGCAGGTACGCGATGCGGCGGCCGGTCGGGTCGGGCCGAGCCGTGCCGACCGGACCCGGGGTCGGCAGGACGGCCGTGCCGTCGGCGTCGCGGCGATGGAGCCGGCCGCCCGAGGTCCAGACGAGCACGGCCCCGGTGCGGTCGAACGCGAAGTCGTCCACCGCGTCGGCCACGGTATGGCTCCGGCCCGAAGCCGGTTCACACACGTCCAGCACGTGATCATGCAGGTGGCCCACCCGAAGCCCGTCAGCACTGACGGCTATGCGGTGGCCAGGACCTGGACCGTCAGGCTGCTGCGCCTCCATGGCCGCGATGCTATCGACGCGGAAGGCAGGCGCGTGGCGGTTTGCCGCGGAATACGGCTCGTCCCGGCACGCCGCCGCTGTCGCGGCCTGCCAGGCGACTCTCCGCATTCCGTGATGCGGGCTAGAGTGGCCGGGTGGCTCGCAGCATCCTCTTCGTGCACGCGCATCCCGACGACGAGTCGATCGGCACCGGCGCGACCATGGCTCACTACGCGGCGCAGGGCGCACACGTCACCCTGGTGACCTGCACGCTCGGCGAGGAGGGCGAGATCCACGTCCCCGAGCTCGCGCAGCTCGAGGCCGCACAGGGCGACCAGCTGGGCGGATACCGGTTGTCCGAGTTGAAGACGGCACTGGGCGCGCTGGGCGAGATCGACCACCGCATGCTCGGCGGGGCGGGGCGCTACCGTGACTCCGGCATGATGGGCACGCCCGCCAACGAGCACCCGCGCAGCTTCTGGGGCGCCGACCTCGAAGAGGCGTCCGTGCACCTGGTCGAGATCATGGACGAGGTCCGGCCCCAGGTCGTCGTCACGTACGACGCGAACGGCTTCTACGGCCACCCCGACCATATCCAGGCCCACCGGGTCGCCATGCGCGCTTCCGAGATCGCCGCCGAGCGTGGCTTCGGCCCGTCCAAGATCTATTGGACGGCGATGCCGCTGAGCGTGCTGAAGGCCGGCGTCGAGGCGCTGGCCGATTCGACGGACAACCCGTTCGCGGGGATCACCGACGTGGCCGACTTCCCGTTCGGCACGCCCGACGAGGAGGTCGCGGCCTGCATCGACGGCTCTGACCACCACGACGCCAAGGTCGCCGCGCTGAAGGCGCACGCCACTCAGATCCCGGAGACGTCCTGGCTCTACTCCATCGCCGGCAACTTCGGCCAGGAGTTCATGGGCGTCGAGCACTACACGCTGGCGCACGGGGAGCGCGGGCGCGGCGACGGGCCGTACGGGTGGGAGACCGACCTGTTCAGCGGCCTGCCCGACGGTTCGCCGCTCGCGCGGTGAGGCTGCTGCTCGACTACGCGGTGCGCGCGATCGGAGCGCTGCTCGCGATCGTCCTGGGCACCGCGTCGGCGGTGCTGGAGGCGGTCTTCACGCCGTACCGCATCGCCGGGTGGCCGGCGGTATGGCTGGTGCCGACGGCGCTGCTGGTCAGCCTGTTCCTGAGCTGGTTCGCCCGCGCGGCGACCGGGCTGGCCTGGGGCTGGTGGCTCGCCGCGGTGCCATGGTTCCTCGTCATGATCTTCGCGGTGGGCGGCACCCAGGAGGGCGACCAGATCGCCTCCAGTTGGCTCGGGCTGCTGGTGCTCGCCACGGGTGGCATCGGCTTCGTCGGCCCCGCGGCCTACCGCGCCGGCAAGCGCACCACCGCGCCACCCCCGCGAACCACCGCGCCGCAACTCGCGGCTCCACAGCCGGGACCGTCCGCACCCTGACCGCTTCCACCCCAGCTCAGCACCACCGGCTGGTAAGGAAGGGCACCTTGCGCACCACATGCGTTAACAAGGTGCCCTTCCTTCGGATTGTTCAGGTGGCGAGGCTGTCGAGGCGGGCCACGACGTTCTGGTAGGCCGTCGACGGGACACGTTCGGTGCTGGTGAACGGGCGCTCGATCTGGTGGATCGTGAACAGCAGCAACGTGATCATGCCGACCACGGCGGTGGTCATCGCGAGCTGCGTGCCGATGTGATCGAACCGGAAGAACAGGATCGGCATTCCGGCCAGCAGCGCGCCGAACAGCAACGCGAACCAGGTCACGTCGCCGATCCGCTTGTCGGCCAAAGCGAGCCGGTCCTCGCGGGCCTGCATCACCGCGTGCACCGTGGTCTCCGGCGACTCGCTCTCCGGCGGGACCGGCACCCGGGCCGTGGCCTCGCGCAGGTCGTTGAGCAGCGTCCAGCCCTGCTCGCCGACCGGTCTTCCGGCCCGCAGCCGGGGCAGTTCCTGGTCGATGATCTCGCGCAGGTAGGCGCGCGACAGCAGTCGGATCGACGCGCGCACCTCCGGTGGCCCGGTCTCGGCGGCCCACGCCACTGACTGCACCGCCTGTGCCTCGCGGTACGTCGCGTCGCGGGCGTCGTTGCCGATCTGCCACACGTCGATGAACACGAACGCGGCGACCACGGCGTACAGCGTGCCGGTCATCGAGAACACCACGCTGAGCACGTCGTGGGTGTCGGCGCGGCGGTCCGGTGGCCACGAGCGGCGGATGAACACCACGGCGAGCGCCGCGATGCCGCAGATGCCGAGGAACCACAGGAGACCGCTCGCGTACGCCCGCATGAGTTTCCTCCAAAAACACTATTCGCCCAAACAAGGCGTTTAGGGCTATACAAGATGCTATGCGTGCGACGTCCAGATTTCGACCCCTCGTCGTGGGGCTGTTCCTGGCCACGGCGATCGGCCTCCCGTCAGCCGTCGCGCTGCTGGCTCCGCGCGCCGCGCTGGGACACACCGCCGCGCCGCCGGGTGAGCTGCTGCAGGTGCGGTCCGCGGTGCCCAACGCACCGTCCGAGCTGGTCAGTCTGAATCCCGACACCGGTGCGGTGATACGCGGGAGATGGCTGCAGCACACGGTCAACGCCATCGGGTACGACCCGGCGCAAGGGCTGCTCTACGGCATCGCGGCGCGGTTTCGACTGGTGCCGCTCGGCGGTGGCGGCCATCTCGTCGCAATCCGTCCGGATGGGACGGTCGCCGATCACGGACCGGTCCATGGCTCCCTGAGCAGCGCGAATGCGGGGACCATCGTCGACGGGGAGTTGCTGCTTGCAGTCGGCGGGCGGTTGAAAGGCGTCGACGTGCGGGCCGGTTCGGCGACGTTTGGGCAGGTCACGAGGAATGTGGCACTGTCTGGCCCGGTGCGTGTGGATGACTGGGACTACGACCCATACCGGCAGGCCCTGGTGGGAGTGGACGGGTCGGGGCCGTCGCCTCGGCTGGTCGCGGTGGATCCGGTCAGTGGGCAGGTCAGCCGCAGCGATCTCACCGGTGACCTGCGGCCAGGCGGGTCTTACGGTTCCGTGGCGCTGATCGGCGACACGCTGCACGTCACCGCGAACGGGCTTGGCCGGCCGCTGCGGCAGTACCGCATCGCGCTGTCCACCGGGGTCGCGACGTTGCTGTCCGGCTCGCAGCCGGTGTACCTCACGGACGCGGCCTGGCTACCCGCCACCCCGAGCCCACCGTCCCCGAGTCCATCGCCATCGCTATCTCCGAGCCCGAGCCCATCTCCATCCCCGAGCCCGTCACCATCCCCGAGCCCGAGCCCGAGCCCGAGCCCATCCGCGTCTCCCAGCCCTAGCCCGTCACCAAGCCCGAGCCCGAGCCCGAGCCCGAGCCCATCCGCGTCTCCCAGCCCTAGCCCGTCTCCGAGCCCGAGCCTGTCGCCGTCGCCTAGCCCGTCCGCGTCGCCGAGTCCCAGCCCGAGTGCTGCACCGAGCCCGAGCCCGAGTCCGTCGCCGATTCCCAGCCCGAGTCCGTCGCCGAGTCCGAGCTCGTCACCGTCTCCAAGTCCGTTCCCGTCCCCGAGTCCGTCACTGCCGCCACCTCCCTCCCCGAGCCCGTCACCGTCGCCGAGTCCGTCGCCCAGTGCGGCGCCGCCCGTGGGGGTGGCTCCGGTCGTGCCGCTGCCGGAGCCGCCTGCGCCGCCGTCTCCGTCTCCGGAGCCCAGTCCGTCCCCGGAGCCGTCGCCCCCTCCGCCACCGAGCCCGGTGCGGCGACCCGTCGTGCTGGTGCAGGAGCAGGTGCGTCACGTCCGGAGCGTCGCCGAGACGGGCCGGAACACGGTCGTGATCTTCATCCTCGGCCTGTCGGGCAGCCGCCTGCTGCTCGCCGCGCGGAGGCGACGCCGCTGACCTGCGGCCGCGTACGCGAAGACCATCGGTCTTGCCTGGCATCTGTGCGTATCTCGACCGCGCTTTCGCCCGCTTGCCTGGCAAGTCGAATGATCAAGGGTCAGGTCGGCGGCGTGCCGGTCGCGCGGGTGGCGGCGGCTTCCACGATGGCGAGGTCGGCGGGCAGCATGTCGGTGGCGCGAGCGCCCTGCAGGGTCAGCTCGATCTGGCGGTCCAGCGCGGCGATGGTGCGTACGCGATCGGGGGTCATCTCGCCGCGGTAGCCGGACAGGCAGCAGTTGCGCAGCATGCCCATGGTCCGCAGGAGCGGCACGAGGACGCTGGGATGAGGCGCGGCGTAGCGCCGCAGTTGGTTGAACGCGTGCTCGACGAATTCGGTGTGGTCCAGGTCGCACGGGGTGAGCAGGATGCGGCCCTCGGTGTCGCGTACCGCCTGGGTCGGGCAGTCGGCGAGCAGCAGGGGCCGCATGACCGAGCCGATGCGCAGCACGACCTCGACCGCGGTGGTCGGGTCGTTGACCGCGGGGGACAGGGCGCGCAGGGCGACGTCGGACAACTGGCGCAGGCCGAAGTCGATGTCCTGCTGCATGGTGCGGGCGGGGCCGACGATGACGGCCTCGGCGATGAGGCGCGCCGCGGTGGCGGTGTCGGCCGGCGGCGGCCATACGGTGGCGAGCGGGGTGCCCGCGGTGAGGAACGCGCCGACCCTGGTCTCCAGGCGCAGTACCGTGCCGGCCGGTACGGCGGCGACGACGGCGCGTCGGCTGAGCTGCTGCACCCAGCCGTCGGCGGCCGCGGTGACGATCATCGGTCGGCCGAGCGTGCCGACGTCGGGCGGGTCGACGGGCTCGCCGACCTTGGCCCCGATGTGGGCCCCGTACGGCAGCTCGCTGATCAGGCCCTGGGTCTCCCGGGCGACGCGCTGCACGATCCGGCCGACGTACTGGTTTCGGCTGATCCGGTCCAGGTAGACGACGATCGCGATGACCGAGAGCAGGGTGAGCAGCAGCGCGAAGCCCACGGTGAGCGGGGGAGCGTGCACGGCGGCGGTGTCGATGCGCGCGAGTGCCAGCACGCAGAACGCGAACGTGCTGAGCAGCAGGCCGACGAGCACCTGGCCGTGGCGGTCGCGCCAGAAGCCGCGCAGCACCCGCGGCGAGAACTGCCCGCTGGCCAGCTGCAGCGAGACCACCAGCAGAGAGAAGACGACACCGGCGGTGGTGATCGTGGCGCCGGCGATGATGCCGAGCAGGGTGACGGCGACGTCCGGGGTGAACGTGATCACCTCATTGGGGTTGATCATGTAGCGCTCGTCGATCTCGGCGAGGACCCCGCCGAGCACGACGGCCCCGGCCAGCATCATCATCGGCAGGAACAGCAGGCTCTCCGCCAGGCGGTCGCGCAGCGCCCGGGAGCGCAGCCGGCGTACGTGCGGGGCCACCTCGTGCTCGTAGTAGGCAGCCGTCCCACCGCCACCATCTCGGACATATTCGGCCATTAGCCACCATTTTCTTGAATGTGGGCGACTTTCGTGTAATGCGCTAGCCTTGCCGGTCAACGTCTCCCACCAATGATGATGAGGTGCCGTCTTGTCCGTCGCCCCCGTTCCTCACCGACGCTGGCTGATCGCAGGTCTGGCCTCCGTGCTCGCGCTCACCGTGTCCGGCGCGTTCGCCGGCCACGCCTTCAGTGCCGACGTGCCCCGCGGCGCGAAGGTGCTCGGCATCGACATCGGCGGGACCACGGCCGAGGCGGCCGACGCGCTGCGCACCGGGCTCGCGGGCAGGGCCGACCAGCTTGCCGCGTCGCTGACCGTACGCGTGGGAGAGCAGACCGCGACCGTGCAGCCGCAGGACGTCGGCCTGGCGGTCGACGTGGACGCGACCGTCGCGGCGGCCGTGAAGCGGGGGCACAACCCGTTTGCCACGTTGTTCGGCGGCGACGAGGTGGCCCCCGTGGTCACCGTCGACGAGGCGCGGCTGGCGACGGCGCTGGCCCCGGCGGCGCAGAAGTCTGGCACCGCGATGACCCTGCCGGGGGTGAGCTTCGACGGCACCACGCCGAAACCGGTGTACCCGAAGGCGGGGCGCGGCCTGGACTCCGCCGAGGCGGCGGACGCGGTCCGCGACGGCTGGCTGCGGCACGCCGAGGTCGAGGTGCCGCTGGGCGACCGGGACCCGGCCAGCTCGAACGCCGATGTCGACAAGATGATCGCAGAGGTGGCCCAGCCGGCGGTGTCCGCGCCGGTCGCGGTCACCACGAGCAAAGGCACGGTCACCATGTCGCCGAAGGCGATCGCGGCGAGCCTCGTGATCGGCGCGGACGCCGACGGCAAGCTCTACAGCCGGGTCGACGAGAAGCGGCTGCGCAAGGCGCTGGGCAAGGACCTGGCCAAGGTCGAAGTGCAGCCCAAGAACGCGACCATCGACGGCACCGGCGGCGTGCCGCAGGTCGTGGCGGCCAGCGGCGGCACGCTGGTCGACACCGCGAAGCTCGCCACCGACCTGATGCCCGTGCTGAAGCGCACCACGGACCGCACCGTGCCGGCGGGTTTCAAGGAGGTCAAGCCCGCCACGACCACCGGCGACCTCGCCCAGCTGGGCATCAAGGAGCAGGTCTCCAGCTTCACGACGTACTTCACCGGCGGCCTGTCCAGCCCGCGCAGCAAGAACATCGTGCAGATCGCGAAGGAGGTCGACGGCGCGATCGTGAGGCCGGGCGAGACCTTCTCGCTGAACGGGCACACCGGTCCGCGCGGCTACGCCGAGGGCTACCACGACGCGCCCGTGATCATGGACGGCAAGCTGGTCCCCGGCGTCGGCGGCGGCGCGTCGCAGTTCACCACGACGATCTTCAACGCCTCCTACTACGCGGGCATGAAGGACGTCGAGCACAAGCCGCACTCGTACTACTTCACCCGGTACCCGGCGGTCATCGAGTCGACCATCATGTACCCGACGCTGGACCTCAGGTTCACCAACACCACGCCGTACGGCGTGCTCATCGACACGTCGCACACCGAGGACTCGGTGACGGTCAGCATGTGGTCGACCAAGGTCTACGACAGCATCACCACGCAGTACGACCCGAAGCGCGACATCGCGCAGCCGGAAAAGGTGGTGCTGGAGGACGGCCCGACCTGCATCGCTACTGCGGGTAGCGAAGGTTTCACTCAGGATGCCTGGCGTATCTTCCGCAAGGACGGTAAAGAGATCAAGCGGGAGAAGTTCACCTGGCGGTATGACGCTGAGCCACAGTTCGTGTGCGAGGCGAAGAAGCCGCCACTGACTGCCAAGCCCTGAGGAGGCTTCGATGAAGGAGCGGTGGCTGCCGGTAGGCGTGATCGCCGGCGTGCTGTTCGTGATCAACGTGATCGCCCGCTGGGTGGCGAAGGGCATCGATGATCCGGACACCGAGGCCACGGCGGGGTTCATCGCACTGGGTGTGGTCGGGCTCGTGTTCTTCGCGATGGCGCTGTACTGGGGTCGCACCCGGCCGTGGTCGCGGGTGGCCGCCGACCTCGGCTTCGCGGCCCTGGCCGGCTGCCTGCTGAGCATCTTCCTCGGCCCCCTGGCCGCCGGTGAGAACCCCTTCGTGCACGGCGCGGGCGCGTTCTTCCAGCAGGTCTGGTTCTACGGCGCGGTCTTCGCCGTCGGCACCGGCCTGGGCATGGCGGCCCTGATGGCGTTCGCCGCCGACTACCGGGCCAAGCAGCTCAAGGCCTACTCCGACCGCGCCAAGGCCCACCCCCGCCGCGTCTAGCCCAAAGGAAGGGCACCTTCTTATCGCTCCGCGATGTAGAAGGTGCCCTTCTTCACGTCCCAGGGTGGCTGAGCTGCGGGTTCAGGAGCCTGCGGGCGCAGTGGGTCGATCCCCCAGGTCACGCCGGGTCTCGCGTTAACAAGGGCACCTTCCTCTACGCATGGCGATGGGAAGGTGCCCTTCCATTCAGCGGAGTTGGTAGCGGGTGTAGTGGTGGTGGCGGGTGAAGGCGAGTTTGGCGTACATGGCCAGGGCGGGGGTGTTGCGGGATTCGACCTGGAGGAAGGCGTCGGTGGCCCCGCGCTGGGCGGCCCAGCGGGCCAGTGCGCCCATGGACTGCTGGGCCAGGCCGCGGCGGCGGGCGGCGGGGGCCGTCTCGACGCCGAAGACGCCCAGCCAGCGGCCGTTGCCGGTGACGGTGCCGCGGGCGCGGGCCAGCAGGGTGCCGTCGTCGTCGTACCGCTGGGCGAACACCAGCTCGGGCACCGCGGTCAGCACGTGCAGCGCGGCGTCCGGCAGCGGGCCCCGGTCGTCGGCCACCATCGCCAGGTAGCCCGGCGACATGGTCGGGGTCAGCTCGAACCCGTCGCCGGGCGGGGTCACCGCGATCAGCTCGTCGATCGGGCAGACCTGCACCTCGACCGTGCACTCGGCGTGCCAGCCGGCCTTGAGCAGTTCCCGCTCGACGCTCGCGGCCAGCGGGAGCGGCACGTCGACCTGCGGGGGCAGGCCCTGGCGGCGGTAGAAGGCGACGACGGCGTCCAGTGCCTCGGGCAGCGGCAGGCCGGGATCGCCGATGGGCAGCGCGGAGTTGGCCCGGCCGGTGTAGCCGCCGGCCGCCCGCAGCCGCCAGGCGCCCAGTTCCTCGACCACCGGCGGCGGCCAGGCCTCGGTGGCGGCCAGTTCCAGGGCCGCGATCTCGCGGGCGGTCGGGCCGCGCCGGGCCGGCACGACCTTCGCGCGGTGCACCTCGGCCAGCGGTACGACGACCACTCCGTGGGACGTCGCGACGGTCAGGGACGTGTCGCCGAGCTCGGTGAGATCGCCCAGCACATCGGTGAACTGCGGGCGATCCTCCCGGATTCCGACGAATCTGCGTACCACCACGCGGGACCCGAGATCATGCTTAGCCAACACTGACTACCTACCTCCCTCACCCGGATACTAGGCTTTGACTTGGCCGCGTGGAGCGGCGGAACGTGCACTGTCATGTTCCGTATGAGAGTGCGTGGAGGGACGACCCGTGACCTACATCATCGCCGAGCCGTGCGTCGATGTGCTCGACAAGGCCTGCATCGAGGAGTGCCCTGTCGACTGCATCTACGAGGGCAACCGCATGCTCTACATCCACCCGGACGAGTGCGTCGACTGCGGTGCGTGTGAGCCGGTCTGCCCGGTGGAGGCGATCTTCTACGAGGACGACGTGCCGGAGCAGTGGCGCGACTACACCACCGCGAACTACGAGTTCTTCAACGAGCTCGGCTCGCCCGGCGGCGCCTCGAAGATCGGAAAGATCAGCGCGGACGCGCCGTTCGTCGCGGCCCAGCCCGCCAAGGAAGGCGACCACTGAGCACGCCGGTTTCCGGTCCAGGCCGGCGGAGAGTCTCCGCCGGCCTGCCGGACTTCCCCTGGGACCTGCTGGAGCCGTCGAAACGCCGCGCCGCGGCGCACCCTGACGGCATCGTGGACCTGTCCATCGGCACGCCGGTCGACCCGGTGCCCGCGGTCGTGCGCAAGGCGCTGGCCGAGGCCTCGGACGCGCCCGGCTACCCGCTGACCGCCGGGACCGTCGAGCTCCGGCAGGAGATCACCGCCTGGACCGCCCGGTCCTGCGGGGCCGCTCCAGGGTTCGGCGTGCTGCCCACCATCGGCTCCAAGGAGCTGGTGGCCTGGCTGCCCACACTGCTGGGCGTCGGCGCCGGTGACACCGTCGTCATCCCCGAGGTGTGCTACCCGACGTACGAGGTCGGCGTGCAGCTGGCCGGGGCGCGGGTGCTGCGGGCCGACGTGCCGCCCGAGGGCGAGCGGCCCGCCCTGATCTGGATCAACTCGCCCGGCAACCCGCACGGACGGGTGGCGTCCGAGGCGGAGCTGCGCGCCTGGATCGCGTACGCCCGCGAGACCGGCGCGGTGCTGGTGAGCGATGAGTGCTATCTCACTCTGCCCTGGACGGCGCAGCCGGTCTCGGTGCTGTCGCTGTGCGACGGGGACTACACCGGCGTGCTGGCGGTGCACTCGCTGTCCAAGCGGTCCAACCTGGCCGGATACCGTGCCGGGTTCGTGGCCGGGGACGCGGAGCTGGTGGGGGAGCTGCTGGCGGTGCGCAAACACGCCGGCATGATCATGCCCGCGCCGGTGCAGGCCGCGATGATCGCGGCGCTGGCCGACGAGTCCCACGTGGACGAGCAGCGGGCCCGCTATGCCGCCCGCCGCGAGCTGCTTCGGGACGCCCTGCTCGGCGCGGGGTTCACCATCGAGCACTCCGAGGCGGGGCTCTACCTGTGGGCGACCCGCGGCGAGGACTGCTGGGCGACGGTGGACGCGCTGGCCGAGCTGGGTGTGCTGGTCGCTCCCGGGGCGATCTACGGACCTGGCGGCGCGAAGCACGTCAGGGTGGCGCTGACCGCCACCGACGAGCGCGTCCGGGCCGCGGTCGAGCGGCTGTCCTGAGCGGTCAGACCACCGTCACCGGCACCTGGACCGCCCAGTAGATCTGATCCTGCGGGCCGTGGAAGACCAGCGCGACCAGCAGGTCACTCGGTCTCATCCCGACCGCGTCCGGGAAGTGGCCGAAGAAGCTTGTCGACCGCTCGGCCGGGTCGGGGTACACCGTCACCGCGTCCGGATGGAGCATCTTGTCGCCCTGCTGGATCGGGGCCAGCGCGGACAGCCACGGGTAGCGCAGCCAGGCGTCGGGGAGGCGGACCGCTTCGCTGCCCCACGCGCCCGGGTGGCGGGTGCTGATCACCGGCGCGATGCGGTTGGTTCGTCTGTCGATCACGATGAGGGCGTATCGGCCGGTGGTCGTTCCGTCGGCGGGCACGGACACGTGCAGCCGGCCGAGGAAGATCCGGGAGTCCTTGCCGCCGAACACGCCGTCGGCAACGTGCAACCCGACGATCCCCGCGTCGGCTTCGAGGTGCTCCGGGTCGCTCAGCCGGAGCCTGACGACGGGACGAACCTGCTCCGGACCGTACGGCGGCCGGTCACGCCACACGCCGACCCCGATCGCCGACATGGTGGCCACCACCAGGACGACGGCGATGGCGGGCGTCCACCGCGGCCGCCCTGCGGGCTCCGACTCCCGCCACAGGGCGACCGCCAGGAACAGCAGACCGAGGGTGCAGGCGGTGCCGACGTGGCTCACCCACACCAGGGTCTGCCCGGCCAGGCCCTCGGCGACAACGCCGAGCTGCTTGAGCAGGCAGAGCCCGCCGAACAGTACGCCGATCGAGGTCAGCGCGGCGATCGAGTGGACGCGTATCACCCGGTCGATGCTCGTCGCGTCGCCCGCCCGCGCCCGGCGGCGGGCGATCTGCCGGTTGGCCAGCGCGACCACCAGCCCGACCGCGACCGCGGCGACACCCCACCAGACGGCCCGACCGAGGCCCTCGCCGAAGCGGGTCGTGATGCCGGCATGCGGCACGGCGTCACCGTCGGCCGCCAGGACATTCGACAGCGTGACCGCCATGGCCGTGGTCAGCACGGCGAGCCCGGCCAGGACGAGCGGCACCCGCGCGAACCAGCGTGGGACGAGCTCGGCCACGGCGTGCTGATCGAACACGGTGAACGGGACTCGCCGGGTGGTCACATCCAGGTCGAGCTCCGGTCCCGCGGCCGGGACCTTCGCCGCCGGGGCGGGCTGGGCGTGCGCCGGGTCGTCAGCGGGCAGCGGGCCCGCCGAGTGGTGGATTCGCAGCTCGGCCAGCAGCGCTCCGGCCAGCCAGCCGGCCAGCAGCGGTAGGGCTTCCAGGGACGCCCGCTGCTCGGGCAGGCCCGCCAGCAGCACCACCACGGCGGCGACGAGTGTGCCGAGGGTGCGCCAGTGCCGGGTGTGGGTGAGGTAGGCGACGGCAGAGGCGGCGCGGTGCGGCGTCAGGTCGAGGCCGTGCCGCAGGGCGAACCGCGTGATGCGGGTCGGGGTGACGGGCCGGAACGCGGCCAGCAGGCACACCAGGCACACGCCCATGATCATGAATACCGCGATGACCGGCAACGACACCGTTCCGCCTTCCGTCTCCCCGAGGGCCGCAATGTAGCGGCCCGCCGCCAGCGCCGCCGCCCGCCGGGTCGGTTGCGACCTGGGTTCTGTTCCTCCATCCCGTCAGGTACGCAGGACTCCAGCGGTCGGCAGCGACCAGCGCGGCCCGGTCAGTGGGCGGTGATGCGGTGCGGGTTCAGCCGTTCCAGGAAAGCCCGGTTGGCCTCCCAGCCGTCGACCTGCGGCGGGTCCGTGCCGAGCCAGACCGGCTCCGCTGCCGGGTACGCGTGCAGCTGCTCCTCGACGCCCGCCCGGCTGACCACGACACACGCCTGCCGGTGCCGGGACGCGAGCACGCACAGCCGTCCCGCCTCCAGATGGAACGCGCTGGCGTCACGCCGCCCGCTGAGCGGATGCCAGGCCAGCACCACCTCGTACTGCCTGCCCTGCAGCCGGTTGGCGGTGTCGACGGTGACCCCGGTGACGCCCCGGCGCTGCAACGCGGCTTCGACGTGCGCCTTCTGGTCCCGGTGCACCACGCCGACGGCGACGTCGGCCCGGCTCAGCGGACGGGGCCCCGACGGGTCCACGGTGGACACCTCGGCGGTGACGAGCTGGTGCACCAGGTCGGCCAGCGTCGCGACCAGGGCCGGGTCGGTCCGCGGCACGTGCGCGGCGGGCAGCTCCAGCAGCGCCCAGCCGTGCTCGGCGGCGTGCGCCAGCGCCGGATGGGCCAGGCTGGCCAGTTCCAGCCGCCGGTCGGTCGGTGCAGCTCCGGCGGTGAACGCGCGGGTGTAGAACGCGTCGGAGATGACCGGCGCGGTGTGCGGGGCGAGCCGCCAGCTCACCGGCAGTGGTATGACGGGCGTGTCCGGGTGGTGGCGCAGCAGCGTCCCGGCGGCGGTGTCCAGCGGCCAGGTCGCCAGCGAGCGCACCGAGTGCTCGTCGGCGACCGTGAACGGGGCGAGCTGTCCCGGGTCGCCGACCAGCAGCAGCCGGTCGAACAGGTGCCCGACCCGGACCAGCGCCGCCGCCGACATCTGGTATGCCTCGTCGATGACGCCCAGCGGCCAGGTGCGCTCGTCGGCCTTGACGAACGCCCACTTGGCGGCCGTGCCGACGATGACGTCGCAGCCGCCCAGTTCGCCGAGCTTGGTGCCGGTGCGCACCCGCTGCCGGGGCCAGCCCGCGGGCGGCGTCCAGTCCTGGCCGTGCAGGCGGCCGGTGGACAGCCCGGCCCCGGCCAGCGCGATCACCAGGTCGTCGGCCTGGTCGTTGGTCTGCACCACGATCGGCACGTGCTCGCCCACCGCCACCAGGCGTTTCGCCAGCTCCCGGACCAGCGTGGACTTGCCCGCGCCGGGCGGGGAGTCGACGACGACGGCCCGGTCGGTGCCGCGTACCCGATCCCAGACCTCCTCGATCGCGGCCTCGTGCCGCGCTCCGGCGCTGCTCACCGGGCACCTCGCGGCTCGGTGGGGGCGACCGCGCCGTCCGGGGCGGCACGGTGCCCCGGGACACGACCGGCTACCGCGGTGCCGCCGGGGTCGGGCGACGACGCCACGGTCTGCGGGGCGAGGGCGGCCAGGTCGGTATCCAGGTCGTCGTCCTGCTCCGGCTCGGGCGCGGCCTGCGGGCGCGACGACCGGGTCGGCCAGGGCAGTTCGTCGGGCAGATTGTCGGGGAAATACTGCAACGGCCCGAACGGGGCGAGCACCACCTCGGCATCGGCGTCGGGCAGCAGGCCAAGCTTGGGCCGGGTCACCGCGCCGCTGGTCACCATCAGCTCGACGGTGTCGTCGGTGGAGCCGCGCACCACCATGCCGACCTTGCCCCACCACAGCTCGGTGCCCGCGGGCCGGTCGAACGCGGCCGGAGTGCGCACCCACAGCAGCGGCCGCAGCACCGACCGGCCGCCGGAGTTGACGACCGTGTGCTCCGGGTCGCGTTTGATGACGACCCCGGCGACCGCCTCGCCGGTGGCCAGGTAACGGGCCATCACCAGCGGATCGTCCAGGGCCATCTGCCGTTCCAGGGCGGCCGTGCGGGTCTCCAGCTCGTGCAGGAAGCGGTACGCCGGCACGTCGGACAGCCGCGCGCTGAACGACACCGTGCCCGCGAGCACGCGCTCCCGGTGCCGGGTCCACGACCAGCGGTCCGATTCCCAGCGCTTGGCCACGTGCTCGCCCGGCGGCAGCATCCGCACCAGGTCGATCGCCGCCCAGGTGTCCCGCCACGCCCCGTCGAGCACCTCGGCGGCAGCGAGCTTGAGCCGGCGCACGTCGCCCTGCTCCTTGGCCCGCTCCAGGGCGGGGCGCAGCACGACCTGGTCCCAGGACGGGTCGCTGGCGGGCCCGGCCGGCGGCATCTCCTCGGCGTCGCGGGCGGCCTGCCAGGCGTCGGACCCGGCGGGCGGCTCGATCCAGGCCAGCAGACGGCCCAGGTGCCCGTCTTCGGTGGGCAGCTGGCCGGTGCGCCAGTGCGTGGTGAGCAGGTCGGTCGCGGTCAGCAGCACGCTCGACCCGGGCAGGTGGCGGCGCGAGGCGATCCAGCCCAGGTGCGCCCCGGCCGCGGCGAGCACCGGGTCGTCGAGGGTGCGCAGGTACTGCCCGAGCAGGCCGACCCAGTGGGCGGTGGCCTCGTTGGGCACCACCAGCTGCGGGGCGTCCACGCAGCACTGGTCCACGTCCAGCTCGCGGCCGTTGCCGGTGGCCCGCACGACGGGTTCGGTGACGGTGTAACGGCTCAGGTAGGTGGCCAGGTCGCGGGCGAGCCCGCCGAGCGCGGCGAAGCGCAGCGCGCGGTCGCGGGGCTCGGCGACGGTGAGCAGTTTGGGGGAGTCGCGGAAGGAGCCGTAGCGGATGGCGACCGGGGCGGACGGCTCACCGGCCAGGTGGTATCCGGTCAGCAGCCAGGGCCGCGGGGACAGGTGCCGGTGCGCGCGGGACGCCGCGGGCACCGCCCGGCCCTGCGACAGCGCCAGCAGCCGCTGGTACACGTCGAGGCTCACCGGGCACCCCGCTTCCCGTCCACGGCGAGGCCGGATCCGCCGAACGCCCAGCCGTACGCGGCGGCGGCGCGGGCCAGCTCGTCCGAGATCGCCTGCTCCGCCTCGCCGGAGGGGGCACGCTCGCCGTGGGCCAGGGCCAGCGCGTGCACGGCCGTGCCGACCGGCCCGCACAGGTTCGCCGCCGCACCGCCCGCACGGGCGACCGTGCCGGAGCGCTCCGCGTCCTGGCGGCAGTGGGTATACATCGGACAGCTCGGACAGCCGTCGCCGAACCGGGCCTCGACCTCGGTCAAGGCGTTGACCAGGGTGTCTCCGGCGAGCTGGGGCAGCCGCAGCGCGGACGGCAGGTCGACGGCGTCGAGCTGGGCCAGCGACCAGCTCAGGCGGCGCACCTGGGGCGCGACGTCGAGCAGGGTGCCGACCGGGGCGAGGCCGAAGTTGCGCGGCAGCACCAGCAGGCAGCGGCTGCTGACGCGCTCCGGCACCGGCGCGGCCTGCCGGAGCGCCGCCACGACGACGGCCAGCTCGCGGGCGGTGCCGGCGACCTTGGTCGGGTCGGCGTGACCGTCCAGGCAGGCGTACGACCTGATCTCCACGGGGTGCAGCAGTTTGCCGTCACCGGCCAGCACGATCTGCTCCGGAGTGACCGGCAACCCGCCGAGGCGCAGCTTCGGCGAGCGCCACACCCACAGGCCCGCGCCGACCGGCAGCTCCGACGTCTCGACGGCACCGTCGCAGTCGATGCCGAGGTGCCGTCCGACCAGCTCCGGCAGCCGGGCCGTGGCCAGGTGCGTGAACGTCCCGTCCCGCTCCCGGGCGTACGGGCTCTGCCCGCCCGGGGGCGCGCCGATGGCCTCGGCCAGCAGCCCGAGGTCGACCTGCGCGGCGTCCAGCACCTGCCGGCGGCGGCAGCCGGGCGTGTCGAGCAGCCCGGCTATCCGTCGCGGGTCCAAGAGGCGCCTCCGTGGTGAGGTCAGTCGTTGGCGTGCAGGGCGGCGTTGAGCACGATGCCGGTGCCGGTGCGCGGACGGGCCTCGACCGCGCCGGTCACCGAGTTGCGCAGGAACAGCACGTTGGACGCGCCGGACAGGGTCAGCGCCTTGACCACCTCACCGGTGGAGACCAGCGTGACCTTGGTGCCCGCGGTGACGTAGCAGCCGGCCTCGACCACGCAGTCGTCGCCGAGCGAGATGCCGATGCCGGCGTTCGCGCCGACGAGGCTGCGCTGCCCGACGCTGATGGTCTCCTTGCCGCCGCCGGACAGGGTGCCCATGATGGACGCGCCCGCGCCGATGTCGGAGCCCTCGCCGACGACGACACCGGCGGAGATGCTGCCCTCGACCATGGAGGTGCCCAGCGTGCCGGCGTTGAAGTTGACGAAGCCCTTCTGCATGACCGTGGTGCCCGAGGACAGGTGCGCGCCCAGCCGCACCCGGTCGGCGTCGGCGATGCGCACGCCCGCCGGCACGACGTAGTCGGTCATCCGCGGGAACTTGTCCACGCCGTACACGGCGAGGTGGCGGCCGGCGGCGCGCTCGATCAGGCGCAGCTCGTCGACCCGGTCCGGCGGGCACACGCCGGCCGAGGTCCAGGCGTTGTTCGGCAGCAGCCCGAAGATGCCGTCGAGGTTGGCCTGGTGCGGCTGGATGAGCCGGTTGGAGAGCAGGTGCAGCCGCAGGTACGCGTCGGCGGTGTCGCGCGGCGGCTCGGCCAGCGTGGGGATGACCGTGTGCACTCGCGCGACCCGCAGGCCGGGCAGGGCGGGCTCGGCGCCCTTGAGGTCCAGCGCGGAGACGCCGCAGATGTCGAGGCCGAGCTGGCCGGTCGGGTACCACACTTCGAGGGTCTGGTCGCCGCTGACGGTGGCAAGACCGAAGCCCCAGGCGGGCCGGTCGGAACGTGTGCTGCTCACGGTGTCTACGCTACCGGTATGCCCAACCCGCTGACGCCGCAGGTGCTCGCCGATCCCATCGCCCTGACTCGTGCGCTGGTCGACATCGAGTCCGTCTCGGGCAACGAGAAGGAGATCGCCGACGCGGTGCAGGAGGCGCTCGAAGCCTGCGCCCACCTGCGGGTGGAACGCATCGGGCACACCGTGATCGCGCGCACCGAGCTGGGTCGCGAGCAGCGGGTGGTCCTGGCCGGACACCTGGACACGGTGCCGATCGCGGACAACTTCCCGTCCACCGTGGACGGCAAGATCATGTGGGGCTGCGGCACCTCGGACATGAAAAGCGGCACGGCCATCGCGCTACACCTGGCAGCGACCTGCCCGGACCCGCGCTACGACGTCACGTACTTCTTCTACGAGTGCGAGGAGGTCGAGGCGGTCCGCAACGGCCTGAAGATCGTCGGCGACCTGCGGCCGGAGCTGCTGGAGGCCGACTTCGCGGTGCTGCTGGAACCGACGTACGGCATCGTCGAGGCGGGCTGCCAGGGCACCATGCGGGCGCGAGTGCGCACGAGTGGCGTACGGGCGCACGCGGCCCGCTCGTGGCTGGGCGACAACGCGATCCACAAGGCGGGCGAGGTGCTCCGGCGGCTGTCGGACTACCAGGCCCGCGAGGTCGAGATTGACGGCTGCCGGTACCGGGAGGGGCTGAACGCGGTGTCGATCAAGGGCGGGGTAGCCGGCAACGTGATCCCCGACGCGTGCGAGATCGAGGTGAACTTCCGCTTCGCCCCGGACCGCTCGGAGGAGCAGGCCGAGGCGCACCTGCGCGAGGTGTTCGGCGGATACGAGATCGAGATCACGGACTCGGCGCCGGGTGCGCTGCCGGGGCTGTCTGCGCCGCCCGCGGCCGAGTTCCTGGCGCTGACCGGGGCGACGCCCGCGGCGAAGCTGGGCTGGACGGACGTGGCACGGTTCGCGGCGCTGGGCATCCCGGCGCTCAACTTCGGGCCGGGCGATCCCAACCTGGCGCACAAGCCCGACGAGCACGTGGAGATCGACAAGATCGAGGCGGGCGCAGAGCTGCTCCGCCGCTGGCTGGCGGGCTGAGCCGGCCCTCAGCGGGCGGCGGCGGGCTCGTCGACCGGCTCGAACTCCTTGGCGTCGACCACCATGGCGATGCGGCGCGCGTGCACGGTGGCGCGGATGCGCTGGCGCATGGCCTGCTTCTGGCGAAGCACCTCGCTGCGGGTCATCACATTCATCGCCTCCCTCGTCGTCGGCCTTATTCAAGCAACGCTGTATGACAACCTTGACGCCACAGCATGGCGAAAAGTTGCGTAATCCGCTGGGAATTTGCTGGGGATGTGCGTGCCGCGTCGTCACGTAAACGAGCGAGCCGGTCTACGGTGATGCCATGACGCAAAGCAACCATCGACACGAGCGGCACCGCGGCCGGGTGACCCTGCGCCGCGACGCGGTGTCCTCGGGTACCGCGGACCAGGCCCTGCTGGACTCGGCGGGGCGTCCGGATTGGAAGGTCCGCGACTCTTGGCGGACGCTGCGCATCCTGAGTGAATTCGTCGAGGGTTTCGACACGCTCAGTGACCTCCCCCCTGCGGTGAGCGTGTTCGGCAGCGCCCGCAGCGCGGCCGACTCGCCCGAGTGCGCGATGGCGCAGCGGCTGGGCGCGGCGCTGGCGCGGGCCGGATACGCCGTGATCACCGGTGGTGGGCCGGGGGTGATGGAGGCGGCCAATCGCGGGTGCACCGAGGCCGGCGGGCTCTCCATCGGGCTGGGCATCGAGCTGCCGTTCGAGCAGGGCATGAACGAGTGGGTCGACGTCGGCATCGACTTCCGCTACTTCTTCGTCCGCAAGACCATGTTCGTGAAGTACGCCCAGGCCTTCGTGGTGCTGCCCGGCGGCATGGGCACCATGGACGAGCTGTTCGAGGCGCTCACCCTGGTGCAGACGGAGAAGGTCACCCGGTTCCCGGTGGTGATGATGGGCACGGCCTACTGGAGCGGCCTGCTGTCCTGGATGCGCGACACCATGCTGGCCGATGGCAAGATCAACGCAGTGGACCTGGACCTCATCGTGTGCACCGACGACGTCGACGAGGCCGTCGAGCACATCGCGCACGCCGACAAGACCCTCGCCGCCGAGCAGCAGGCCATCCGCTCCTCCGGCGGCATCGCCGACTGACCGAAGGAAGGGCACCTTCCCATCGCCATGCGTAGAGGAAGGGCACCTTCTTAACGCATGCGGCGCATCGCCGCAGCGTGCGGGCTCGGGCCGGCACCGGAGGTTAAGAAGGGCACCTTCTGCAACGCATGGCGATGTGAAGGTGCCCTTCCTTGGGTTAGACGCGTTCGCTGAGGCGGTCGGCGGCGCGGTGCAGGCGCGAGTTGAGTTCGGCCTTGTGTTCCAGGATTTCGAGGTCGATCTCGGCGCGGCGTTTGCGGAGCACGGCCTCGCGTTCGGCGTACTCGGCCTCGATGTCGTGGTTGAGGTCGCGCTCGGCGACCGCGAGCTGGGCGCTGACCAGCTTGTCGTACGTCGTGGAACCGCCGACGAACTTGACCAGGATCGGCATGCAGTCGACCAGGATGAAGAAGATGCGCACCGCCCAGATGCCGACGGCCAGCACGCCGCTGGAGTCGGCCAGGTCGTGCAGCGCGCCCAGGCGTTCCAGGAGGCCGATCCGGCCCTGGTGGCTGCGCTCCTCGGCGACCCGCTCCTTGATCTTCGTCTCGCGCTCGGCCTCGAACGCGGCGTGCGAGGTGCGGGCCGCCGACTCCAGTTCCGAGATCTGGGTACGCAGGTTGACCAGCTTCACGCCGTTGGCGTCGATCTGGCGGGTCCGTTTGAACGCGTCCGCCTCGGCGCGCAGCCGGCGGCAGTTGGGGCCGACGCCGCGCTGACCGGTCAGGCCCGCGCCGGAGTCGCCGACGCACTCCCGCCGGGCCATGTCGTTGATGGCCCGCAGCTGGACCGAGTCCGCGTCGACGGTCTTGGCCAGCGCGTCCGCGTCGGCGCGGCGAGTGGCCAGCTCGCGCAGCGTCGCCACCGGGGACTGGTCGAAGTTGAAGGTCTCGGTGGCCTTGCAGTCGGCGGGCGCGGCCGGCTCGGTGGAACCGGGCACCGGGTTGCAGGTCTTGAGCCGCCCGGCGAGCTGTGCGAGCGCCTCGGTGCGCTGGTCGGCGACGTGCTGGATGACGGCGGTCTCGAAGATGCGCAGCACCAGCGGCTCGGCGATGATCACTCCGAAGAAGAACGCCATCAGCACCCGCATCGCCAGCACGGGGACCCGGCGGAACCAGCCCTCGCCGAGCCGGCTGGAGACCAGCCAGCGGTCCACGTTCAGGATGAACAGGAACCAGACCAGCACCGGGAACACGGCCAGCCAGCTCGACGCGCCCATCGCCTGGGTGATCGCGAAGTACATGGAGATGGCCGCGATGGTCGCGGTGCCCAGCACCACGCCGCCGAGCGAGGTGTACCAGGCGCGTTCCTGCGGCACCCGGTCGAGCAGCCGCTCGTCGACGCCGGCCAGCACGCGCAGCCGCCGCCCGAGCTGCGGCCGGGGCAGCCGCCGCCGCGGCGCGCCCCCCGCCGCGCGCCCGGCGGCGATGTCTCCGGTGGGCTCGGTCGCGGGTGCGGGCGGGGTCGCCGAGCCGGATTCGGGGGTACGCCCCGGCGGGGTCGCCGGATCCGGCTCGGGGACGTGCCGCAGGGGCACCGTCGCATCCGGGTCGGGCTCACGACGCCACGGCACCGTCGGTTCCGGATCGGATGCGGCCGCGTGCCGTCCGTGCGGGTGGGGATCCGGCCGTGGGTTGTCGTCCATGGGGTGCACTCCGAGCTCCCTGCGCTGAGGTGGTCTGCCGTCGGTGATGCCGGGTCCATCGTCCGGTGAACACACGCCCGGTGTCTGTCCGGTGGTTGTCGGGGTTGGCCCCTACGTGCGCGGTCGCCACTCGGGCATCGACTGTGGTCTTCGCAAGGAATTGCGTCAGGAGCGCAACAACCTAATGGCTACTTGTATTTGCCGTGCCAGCGTTACGAAAAGATTACGCAGAACCTTGTGGTGGGCGACACAGGGAATCTAAAGTCACCTACACCTCCTGGCGTCCGCTCCGCCTCGAGCGTCTCAGGCGTTCCATCGTTCCTCCGTTCCCTCCAGAAACGAGTCTTCGATGTCACGGAGCATCACAGGAGCTGCGGCGGGGTCCCGCCGGCCCCGGCGGTGGGCCCCGATGGCGGTCGCCTCCGCCACCGTCGCCGCCGTCGGTCTCAGCCTCGTCGGCAGCGCCGGCACGGCCAATGCCGCCACCACCGGCGCCGCGCCCGTGGTCACGCGCGCCGCGCTCGACCCGGCCCTCGTCGCGGGCCGCGGCGCCAGCGTCAACTTCCTCGAGCAGGAAGCCGAGAACGCGGCGACCAACGGCACCGTCATCGGGCCCGACCGCGCGGCGTACACACTGCCCGCGGAGGCCTCCGGCCGCAAGGCGGTCAAGCTGACCCCCGGCCAGCACGTCGAGTTCACGCTGCCGGCCGCCGCGAACGCGATCACCGTTCGCTACAGCATCCCGGACGCGCCGAACGGCGGCGGCATCACCGCGCCGCTGAATGTCACCGTCAACGGCAAGAACAAGCAGGTCATGACGCTGACCTCCGAGTTCGCCTGGCTGTACAACCAGTACCCGTTCAGCAACGACCCCAACGCGGGCCTGCTGCACGAGGACTGGTGGATCACCGAGTGCGCGTGCGTGCCGGCGTTCACCGACCCGAAGCCGGTCATCAGCACGCCGTTCCGTCCCATGCACTTCTACGACGAGCAGCGCCTGCTGCTCGGCAAGACGTACAAGGCAGGCGACAAGGTGCGGCTGACCGTGCCGGCCGGCAGCAACGCCGCCTGGACCGTCATCGACCTGCTCGACTCCGAGCTGGTCGGTAAGCCGCACGTGCGCCTGGTGGCGTCCAACGTGCTGGCGTTCGGCGCGGACCCGACCGGCCGCCGCGAGTCGGCCGACGCGTTCGACCGGGCCATCGCGTTCGCCAAGAAGTGGAACCTGAAGGTGTACGTGCCTCCGGGCGTGTACCAGGTCAACCGGCACATCGTCGTCGACGACGTCACGATCGAGGGCGCGGGCAGCTGGTACACGATCATCAAGGGCAAGGAGGTCGCGCTCAGCGAGCCGGCCGAGGACGGCTCGGTGCACACCGGCGTCGGCTTCTACGGCAAGTACGCCGAGGACGGCGGCAGCAGCAACGTGCACCTGTCCGGCTTCACCATCCAGGGTGACGTGCGCGAGCGCATCGACACCGACCAGGTCAACGGCGTGGGCGGCGCGCTGAGCGACTCGACGATCGAGGGCCTGTACATCCGGCACACCAAGGTCGGCATGTGGTTCGACGGTCCGATGGACAACATCAAGATCAAGAACAACATCATCGTGGACCAGATCGCCGACGCGCTGAACTTCCGCAAGGGCGTCACGAACTCGCTGGTGCAGAACAACTTCGTGCGCAACACCGGTGACGACGGCCTGGCCATGTGGTCCGACGGCGTCGCCGACGCGAACAACGTGTACGACCACAACACCGTGCAGACCCCGACGCTGGCCAACGGCATCGCGATCTACGGCGGCACGAACAACACCGTGTCGAACAACCTGGTCGCCGACCCGATCCGGGAGGGCTCCGGCCTGCACGCCGGTTCCCGCTTCGGCGCGACCGCGTTCGACGGCTACCTGAAGTTCACGAACAACAGCGTGGTCCGGGCCGGCACGTACGAGCTGAACTGGAACATCGGCCTCGGCGCGATCTGGATCTACGCGCTGGACAAGACCATCGACGCGGACATCCAGGTGACCGGGGATCACTACCTCGACAGCACCTACAACGCGATCATGATGGTCAGCGAGTGGTCGGTGAAGGACCTGTACCAGATCCGCGGCGTCAAGTTCAAGGACCTGCGGATCGACGGCACCGGCACCTCCGTGGTCAGTGGCCGGGTCGAGGGCGGCGCGTCGTTCGAGAACGTGGACGCCCGCAACGTCGGCGCGGTCGGCATCAACAACTGCGGCTCGTTCCACTTCACCCCGGCCGGTTCCGAGTTCGTGGTGACCGACCTGGGCGGCAACGACGGCGGCGGCACCACCGGGCCCTGGATGGCCTCCTGGGAACTGCCGAACACCATCACCTGCGACGACCGCCCGCCGGTCGTCGTGCCCCCGGCGCCGTCCCCCTGGTGACGACGCGTTACTGCCAGACCGGATGAGGCACGGGCGGGCGTTCGAGTGCACGGACACCGGGCGCCCGACCGGAAATCCGGTACCCGCCGTGGGCGGGATGCGAGCGAAAGCGGCTCGGATCCCGCCCACGGCCATTTCGTATGCCCACCGTGACGGCCTTCCGACGCTCAATCGGGGACCGTCGGCCGTCCAGCCCGGATCGTGCGTTCAGCGAGGTCGCACCTTTCCGAGTGGATACGGATGCGTCCGGATGACCCCGCTTATCGGCTCATTGGGTTATGGAGGGGTTCCGGCCTGCGTGCGAGGGTGTAACCCGGCCACGATGAGGGGGATCATCCTATGCAGATCAGCAAGACGCGGTTGCTCCGCACAGTCGGCAGACTGGGTGTAGCCGCCGCGCTGGTGGCCGCCGGTGTCGCCATAGGCGCCACACCGGCACACGCGGTCGCCACCAACACGGTCGCCTTCTGGAGCATGGACGAGCCCAACGGCTCGACCGTGCTCGTGGACAGCAGCGGCAACGGGCGCAACGGCACCATCGGGTCGGACCTGACCACGGGTGTCGTCTACGGCGGCGCGACTGGCCACCGCTTCCCGGTGGTGCTCCCGGGCGAGATGGCGTACAAGCCGGGTCACATCAACCGGGTTCCGGCGCACAGCGACCTGAACCCCGACTCCGGTGACTTCTCGCTCACCATCCGCTACCGCAGCACCTACTCCTTCGGCAACATCATGCAGAAGGGGCAGGGCGCGACGGCCGGCGGCTACTGGAAGTTCGAGGCGCCGGGCGGCATCCCGCGCTGCCTGTTCCGGGGCGGCAACGGCGCCTCGCGGACCGGCTACGCCACCGAGTCGATCTCGGACGGCCAGTGGCACACCGTCACCTGCAACCGCACCTCCGCCTACGTCGAGATGTACGTCGACGGGGTGCGCACCAGCCGGGCCAACGGCCCGACCGGCAATGTCGCCAACACGTGGCAGCTGTCGATCGGCGGCAAGGGCACGTGTGACGGCGTCGAGGTCACCTGCGACTACTTCATCGGTGACATCGACTACATCAAGATCCTGAAGGGGTCCGGCGGCACCGGCAACACGCCGCCCACGGCCGACCTGGAGCCGTCCTGCACCGGCCTGGTCTGCTCGTTCGACGGCACGGGCTCCACCGACAGCGGCGGCGCGATCCAGAACTACGCCTGGAACTTCGGTGACGGCACCTCCGCCGACACCGACAGCATCGGCACCGCGTCGCACACGTACGCGGCGGCGGGCACCTACAACGTCACGCTGACCGTCACCGACGACTCGGGCAGCACCGACACGGACACGCGGCAGGTCACCGTCGCGCCCGTCGCGGAGCTGATCTCGTTCGTCGGGCAGGCCACCTCGAACGTCAACGCCCTCACCCACACGGTGACGGTGCCGTCGGGCGTCCAGGCGGGCGACCAGCTGCTGCTGTTCCTGAGCCAGAACACGCACGGCACCACCGGCACGCCGACCGGCGGCGGGTGGACCCAGCTCGACCGGCTCGACGGCGGATACGCCACCACCACGGTGTGGCGCAAGACGGCCACCGCAGGCATGGCGGGCACCACCGTGCAGGTGACGCTGGGACAGCAGTCGAAGGGCAACTTCGTGCTCGCCGCCTACCGCGGCGTCGACACCGTGTCGCCCCTCGTCTTCGCCAACGGCACCGAGACGACCAGCTCGGCGGCGCGCGTCACGCCCTTCGCGACCGTGACGGCCGCGCAGAGCTGGGGCGTGTCGTACTGGGTGCACGGCGACGCCGCGTCCACCTCGCTCACGGCCCCGGCCGGCGTGGAGGTGCGCAGCAACTCGTCCCAGACGGGCGGCGGCCGGGTCACCGGTCTGCTCGCCGACACCGGCGCCTCGCTGCCGGCCGGCTCCTACGGCGGCCTGACCGCCACCGGCGCCGCGGCCAGCACCACGACCACCACGTGGACGCTGATCCTGCAGCCGGCCTGACCGCCACACCCTGATCACGGCTGAGCCGGCCACCCCCCGCACCGGGGTGGCCGGCTCAGCCGTTTCAGGGCTTTCGTGACATCTGTTCCCGGCGTCGGGATGCAGGCGGCGCCACAACCGGCTCGGCTGCTGCCGCGGTGTCGCCCGCTCGTGCTGGAATGTTCGGCGTGAGCAGCGGCGTTCAGCGGGACTGGCGGCTGGTTCGGGGCAGTGGTCCCGACCGGCCGTCGTTGCGTGCCGACGCCGCTCAGCAGCGGGTGATCGAGCACGGGTCGGGCCCGCTGCTGGTGCGCGGCGGACCGGGCACCGGCAAGACGACGACCCTGGTCGAGGCGGTCGCCCGGCGCGTGGCCGAGGGCGTGGACCCACAGCGCGTCCTGGTGCTGACGTTCGGCCGACGGGGATCGCAGTCGCTGCGGCGGCGCATCGAGGCCCGCATCGCCCAGGGCGTCGGGCACGAACCGCTGGTCAGGACCTTTCCGGCGTACGCCTTCGGCCTCCTGCGTCGCTCGGCGGCGCTGCAGGGCGATCCGTCCCCGCGCCTGCTCTCCGGCCCCGAGCAGGACCTCGTCATCCGGGAGCTGCTGCCCGGCGAGGACGCCGCCTGGCCGGATCGGCTGCTCCCGGCGCTGGGCACCCGCGCGTTCGCCGAGCAGCTGCGTGACCTGCTACTGCGGGCCGCCGAGCGCGGCATCGGCCCGGAGGACCCGCTCTGGCAGCGGCGTGACGACTGGCAGGCCGCCGCCCGTTTCCTACACGAGTACGAGCAGACCATGGCGCTGCGCGACGCCTCCACCCGCGGCTCGGCCGGCTACGACCACGCCGAGCTGGTCCGCGCCGCCACCGCCATGCTGCGCCGCGACCCCGAGCTGCTGGCCGCCGAACGCTCCCGGCTGTCCGCCGTCTACGTCGACGAACTCGCCGACACCGACCCGGCGCAGGTCGAGCTGCTCCAGCTGATCGGGACGGGACTGCCGCTGACCGCGTTCGCGGACCCCGACTCCTCCACCTACGCCTTCCGTGGCGCAGACCCCCAGATCGTGCGCACCTTCGGCGAGCTGTTCCCGGGCACGGAGCAGGTGGTGCTGGCGACCACGCACCGAGCCGCCCCTGCGGTCCGCAATGCGACGGCCCGCATCGCGCGCCGCCTGCCGGGTCATCTGCCAGTGGTGCCCGCGCCGCGCCAGGAGCAGGCCGGGCTGCTCGCCGACGGGCCCGCACGGGCAGCGGGAGGTCCGGGCGTTCGGCCACCGGCGGTGGCCACTGGCGCGGCCGGCTCCGGGCAGCAGGCGGCGACCACGGGCGGTGCCGGGCCGGTCGGCCGGGGCGAGTCTGCCGACGACCCTGACGTCGGGGTCGAGGTGGTGGCCTTGCGCAGCCGGGTCAGCGAAGCCGCGTTCGTGGCGCACCGGCTCCGGCGGGCGCACCTGGTTGACGGCGTGCCGTTCTCGCGCATGGCGGTCATCATGCGCTCTACGAACTCGCAGCTCCCGGCCTATGAACGGGCCCTGCGCCAGGCTGGCGTGCCGACCAAGGTGCTGGCCGAGGACCTGCCGCTGCACCAGCAGCCGGCCGTGAAACCGCTGCTCACGCTGCTGCGCTGCGCGCTGAAGCCGGAGTTGCTCACCGAGGAGGCGGCGGTCGCGCTGCTGCACTCGCCGCTGGGCGGGGCCGACCCGATGGCCGAGCGGCGGCTGCGCCAGGGCCTGCGGGCGCTCGCGATCGCCGGTGGCGACACCCGGGGCTCGGGCGAGTTGCTGGTGGAGGCGCTACGCGATCCGGCTGAGCTGGCGGCGCTGGACCGGCGCTGGGCCGCGCCCGCGACCCGGATCGCGATGCTGCTGGCCACGGCGCGGGAGACGGCGGGCCGGCCGAGGGCCACCGCCGAGGAGGTGCTCTGGTCGGTCTGGCGGGCCAGCGGTCTGGCCGAACGCTGGGCCGTCGTCGCCACCGCGCCCGCGATGGGACTGGACCAGCAGCGCCGCGCGGAGACCGCGGACCGCGACCTCGACGCGATCATGGTGCTGTTCGACGCCGCGGCGCGGTTCACCGACCGGTTGCCGGGCGCGCGTATCGACACGTTCCTGGAGCACGTCGCGGACCAGCAGCTGCCCGCAGACTCGCTGGCCGCCAGCGGCGACCGGGGTGAGGCGGTGCGCCTGCTCACCGCGCACGCGGCCAAGGGCCTGGAGTGGGACGTCGTGGTGGTGGCCGGGGTGCAGGAGGGCGTCTGGCCCGACCTGCGGCTGCGCGGCAGCCTGCTCGGCTCCGAGCAGCTCGTGGACGAGGTGGCGCAGCGCGCCCAGCCGGGGGAGAAGGCGCAGCGGGTCGCGCAGACCGCCGCCCTGCTCACCGAGGAGCGGCGGCTGTTCTACGTGGCGGCGACCCGGGCCCGGCGGCGGCTGGTGGTCACCGCGGTCGACTCCGGCGCGGTCGGCGGCGCGGACGGCGAGGACCGGCCCAGCCGCTTCCTGTTCGAGCTGGCCCCGCCGGTCAAGGTGGACGAGGACGAGGTGGCCGAGTTGGAGCTGGCCCGGCCGCCACGCGCGCTGACGCTGTCCGCGCTGGTCGCCGAGCTGCGCTCCGCGGTCACCGGCCCCGATCCGGTCCGGCGGCACGCCGCCGCCCGCGAGCTGGCCCGGCTGGCCGCCGCCGGGGTGCCCGGTGCGCATCCCGACCACTGGTGGGGCTTGCCGGAGCTGTCCGACGACGGCCCGCTGCACGGGCCGGACGAGCCGGTGCGGGTCACCCCGTCCACCATGGAGAGCGCGCTGCGCTGCGGGCTGCGCTGGCTGCTGGAACGGCACGGCGGTGCGGCGGCCTCGACGGCGGCGCAGGGCGTCGGCAACCTGGTGCACGCCGCGGCGATGCTGGCCGACGAGGCGATGAGCGACCCGGCGGTGCTGGTCGACTACGTCGCGGCGCGTTTCGACGCGATCGAGCTGGCCGCGGCCTGGCTGGCCGGGCGGGAGCGGGACCGCTCGGCGGAGATGCTGGGCAAGCTGACCCGCTGGCTGGCCGAGAACCCGCGGCGGCTGGTCGCGATCGAGCGTGAGTTCACCGTGCGGCTGGACGCGGAGCCGCCGATCGACCTGGTCGGCCGGGTGGACCGGCTGGAGGTCGACGACCAGGGCCGGCTCGTGGTGATCGACCTCAAGACCGGCAAGACGACCACGGCCACCCGCGAGGAGCTGCCCGAGCACCCGCAGCTGGGGGCATACCAGGTGGCGGTCGAGGCGGGCGGCTTCCCCGAGGGCGACGAGTCGGGCGGGGCGGCGCTGGTGCAGCTCGGCACCGGTCATCGGGACGCCAAGGAGCAGGTGCAGGACGCGATCGGCGAGACCGCCGACCCGCAGTGGGCGCACGCCATGGTGCATCGCACCGCGGCCACCATGGCCGCCTCCACCTTCGTCGCGAAGGTCAACGACAAGTGCCGGGTCTGCCCGGTGAAGAGCAGCTGCCCGGTCTCCGGCAAGGGCCGCCAGGTGGTGGAGCCGTGAGCGAGCGCAGCGAGCGAACCAGGGGCAACGTGTGGGCTCGCGGGAGCGCCGAGCGTAGCGAGGTGCGAGCGTGAGCGAGCTGGTCAGTCGGACGGTTGTCGAGGAGGGGCCGCGGTGGACGCCGGAGGAGCTGGCGGCGGCGCTGGGGCTCAAGCCGCCGACCGCCGAGCAGGCCGCGGTGATCAGCGCCCCGGTCGCGCCGCTGCTGGTCGTCGCGGGCGCGGGCTCGGGCAAGACGGAGACCATGGCGGCCCGGGTGCTGTGGCTGGTCGCGAACCAGCACGTACGCCCGGAGCACGTGCTGGGGCTGACCTTCACCCGCAAGGCGGCGGGCGAGCTGGCCCACCGGGTGCGGGTGCGCCTCGGTCAGCTGCGCCGCCACGTCGGCACCCGGTTCACCGAAGGGCTCGACGGCGAGCCGTCGATCGCCACGTACCACTCGTTCGCGGCGCGCATCGTCACCGAGCACGGGCTGCGCGCCGGGTACGAGCCGAGCACCCGGCTGCTCACCGAGGCGTCCTGCTGGCAGCTCGCCGACGAGGTGGTGCGCTCGTACACCGGGGACATGTCGGCGGTGGAGGCCGCGCCGAGCACGGTGGTGTCGGCGGTGCTGGCGCTCGCCGGTGAGCTGGCCGAGCACCTGGTCACCGCGGACAGCCTCGCCACCTGGACGGGCCGCTTCCACGCGAGCGTCGACGCGAAGCCGGGCCGGGTGATGGCCGACGTGCGCGACCTGCTGGCCCGCCAGCGTGCCCGGTTGCAGCTGCTGCCGCTGGTGCGCAAGTACGCCGACCGCAAGCAGCTGCTGGAGGCGATGGACTTCGGCGACCAGATGTCGCGCGCGGCGCGGGTGGCCCGCGACCATCCCGAGGTCGGCGCGGCCGAGCGCGACCGGTTCCGGGTAGTGCTGCTCGACGAGTACCAGGACACCAGCCATGCCCAGGTCACGCTGCTGCGGGCGTTGTTCGCCGGGGACGTGGCGGTGGTCGAGGGCGGGGTGTCCGGGCTGGGGCATCCGGTGACCGCGGTCGGCGACCCGTGCCAGTCCATCTACGGCTGGCGCGGGGCCAGCGCGGGCACCCTCGACCGCTTCCCGGGGGAGTTCCCCGACCGCGACGGCGAGCCGGCCGCGCAGGCGCAGCTCGGGCGCAGTTTTCGGAACCGGTCGGAGATCCTGTCGGTGGCCAACGCGATCTCCGCGCCGCTGCGTGACCGGGGCGCGCGGGTGGTCTCGCTGACCTCCGGCAGTCCCGAGCCGGGCATCGTGCAGTGCGCGCTGCTGGAGTCGCACCTGGACGAGGCGGAGTGGATCGCCGACCAGATCGTCACCGCGTGGCGCAGCGAGGCGGGCACGGCCGACGACCAGAACCCGGCGCACATCCCCGTGGACCGGCGGCCCACCTCGGCGGTGTTGGTGCGGGTGCGCTCGCAGATCGCACCGATCGAGGCGGCGCTGCGAGCCCGGGGCCTGCCGGTCGAGGTGGTCGGCCTGGGCGGCCTGCTGGACACGCCCGAGGTGCGCGACGTGGTGTGCACGCTGCGGGTGCTCAACGACCCGACCGACGGGGCGAGCCTGCTGCGGCTGCTCACCGGGGCGCGCTGGCGGATCGGGCCACGTGACCTGGTGGCGCTGCACCGGCGGTCCCGGGCGCTGGCGCACGAGCGCCGCCCGGCCGGCGATGACGCCGAGATCGTCACGGACCGGCTCGACGACGCGGCGCTGGCCGAGGCGCTGGAGGATCTCGGCGAGCCGGACCAGTACTCGCCCGCGGCGTACACCCGGCTGTCGGCGTACGCGAAGGAGCTGGCGGCCTTGCGTGCGCGCCTGGACCAGCCGGTGAGCGACCTGATCGCCGACATCGAGCGCACCGCGGGCCTGGACGTGGAGGTCGCGGTGCGGGCCGGGGACGCCGGGCTGGCCCGCGCGCACCTGGACACGCTCGGCGAGGTCGCGGCCCGGTTCGCGGTGGAGACCGACGGCGCGCCGCTGGGCGCGTTCCTGTCCTTCCTGTCGGCGGCCGAGGACGAGGAGCGCGGGCTGGCCCCGGGCGAGATCGACGTGGCTGAGGGCGCGGTGCAGATCCTCACCGCGCATGCCGCCAAGGGCTTGGAGTGGGACGTCGTCGCGGTGGCGGGGCTGACCAAGGACGTCTGGCCGGGCCCGAGCAAGGGCACCGACCACTTCCTCAAGGGCCTGGGCGTGCTGCCGTTCCCGCTGCGTGGCGACCGTGACGGGCTGCCCGTGCTGGCCGTGAAGAGCGCCGCGGACCAGAAGGAGCTGGGCCGCGCCGTCGCCGACTTCGAGCAGCAGTGGAAGGAGCACGACGCCCGCGAGGAGCGCCGCCTGGCGTACGTCGCGGTCACCCGCCCGCGCACCTGGCTGTTCGCCTCCGGCTACTGGTGGGGTGACAAGGTGCGCAAGCCGCGCGGCCCGTCCGTGTTGCTGGAGGAGATCGTCGAGGTGTGCCGGTCCGGGGAGGGCCACGTCGACGTGTGGACGCCGGAGCCGGAACCCGACGCCGCCAACCCGACCAGCGGCGAGGTCGCCGCGACTTGGCCCAGCGATCCGCTGGGCGCGCGACGGCCCACCGTCGAGGCCGCCGCCGACCTGGTCCGGGCCATGCTCGACGCGCCGGACGGCGGGACGGCCGAGCACGACGAGGTGACCCGGCGCTGGCGGCAGGAGGCCGACCTGCTGCTGATCGAACGCGAGGAGCAGGTCCGCCGGGCGAACCGGGCCGACGTCGTGCTGCCCGCGCACCTGTCGGTGTCGCAGCTGGTGGCACTGCGCAAGGACCCGGCCGCGCTGGCCCGGCGGCTGCGCAGGCCGCTGCCGGCCGCCCCGGACCCGTACGCCCGCCGCGGCACGGCCTTCCACCACTGGCTGGAGCAGCGCTACGGCGCCGACCAGCTGCTCGACCTGGACGACCTGCCCGGCGCGGCCGACGAGGACGCCGCGCCCGACGAGGCGCTGGGGGTGCTGAAGGAGCGCTTCGAGCAGAGCGTCTGGGCCGACCGGGTGCCGGTCGAGGTGGAGACGCCGTTCGTGGTGGAGCTGGGTGGCACCGTCGTGCGTGGACGGATGGACGCGGTCTTCCGCGACCCCGCTGGCGGTTACGAGGTGGTCGACTGGAAGACCGGCCGGGTGCCGACCGGCGCGACGGCGACCGCGGCCGCGGTGCAGCTGGCGGCCTACCGTCTTGCCTGGGCGGCGCTGGCGGGTGTGCCGGTCGCCAAGGTCAGCGCCGCGTTCCACTACGTACGCGACAACCTGACCGTGCGGCCCGCAGACCTGCTCGACGAGGCCGGGCTGACAGCGCTGCTGACGGCACTGCCCACGCAGGACGCCGACTAGTCGGATGTCCGACCCGGGGCGCGCCGTCATCCTTTTCGGTGGCATCTCAGCCGAACCGGCGGACAGACCGGTCCGGAAACCGACTGCGTGATGTCGCACGCAGCGGGCATTGTGTGTGCGGACACACGCATCCCGAGGGAGGCGCGCCGTGGAGTCATCGGTCCGGGAACTGCTCCTGGTGATGCTCCTTGCGCTGATCGGTGTCGGGGTGGCCGGTGCCGTGGTGCTCGCGCCGTGGCACGCGGCGCAGGCCGGTATCGTCGTGGAGGTGCATCCGCCGGCCCCGCCCATGGCCGGCTGACGATGACCGTGCTGAACGCCTCGATACCCGCCGGAGTACGTGCGATGTCTGGTCCGAAGTCCCTGATCACGGCTGCTGTCTCGGCCGCCGTGCTGCTGCTGGGCGTGCCCGCGGCCGCGGCCGAGCCGGACGTGGTGCGTGGCATGCAGTGGCAGCTCGCGAACCTCGACCTGCCCGCGGTCCACCAGCGGGCCACCGGCGCCGGAGTGCTGGTCGCGGTCCTGGACTCCGGTGTGGACAGAACGCACCCCGACCTGAGCGGCCAGGTGCTCGGCGGCCCCGACCCGGTCTCGAACACCGATGTGGATGGTCGGGGCACTGGACTCGCCGGACTCATCGCAGGTCACGGCCATGTTCCTGGGGTGTCGGCGGGTGCGCCGCGGCCGACGTCGTCCGGCTCGCCCGCGCCGAGCGCGAGTGCGGCCCCGGCCGACCCGCGTACGGCGGGCGTGCTCGGAGTGGCCCCCGGTGCGCAGATCCTGCCGATCGCGTTCGCGCCCTCGCCCGGCGCGACCGGTGATCCGGACGCGCTGGCCACCGCGATCGACCGGGCCGTGTTCGGCGGCGCGAAGATCATCTGTATCGGGCGGGGCGTCGTGCCCGGCAGCAGGCTGCAGGCCTCGGTCGAGGCGGCCGTGGCACGGGGCGTGCTGATCGTCGCGGCCGACGCGGACCGGGCGGGCCGCCCGTTCACGCCGTGGCCGGCCTCGTATCCCGGGGTGCTCAACGCGATCCCGGCGGACCGTTCGGGGCAGGTGCCCGTCGCGCCGCTGAGCGGGCGCACCACCGGCATCACGGTGCCCGGCGTCGACCTCATCACGACCGGGGTGGGCGGCGGCTACCGGATGGACGGCGGATCGAGCGCGGCGGCGGTGCTGGCGGGCGCGGCTGCGGTGGTGTGGTCGGCATACCCGCAGGCCACCGTCGCGCAGGTGCTGCAGCGGCTGCGTACGACCGCGACCGACGCCGGCGCTCCCGGCGCGGACAGCCGGTTCGGGGCGGGCATGCTCAACCTGAGCGCGGCGCTGGCGGCGAACGTGCCACAGGAGGCCGCGCCGAGCGTGCGGCCCAGCCCGGTGCCGTCGAGCCAGGCCGCCTCGCCCAGCCCGTCGCCGGTGCCGGTGGCTCTCGCCGACAGCCGCGACTGGCGGCGCTGGCTGGTGGCCCTGCCGCTGCTGGTCTTCCTGGCGGGCCTCACCGTGTGGGCGGTCCGCTCGGCACGGGTGCGGCGGCAGCCGGCCGCCTGATCCGTCCAGGGTTCGGGACCGCGACCGGAGCGGGTGCGCGACGGGTTAACAGATCATTGCCGAAGACGGCTGCTCGCGTCCCGCGGTCGGCCGCCACTGGCGCGTGTACGCTGTATATCCTATCGTGCCGGTAGGTTATATGGGCTTTGTGATGGCCTCCGCGCGTGCTGCGGGCGGTCGGCGCTAACTTGATCAGCGACACGGAGGAGGTACGGCCATGGGCATCGCGGTGGTGGTCGGCGGCGGTTGCAGTGGCGTGCTCGCCACCCGTGAACTGCTGCGAGCCGGCTGGCACGTGGTGCTGGTCGATCCCGGCGCGCGGCCCGGCCGAGGGCTGGCCTACAGCACCGCCGCGCCATGGCACCTGCTGAACTCGCCCGTCGCCGCGATGAGCGCCGATCCCGACCGGCCCGACGACTTCCTGCGCTGGTGCCGCCGACGCGACCCGCGCACCGCTCCCACCGATTTCGTGCCGCGCAGCTGGTACGGCGACTACCTGACCGAGGTGCTGCGGACCGCCGACGAGACCGCGCAGGGCAGGCTCACCGTGCAGCGCGGCCGGGTAGCCCGCATCTTCGAGCCGTCCGGCAGCGGGGGCCCGCTCACCGTGCTGCTCGCCGACGACGTGGTGATCCCCGCCGACCGCGTGGTGCTGGCCCTCGGCCACCCCGCCCCGTCGGCCCTGGCCCGGCTCGACGCCGCCGCGGCCCGCTCGGGGGCGTACGTGGCCGACCCGTGGCGGCCCGGCGCGCTGGACGACCTGCCCGAGGGCCCGATCTTGCTCATCGGCACCGGGCTGACCGCCGTCGACGTGGCGCTGACCCTGTCGAACGCGGGCCGGCACGACCTCACCGCGGTGTCGCGGCACGGGTTGCTGCCGCAGCCCCACCGGCGGCCCGCCGCCCCCGGCCCGGACACCGTCCCGACCCGGGCCACGCAGCTCGCCGCGGACACCGCGGGAGCCGTCCTGCCGGCCCCGGCCGGCGCTGCCGTCGCGGTGGCCACGCCTGCGGCAGCCGCGGTGTCCGCGCCGGTGTCGCCCGCGCGGGCGGCGGCACAGGTCCAGGCCGCGCTACCCGAGCTGCTGGCCGCCGGGTCGGCCGCCAAGCTGCTGCGCTCGCTGCGGCGGCTGGCCGCCGAGACCGGGGACTGGCGGGCCGTGTTCGACGCGCTGCGGCCGCACTGGGACGCGCTGTGGCAGAGCCTGCCCGAGCCAGGCCAGCACCGCTTCCTGCGGCACCTGGCGCGCTACTGGGAGGTGCACCGACACCGGATGGCCCCGGGGGTCGCGGACGGCATCGGCGCGCTGCGCGTCAGCGGCGCGCTGCGCATCCGCGCCGCCGAGCTGTGCGGCATCGAGGCCGCCGACCAGGGGGTACGCGTCGCGCTGCGCGAGCGCCACGGCGGCGCGATCACCGCTCCGACGTTCGCCGCCGTGGTCAACTGCACCGGCCCCGGCCGGATCGTCGAGTCCGACCCGCTGGTCCGCGCGCTGGTCGCCGAGGGCATGGCCCGGCCGGGCCCGTACCGGCTGGGACTGGACACCGACCCGCACGGGGCGCTGCTGCGCCGCGACGGCTCGCCGCACCCGGCCCTGTGGACGCTCGGCCCGACCCGCCGCGGCGTGCTCTGGGAGACCACGGCCGCCCCGGAGATCCGCGCGCAGGCACGGGCGCTTGCCGTCGCCCTGGGTGACGCGGGGGACCGCTCGCCGGTCGCCGAGTGCGTGGAGTCCTGACCCGTCCGCAGCGGCGGCGGTCGTGCATTTCACCGCCGCTGCTGCGGACGCCTCCTCCGCCAGCTTGCTAGGGTCGGCTTTGTGTCCACCGAGACCAGCATCCAGATCCCGCGCACGGCGTACGAGGTCGAGCGGTTCACGCTCCCCAACGGTTTGCGCGTCGTGCTCAGCCCGGACCGCAGCGCACCGGTGATCGGTGTCGCGGTCGTCTACGACGTGGGAATCCGGTCCGAGCCGCAGGGCCGCACCGGCTTCGCCCACCTCTTCGAACACCTGATGTTCCAAGGCTCGGCCAACCTGGAGAAGCTGGCCCACTTCCGGCACGTGCAGGGGGCGGGCGGCACCTTCAACGGCTCCACCCACCTGGACTACACCGACTACTTCGAGACCGTGCCGAGCAACGCGCTGGAGCGCATGCTCTTCCTGGAAGCCGACCGCATGCGCGGGCCCCGGCTCACCGAGGAGAACCTCAAGAACCAGATCGACGTGGTCAAGGAGGAGATCCGGGTCAACGTGCTGAACCGCCCGTACGGCGGCTTCCCGTGGCTCAAGCTCCCACCGGTCATGTTCGACACGTTCCCGAACGCGCACGACGGCTACGGCTCCTTCAGCGACCTGGAGGCGGCCACCGTCCCCGACGCGGCGGAGTTCTTCGACAAGTACTACGCCTGCGGCAACGCGACGCTCAGCGTCTCCGGCGACTTCGCGTCCGGGCACGCCCGGATGCTGATCGAGCGCCACTTCAGCGATGTGCCGGCCCGCCCGGCACCGTCGCGGGCCGACTTCACCGAGCCCGACCTGACCGCCGAGCGGCGCGAGTCGTACGTGGACAAGCTCGCCCCGCTGCCCGCGGTTGCCTCGGCGTGGCGGGTCCCGGACCCGATCACCGACTTCGCCGGCTACCTGCCGTACGTGGTGCTGGCCGAGGTGCTCACCGACGGCGACGCGTCCCGGCTGGTGGAGCGCCTGGTGCTGAAGGACCGCAGCGTCACCAGCGTCGGCGGCTACCTGGGCTTCATGGGCGAGCCGTTCGAGGTGCGCGACCCCACGGCGCTGCTGCTGCAGTCGCACCTGCCGCCCGGCGGCAGCGTGGACAAGGTGCTGGTCACCATCGACGAGGAGCTGGACCGGCTGGCCACCGACGGGCTGACCCCGGGCGAGCTGGCCCGCACCCAGGCCCGGATGGCCACCCACCTGCTGCGTGAGACCGACGCGGTGCTCGGCCGCGCGCTGCGCATGGCCGTGCTGGAGCTGCAGCGGGGCAACCCGGGGCTGCTCAACGACCTGCCGCACCAGATCGCGGAGGTGACCGAGGAGCAGGTCCGGTCGGCCGCCGCCACCCTGCGCCCGCACCGCCGGGCTTCGATCGAGGTCGTGCCCGGAGGAAACCAGTGAGCGAGCGCAGCGAGCGAACCGACGGGCTCCGCGGAGCTCATGCCGTCGACGAGCGTAGCGAGGAGCAGGCATGAGCGTCATCGCCCTTCCCGAGCTTGATGAGAACCGGCCGCTGGCGCTGCCGCTGGAGGCGGAGCAGACGCTGCCCAACGGGCTGACCGTGCTGGCCATCCGCCGGCCGAGCGTGCCGCTGGCCGAGGTGCGGCTGCGCGTGCCGTTCGCCAAGGCCGAGCTGGCCGAGGCGGCGGTGCTGGCGCAGACGCTGTTCTCCGGCACCAGCACGCGCAGCACCGTCGAGATCGCCGCCGAGCTGCAGACCGTCGGTGGCGGCCTCGGTGCCGGGATCGACCCGGACCGGCTGCAGATCAGCGGCAACTCGCTGGTGTCCGGGCTGGACCGGCTGCTGGAGCTGTTGGCCGAGGTGCTCGACGACGCCGTGTATCCGGAGGGCGAGGTCACCACAGAGGTGGAGCGGCTGGCCGACCGGATCCAGGTCGCCCAGAGCCAGCCCGCCCACCTGGCCCGCGTCGCGCTGCTCAAGCGCATCTACCCGGGGCATCCGTACGCGGTGCAGACGCCATCGGTCGAACAGGTGCGCGCGGTCAGCCCGGAGGCGCTGCGCGCGCTGCACGCCCGGCGGCTGCACCCGGCCGGGGCGACCCTGGTCATCGTCGGCGACATCGACCCGGAGCAGGCGGTGCAGACCGCGGCCAAGCGCCTCGGCGGCTGGAACGGTGGCGGCGAAACGGCCGACCTGCCGCCCATCCCGCTGCTGGTGCCCGGCCCGCTGCTGCTGGTGGACCGGCCCGGCGCGGTGCAGTCGTCGCTGCGCCTCGCGCTGCCGGCGGTGGGGCGCACCCACCCCGACCACGCCGCTCTCCAGCTCGCGAACATGGTCTTCGGCGGCTACTTCTCCTCCCGCTGGGTCGAGAACATCCGCGAGGACAAGGGCTACACGTACGGCCCGCACTCGGTGATCGAGCACTCGGTGGCCGGTTCCACGCTGACCGTCTCCGCCGAAGTGGCCACCGAGGTCACCGCCCCGGCCCTGGTCGAGACGCTGTACGAGCTGGGCCGCATCGCGGCGCTGCCGGTGCGCGAGGAGGAGCTGGAGCAGGCGCGGCAGTACGCCCTGGGCACGCTGCAGCTGGGCATGTCGACGCAGTCTGGCCTGGCCGGTCTGGCCAGCACCTACGCCGGTTTCGGGCTGCGGCTGAGCTTCCTGGCCGAGCACTCGGCCCGGCTGGCCGCGGCCACCCTGGAGGACGTGCATCGCGTCGCGGCGACGTACCTCGCGCCGGCCGTGGCGGCTCCGGTGATCCTCGGCGACGCCGAGAAGATCCAGGCCGCGGTGGCGGCGATCGTGCCGATCCAGGTCGAGTCGAGGCCCGCGGCGTGACGGTGAGCGGAGCGAGTTGCCGGTAATGAACGAAACACCTTCCGCGGCCCGGTCGGATCTCGACCGGGCCGCGTTCCGGCGCGCCGACCCGCAGTGGCTGGCCGACGCCTGGGCCCGCGGCCAGGTGGTCGTGATCGGAGACGACGGCCGCGCGCTGATCCGCGACGACCGGTTGGTGCTGGTGGGCTCGGCGCAGGTCGGCACCGGCGGTCCGGCCGCCGAGCCGCTGTTCCTGGGCGTCGACGCGGGCGGCACGGCCTACTTCGCGGTGAACAGCGAGCTGCCCGAGGTGCCCGGCGCCGAGCCGAAGCACCTATGGGAGGTCGGCGCGGACCTGCCGCCCCGCGACACGGCGCTGCTGACCCAGGCGCTGGCGCTGGTGCGCTGGCACCGCGACCACCTGTACGCCCCGCGCAGCGGCAAGCCGACCACGGTGGAGCAGGGCGGCTGGGTGCGCCGGGACGCCGACGGCGACCTGCACTTCCCGCGTACCGACCCGGCTGTGATCATGGCGGTGCACGACGGGGTGGCCGGGCCCCAGGGACGCATCCTGCTCGGCGCGAACGTGGTGTGGGCCGGGGCGGCCAAGCGCCGCTACTCGGTGCTCGCCGGTTTCGTCGAGGCGGGGGAGACCGCCGAGGACGCGGTCGCCCGCGAGGTGTACGAGGAGGCGGGGGTGCGGGTCTCAGACATCCGCTACCACGGCAGCCAGGCGTTCCCGTACCCCCGCTCGCTGATGCTGGGTTTCATCGCGGTCGCCGACCCGGCGGCCGCGCCGCTGCGCACCGACCCGGACGAGCTGATCGACGCGCAGTGGTTCACGCGCGAGCAGGTCGCCCGCGTCCTGGACGGCTCCGACGACTCCTTCACTCTCCCGAACCGATCCTCCATCGCCCACCAGCTCGTCCTCACCTGGCTCCGCGGCAACTGACCCACCCCGCACCGGGTTGATCATGAACCTATGGGCGTGTTCGGCGGCGTGTCGCTGCCCTGGCACCGTGATGACCTTGCTCGGCACCGGGCAAGAGTGTGATCAACCGGGCGAAAGGTGTGTCGGAGCCGGGGTGGGGGCGGGCGGGCGGCTTAGCCTGAGGGCTGGTTCGCCGACGGAGGTCCCCTTGCCGCGAGGATCCAGCCCGATCGTCCGCCGCCAGCGCCTCGGCGTGGAGCTGCGCCGCCTGCGTGAGACCGCCGGTCTCACCGGTGAGCAGGTCGTCGACCAGGTGGGCTGGGCGGCCAAGTCGAAACTGTCGCGTTTGGAGAACGGGCGCAGCCGTCCGGATCTCGCCGATGTGCTGGACCTGCTCGACCTGTACGAGGTGCGTGGGCGGGACCGGGACCAGCTGGTGGCCATCGCGCGCGACGCCGGCAACACCCGGGGCTGGCTGCGGGCGTACCCGGTGATGACCCAGCGGCAGCGCGGTTATGCCGAGCTGGAGGCGGGCAGCGCCCGGATCAGGGAGTACGGCCTGTCGATCGTCCCCGGCCTGCTGCAGACGCCGGAGTACGCGCGGGCCCGCATCCTGTCCTCGCGGCCGCTGTCCGGGCAGGAGTCACCCGCGGGCGCAGTGCCCGCGCAGCGCCCGAATCCGGTGGTGGGGCCGGCGGCGGAGCTGCCCGCGCCGCAGGAGCCGGACACCGAGGTGGCGGCGCGGCTGGCCCGCCAGACGATTCTGACCAGGACCTCGGACGCACCGCGCTACGAGGCGATCCTGGACGAGCAGGCGCTGCTCGGCAGGGGTGCGCCGGACGAGGTGCGGGACGGGCAGCTGGCCCACCTGGCGACCCTTGCGCAGTTACCCAACGTGACGATCAGAGTACTGCCGTGCGCGGCCGTGATCGGCCAGCACTTCTTACCATATACGGGATTTTCTATCTATCACTTTCCCGACCCGGATGATCCGGAGACGGTGGCTGTCGAGACGCTCGCCCGTGAGCTGGTGCTCACCGACCGCAACAGCGTCGAGCGATATGCACGTGTCTTCGGCTGGCTCGGCGAAGCCGCGCTGGACCCGCTACGGTCGCGGGCGTGGATAAACGCCCGGATCAGCTGATCTCCTCGGCAGAAAACTACGCTCCGTCACCCGTTCGGGCGGTGCTGCCCGACGATCGTCGCGTCTTGCTTGATTCCAGCTGGGGAAATGCACAAGCATGACATCAGCCGAATGTGGAAGTTCCACCCATGGACTCCACAGTCGACCTCCGCCCGGCAGGCAGTGACGGAGCAGCGCATGCGGTACCTGATCGTTCGCACCGAGGTACGACCCTTCGCGCCCGAGGACGTGAACGCGTCGTTCCTCGATGAGCAGCCGCTGCGCGACGAGACAGCCAGTCCTGAGCAGCGCCGCCAGGTGGCGGAGGCGGACAGCCTTGACGCCGCGCTCCAGCTCGCCCGCGCCCTCGCCTCGGTCGGCGCCGTCCGATCCGGCCGCCAGCGCGTCAAAGTTGTCCGCCTAGACGCCCCCCGCTGGCCCAGCTGACCCTCCCGCCGCGCCCCGGGGACCGGTGCCGCCCCGACGCGGCGCACGCGAAGATCGCCGTTTGAGGGCGGAAGGCGAGGTCTGGCCTCGCTTCGTGTCCCGAAACGGCGATCTTGAAAAGAAACCTCAGGCCGGGTCGGCGGCGGTTTCGGCGATCGCGGCCAGGTGGGCCTTGACCTGGATGACGCTGGGGTTGGTCAGGGCGCTGCCGTCGGCGAAGCGCAGGGTCGGCACGGTCTGGTTGCCGCCGTTCACGCTCATCACGAAGTCCGCCGCGTTCGGGTCCTGCTCGATGTCGATCACCGTGTAGGCGATGCCCTCACGGTCGAGCTGGCTGCGCAGGCGGTGGCAGTAACCACACCACGTGGTCGAGTACATGGTCAGCATGGCGATCCTCGGGTCGGGGGAGCGGGGGCTCCCGGGGACTCTAGCGGTGGCAACATCAACGACACCTGGGATGATTCCCTGTTGTGACCCGAGACGCTGCCCCCGACACGGCCCGAAAGGTACTTGCCGGCCTGGACGAGGAGCAGGCGGCCGCGGTCACGGCGCCGCCCGGTCCGGTGTGCATCCTGGCGGGCGCGGGCACCGGCAAGACCAGGGCGATCACCCACCGGATCGCGCATCGCGTGATCACCGGGCAGGTCCAGCCGAAGCACGTGCTCGCCGTCACTTTCACCGCACGGGCCGCGGCGCAACTGCGCGAGCGGCTGGCCGGGCTCGACGCGCACGGCGTGCAGGCCCGTACGTTCCACGCCGCCGCCCTGCGCCAGCTGCGCTTCTTCGCGCCCCGGCTGCTGCGCGGCCGGGAGATGCCGGAGCTGGTCGAGAGCAAGGCGCGGCTGATCGTGCTCGCCGCGGCACGGGCCGGGGTGCGGGCCGACCGCACCGGCGCGCGCGACCTCGCGGCCGAGATCGAGTGGTCGAAGTCGTCGCTGGTGGAACCCGGCGAGTACGTGGTCGCCGCCGCCAAGGCCGGCCGGGAGACCCCGCTGGAAGCGGCCCAGGTGGCGTCCGTCTACACGGCGTACGAGCACGTCAAGCGCCAGCAGGGCGTGATCGATTTCGAGGACCTGCTACGCGCCATGTGCTGGGGCATCGAGGAGCACTCCGACGTCGCCGAGCAGGTCCGCGCGCAGTACCGGCACTTCGTCGTCGACGAGTACCAGGACGTGAACCCGCTGCAGCAGCGGCTGCTGGAGGCGTGGCTGGGCGGGCGCAGGGACCTGACCGTGGTCGGCGACGCGGCGCAGACCATCTACTCGTTCACCGGCGCGACCTCGTCGTACCTGGTGGACTTCGCCCGTACGCACCGCGACGCGACCGTGGTCCGGCTGGTCCGCGACTACCGGTCCACCCCGCAGGTGGTGGGCCTGGCCAACGCCGTCATCCGGCAGGCCAAGGGCAGCGAGGCCCGGCTGCGGCTGGACCTGGTCGGCCAGCGCCCGGCCGGGCCCGAGCCGGACGCGCGGGTCTTTCCCGACGAGCACGCCGAGGCCGTCGCGGTGGCCCGCCGCTGCGCCGACCTGATCGCGGCGGGCACCCCCGCGTCGGAGATCGCGGTGCTGTTCCGCGCCAACGCCCAATCGGAGACGTACGAGGAGGCGCTGGCCGACGCCGGGGTGCCGTACGTGCTGCGGGGTGGGGAGCGCTTCTTCGAGCGGGCCGAGATCCGCCAGGCGATGGTGGCGCTGCGCTCGGCCTCCCGCGCCGACGGCGGCGACGACCTGGTCGGCACGGTCAGCGCGGTGCTGGTCGGCCTCGGCTGGCAGCCCGAGCGGCCGCCGTCCGGCGGAGCCGCGCGGGAGCGCTGGGAGGCGCTGGCCGCGCTGGTGCGCCTGGCCGCCGAGTTCCGTCCCGCGCCCGGCGCCGACGAGGGGCTCGCCGGGTTCACCGCCGAGTTGGGCAGGCGCGCCCAGGCCCAGCACGCCCCGACCGTCGCCGGGGTGACCCTGGCCAGCCTGCACTCCGCCAAGGGCCTGGAGTGGGACGCGGTGTTCCTGGTCGGGCTCGTCGAGGGCACCATGCCCACCGCGTACGCGCGCAGCGCCGAGGCGCTGGAGGAGGAGCGCCGGCTGCTGTACGTCGGCGTCACCCGGGCGCGGCGGGTGCTGTGGCTCAGCTACGGCGAGGCCCGCTTGTCCGGGGGCCGGGCCCGTCGTCCGTGCCGGTTCCTGCAGGGCGTGCCGGGGCTCTCGCCGTTCGGTGGGCAGGCCGCCGCACCGCGGGCCGAGCGGCCCGGACCGGGCGCACCCCGGGTGCCGCGCAAGACCGTCATCGTGAGCTGCCGGGTGTGCGGGGCGACGCTGCTCGCCGGGCCGGAGCGCAAACTGGGCCGGTGTGCGGGCTGCCCCTCCTCGCTGGACGAGGAGCTGTTCGAGCGGCTGGGCGACTGGCGGGCCCGGGTTGCCGCCGCGGCGAAGATCCCGGCGTACGTCGTCTTCACCGACGCCACCCTCACCGCGCTGGCCGAGCGTCAGCCATCCGACAGAGCGGGGCTCGTGGAGATCGCCGGCATCGGCCCGCGCAAGTTGGAGCTCTACGGCGAGGCAGTTCTCGCGCTGTTGAAGGGCGCTTCGGTGGCGGATTTGCTGCCTGAACAACCGACTTCAGAAGATCTTCAAAAAGATTTGGCAACAGAGCCGTAAAACCGTTTGCGCCTTCCCGCCCGGGAGGCATAGCCTTCGGTCACACCTCCAAGAGCGCGCATCAGTGCTGCTCCTGGATGGTGGATCACGTTCTGTACCGACGAGGCAAGTAAGGAGGCGAGTCCCATGGAGATCACGTTCAAGACCACGAACGCGGCCGTTCCGGCGGCGCTCGCCGCTGCCTGTGCTCAGTCGGTCAAGGTCGCGCCGTTCGCCCTGGAACTCGCACCCGCCGGCCACGCCACGCGTGGCGTCAAGGGCGCATTGGGCGCACTGGGCGGCTCGACCGCCACCGGTCTGCCGGTGGAGCAGCTGCCGGTCCTGCGACAGCTGGCCTGGAACCCGAACCCGATCAAGGTGGCCCCCGCGGGAGCCACCAAGCCGAAGAGCATCACCAGCACCATCAGCACCACCCTGGCCTACCGGAACCAGGAGTCCTCGGGCATGAAGCTCGATGGATTCAGCGGGCTCCCACCTCGAGGTAAACCAAAGGTCTAAACCAGACCACCGGCTCACCTCGAGGCCGCGGAACCCGTACACCGGGATCCGCGGCCTTAGTTATTTCCACCCCCATGGAAAGCGATCCACGAGATCGAGATGAAAGGAAGGTGACCGGAAGATGAGTCTGGCGTTGGCCCCAGTTCTCGACTTCAGCGTCGAGCTGGGTGCGGAGCTGCCCTGCCGGAAGTTCGACCCGGACCTGTGGTTCTCCGACGCTCCTGCGGAGCTTGAGCTGGCGAAGTCGCTTTGCGGCGAGTGCCCGCTCAAGGCCGAGTGCCTCTCCGGGGCGCTGGAGCGCGAGGAGCCCTGGGGCGTCTGGGGCGGCGAGATCTTCGAGCGTGGTGCGGTCGTGGCGCGCAAGCGTCCGCGTGGCCGTCCCCGCAAGGACGACCTCGCTCGCGAGGCGGCCCTGGTGGCCGAGACCGAGGCGCGTGTCGCCGCGGTCACCGCTCGCGAGTCCGTCCGTCTCGCAGCCTGAGCAACTCCGCAACACCCAATCCAGCCGCCTGCCGGCTAAGTCACTACCAGCGCAACGGAGAGAAGCAATGAGAAACGGAATCAGCGACATCTATATGATCCACGAAATCATGAGTCGGGCCCGAATGCTTGAGCCTCAGAACATCCCCTCTGAGGCTTCCCGTTCCGCCCGTCAGATCACCATCGCCGCGCGCCGGCGTGCACGTGAGCTGTCGCAGCGATAAGTGAATCAAAGACGGATGCCCGCCGGCCGCACCGGCGGGCATCCGCATTTCCGCAGCTCAGTTGGTCGGTTCGGCGAAGCCGGGGAGCCAGCGCTCCAGGATGGCGCGGTACGGCGCCTTGGCCTCGAGCTGGCACAGCACGCCGATGGAGCCCAGCGTCACCCGGTGGATCATCAGGTACGACGGCGGCAGGTTCAGCTGCCGCCCCAGCTGGTACGCGGGGCTGCGCGGGCTGGCCAGCCGGGCCGCCTCCTCGCGCAGCCAGGCCCGGGTGAAGCGGAACTCCTCGGCGGCCAGCGGCTCCAGCATCGGCCGCACGTAGTCCAGCACCGCCTGCGCGTCGATGTCGGCGTTGGCGCGCACGAAACCCTCGCCCTGCAGCCCCTTGAGCACCTCGTCGGCGCGCCCGGCCAGGGCGAGCCGGGTGATCCGGCCCACCGGCTCGGGCAGGCCCTGGGGCAGGCGCGCGACCGCGCCGAAGTCGATGACGGCGAGCCGGTCGTCGGGCAGCAGCCGGTAGTTGCCCGGGTGCGGGTCGGCGTGCAGCAGCCCGGCCCGCTCGGGGGCGGAGAAGTGCAGCGTGGCCATGAGCGCCCCGGCCCGGTCGCGCTGGGCCACCGTGCCGCCGCCGATGATCTTCGACAGCGGGATGCCCTCGACCCACTCGGTGACCAGCACCCGCGGCGCGGCGGCCAGCACCTGCGGCACCAGGATCTGCTCGTCCCCCGCGTACGCCGCCGCGAAGGCGCGCTGGCTGGCCGCCTCCAGCTCGTAGTCCAGCTCCTCTACCACCCGCGCGCGCAACTCGGTGACCAGCGGCTTGACGTCCAGACCAGGCTGGATCACCTTGAACAGCCCGGCCAGCCGGGAGAGCTGGGCCAGGTCCGCGATCAGCGCGTCGCCCGCGCCCGGGTACTGGATCTTCACCGCGACCGGGATGCCGGTGCGCTTGCGCGGCACCTTCCACTCGGCCCGGTGGACCTGGCCGATGCTGGCCGCGGCGGCGGGCGTGTCGTCGAACTCACGGAACAGCGCACGCCAGTCGCTGCCCAGTTGCTCCGCCAGCACCTTGTGCACCGTGGCAGCGGGCAGCGGCGGGGCCGCCTCCTGGAGCTTGGTCAGCGCGTCGCGGTAGGGCTCCGCCAGGGCGTCCGGCAGCGCCGCCTCGAACACGCTCAGCGCCTGGCCGAGCTTCATCGCGCCGCCCTTGAGCTGACCCAGCACGCTGAACAGCTGCTCGGCCGTCCGCTCCTGGATCTCCGCGGAGATCACGTCGGAGGCGAGGCCGGTCACCCGCTTGCCGAAGCCGAGCACGGTCCGCCCGGCGAAGCCCAGGGGAAGAGAAGCCAGCTTGGCGGTCCGGGAGACGGCACGGCGCGGGATGTCGGTCACCGTGCCATTGTTGCCGACCACGCGGATTTCGGCCCGTTCCCGCCGGTGAAGACCCTGTGGAGATGTCAGCCGCGCCGCCGCCGGGTGCAGTCGCAGGACGGGTGGGGCGACCAGGAGCGCCGCCGCCAGGGCAGCACGCCGTTGATCTCGACCGTGCTGCCGATCGTGGTCGGCGCCGCCCCGTCGAGGTAGGCCAGCACCTCGGCGGCGGCGAAACCGGCGGCGGTGAGCCGGGTCGCCGCCGGGCACGGGTCGCTCCCGGCCGGGGCCTGGGCGAGCTGGGCCGCCAGCCGGGGCCAGGACGGGTCGCGGTCGGTGCGGTGCAGGTCGAGGCAGCGCAGGCAGGGCCCGCCCGAGGCGGGCACGAGCGGTCCGACCACGGCCACCCCGTCGCGTACGGTCAGCGCCAGGTGCGGCACCCTGCGGCGGGTTCCGCGGGTGGAGACCGCGTGCCCCACCTGCACGCGGAACGTGGCGTCAGTCGCGCGCAGGGTGGCCGCGTGCGGCCCTGGCGGGCTGTTCACGGTGGCTGCCGCGCCGGGGGAGGCCACCGTGCCCACCTTGCCCACTCCGGCGTCCAGCAGGGCTGTGGCGACCAGGCGTGCGGTGGGGCCTGCCCCCGCGATGATCACGCGGGCCTGGCCCCGCCGCTGGAGCACCCGGGCCGGGGTCCCGGCGGTCTCGGTCCGGCGTAGGGCGAGCGCGGCCGCCTCGTCGGCCAGCCGGGCCCGGTGGTCGGCGGGCAGCGCCGCCGGCATCAGTGCGTGTGCCGGCAGGACCAGCCCGTGTGCGGCCAGCGCGGCCAGCACCTCGTGGACGTCGTCGGCCCGCATGCCGAGCCGTGCCATCTCGGCCAGCACGGCCCGCTCGGTGCGGGAGCCGTCGAGCAGGTCGAGCAGCCGGGCCGCGGACCGGTGCGGCAGCTCCAGCACGACGGCGTGCTCGGGATCCGTGCCGAGCTGGACGGTGTGCCGGTCGCGCCACATCGGGCGCAGCCCCGGCAGCAGGGCCGGGCGGGACATCGGGGAGGGGCTCACAGCCGTGAGGGTGCCAGCGCCCGGTGGGGTACGCCCCCGGTTATCCACAGCCCGTCCCCGGTGATCAAGAGGTTTTCCACAGCACTGACCTGGGTTATCCACAGATCTTGGGGAAGATTGTCGGGAAAGCGACAGGAGCCCGCAGTGTCTGCGGGCTCCTGTCTCGCGTTGTCCCTCAGGCCTTGCCGAGAATGCGGTTCACGGTCGTCCCGCAGACGGGGCAGGGCCCCTTGGCCATCCGCATGCCAGTCTTGGAGATCTCCACCTTGCCGGTGAAATCACGCTTTTCCTTGCACTTCACGCAGTAGCCGTTGTACTTCTCTTCGGCCACGATTCCTCCTCATGATCCACGGTGACTCGTCCCGGCGGCTTGCGCTGTGACGGTGGAAGTCTGCCTGCCCGAATCGATCTGAGTAGTCAGGTTACGCGGGACACGCCGGAGTCATCACGCTTGTAGAAAATGAGGCATTTTCTTAAAGACGCCTGTGCATTGAGTAATGTCCCTTATGCGTACCAGTGGCGCGGGTCACGGCCGGAAGAATTTTCTTGGCGAAGGCCACCTATCCCGGCAAATCTGGCGATGATCACAAGATTGACTCTTGCGCCCCCCTGGCACCGGGCCGCTAGCGTCCCTTCCGTGAGTAACACCCCCCTGGTTACCCCCGGGTGCCCCCTGGTCTGCGCCGGTCGTTAATGGCCGCCGCACGCAAGCCCGTGGTAGAGGTCCGGCGCAGTGAGCGCCGGCGGCGGACGGTGTCCGCCTACCGCGAGGGGGAGCGGGTCGTGGTGCTCATTCCCAGTCAGTTCTCCCGGGCCGAGGAGAGCGAGTGGGTGAGCAAGATGCTCGCCCGGCTCGCCGCGCGCGATCAGCGCAGCCAGCGCAGCGACGCCGATCTCGAAGTCCGCGCCCGCCAGCTCGCCTGCCGCTATCTGCCCGAGTTCGGGGCCGTCGCGGTGCCCGCGACCGTGCGCTGGGTCGGCAATCAGAACGGCCGCTGGGGCTCCTGCACCCCCGCCGACCGCACCATCCGGCTGTCCGAGCGGGTGCGTGAGATGCCGGGCTGGGTCGGCGACTACGTGCTCCTCCACGAGCTGGTGCACCTGATCGTGCCGAGCCACAACGCCCGGTTCTGGGCCCTGGTCGGCCGCTACCCGCGCACCGAACGCGCCCGGGGTTACCTCGAGGGCATCGCCGCCGCCGAACACGCCCGCGCCGAATAGCCATCCCGCTCGACGCCGTCGTTCCGTCACCGCCGCCCGTCGACGTTGCCCCGTCAACGTGCCCCGTCAACGTCGCTTGCGGCGGCGGCCGGCCCCGCTATCGACGTTGGCCTATCACATCGAAAATCCGTGCCCCGGATTCGATGTGATAGGCCAACGTCGATGAAAAAGCGGTGCGAGCGGGCGGAGGTCAGTCCTGCTTGGGGCCGTTGTCGGGGTTGCCCTCGTCGTGGCTGGGGAGGTCGTCGAGGCCGCTGAGGTCGAGGACCGCGGTGTCGGCGGCGGCCGCGTAGCCGGCCGGGTCGGCGAAGTCCTCGTCGTCGGGCAGCAGGTCGGGGTGCTCCCACAGGGCGTCGCGGCCGGACACCCCGCGGTGCTCGGTGAGCGCCGCCCACAGCGCCGCCGCCTCGCGCAGCCGGCGGGGCCGCAGCTCCAGGCCGACGAGCGCGGCGAACGTCTGCTCCGCGGGTCCACCGGCCGCGCGGCGGCGGCGGAACGTCTCGGAGAGGCGTACGACGTTGGGCAGGCGGTTGCCCGCGGCCTGCTCGACCACGTGCGTCACCCAGCCTTCGACCAGGGCGAGCACGGTCTCCAGGCGGCGCAGGGCGGCCTGCTGCTGGGGGCTGTCGTCGGGAGTGAAGATGCCTTCGAGCTGCAGCTCGGCCATCGACTCCGGGTCGGCGGGGTTGACCCGGCCGAGCGCCTCCTCGATGGCCTCCCGGTCTACCCGGATGCCGTTGGCGTACGCCTCCACAGCGCTGAGCACGTGCCCGCGCAGCCACGGCACGTGGCCGAAGAGCCGCTGGTGGGCGGTCTCCCGCAGGGCCACGAACAGGCGCAGCTCGCCGGAGTCGATGTCGAGGCCGTCGCCGTACGCCCGGATGTTGGCCGGCACGAGGGCGGCGGTGCCGCTGGGGCCGAGCGGCAGGCCGATGTCACCGGCCGAGAGCACCTCGACGGCGAGCTTGGCCAGTGCGGTGCCGAACTGGCCGCCGAACAGCGCGCCACCCAGGCTGCTGATCATCGCGGCCATCGGGCCGAGCTGGGCGCGGGCCTCCGGCGGGACCAGGTCGCCCATGGCGTTGACCATGCGTTCGGCGACCGGGTCGGCCAGCTTGCGCCAGACGTCCAGCGTGTTGAAGATCCACTCATTGCGGTTCCACGCCGCGGTGGTGACCACGCCGCTGGGTAGCGCGGTGGCGGGGTCGAGCCACAGGTCGGCCAGGCGCAGCGCCTCGTCGACCGCGGCGCGGTCGGCGGCGGTCACGGCCGGGTCGCCCTCGCTGTTGAGCGAGGTGGTGGCGACCTGCCGGGCGAGGTCCCAGTTGACGGGGCCGCCGCCGCTGGAACTCATCGCCATCAGCTGCTGCAGCCCGGCGAGGAACTGCTGCATCTGCTGCGGGTCGTTGGGGTCTGGTGGTTGGCCGCCAGGAAGGGCGAACCCGAACGGGGTGTCAGGCACGCTCTCCACCGTACGCGAAGTTGAGCCGAAGTGACTCATACCCTCCCCGTGATCGGGGACAAGTCAGGGTCCGGCGCGCGCGAGGGACGCCCGGATAGGCTGGCCGCCATGAGACGTCGCGGGTTGACTGTGGTGCTGGGCGCGGTCCTGGCCGTGCTGCTGCTGTTCGCCATCGGGCAGGTGCGGGTGCCGTACGTGGTGGAGAGCGCCGGCCCGACCGTGGACACGCTGACCGCCGTCGACGACAAGGGCGAGCTGTGTACACCGGGCGCTGCCGGCGCCGGGGAGGGCTGCCACGAGGTCATCTCGATCACCGGCGGTCCCGCGGTCTCGAAGTCCGACGGGCAGCTGCGGTTGGTCACCGTCAACGTGCAGTCGTCGACCGACCTGGTCTCGGTGATCCGGGGGTGGTGGTCCGACGAGGAGGCGGTCGTGCCGTACGAGCTGCTCTACCCGCCGGAGGCCACCCGCGAGGAGATCGACCAGCAGGGCCAGGAGGACTTCAAGAACTCGCAGTCCAGCGCGGAGACCGCGGCGCTGCGCGAGCTGGGCTACCCGGTGCGCATCTCGGTGGAGAAGGTCGTCGCGGGCGGCGCGTCGGACGGCAGGCTGAAGCCGGGCGACGTGATCGACACGGTCGACGGCGCCGCGGTGACCTCCAACGGCAAGTTGCTGGAGCTGATCCAGGCCAAGCCCGCAGGCTCCACCCTCAAGCTCGGCGTCACCCGCGACAAGGCCCCGACCACGGTCGAGGTGACCACCAAACCCGCCTCGGCCGAGGACAACACGCCGCGGGTCGGCATCGAGGTCAAGACCGACCAGCCGCACCCGTTCACGCTGAACATCAAGCTCGACGACATCGCCGGCCCGAGCGCCGGGCTGATGTTCGCGCTCGGCATCATCGACAAGCTCACGCCGGAGGACCTCACCGGCGGCAAGGTCATCGCGGGCACGGGCACCATAGACGACGAGGGCAACGTCGGGCCGATCGGCGGCATCCCGCAGAAGCTGTACGGGGCGAAGGCGGCCGGCGCCAAGATCTTCCTGACCCCGGCCGCGAACTGCGAAGAGGCCAAGGCGAACGCGCTGCCCGGCCTGCCGCTGGCCAAGGTGGCCACCCTGGACGACGCACTGGCCGCCCTGGCGACGGTGCGCTCCGGTGGCACACCGCCCACCTGCTGATCAGCCGCAGTCGACGCTTTCCTGTCAATAAGCTGAGAAACGCGGGTCCGCTTCGGCGTGGCCCGCGTGAAACAGCACGTCAGACGACTCACCACGGTTCCGTAAGGCCTGCCATCAGTGCCGCGCTCTTGCACGGCAACGTAGGCTTCCACCGTGGTGACCCGATCAAGTCAACTGCCGCACATGAGCCGTCGCGGACGAGCCTGGCTCATCGTGCTGACCGGCCTTCTTGTCTTCTTCGCCGTCCTGGGCTGGGTGGTCGAGGCCTGGACCGAATGGCTCTGGTTCGACGAACTGGGCGCGACCCAGGTCTTCACCGGCCAGCTCGGCACGCGGATAGGCCTGTTCGCGGTGTTCGGCCTGATCATCTGGGCCTTCCTCTTCGGCAACCTGTACCTGGCGTACAAGCTGCGCCCGTTCCTGCCGCCGACCGGGGTCGAGCAGCAGGCGCTGGAGCGCTACCGGTATCTGCTCGGTCCGCACCTGATGCGCTGGTTCGCGCTGGCCGCGGGTGCGGTCGCGTTCTTCGCCGGGCTGGCCGCGCAGGGGCACTGGCAGCAGTGGCTGCTGTTCGAGAACGCCCAGCCGTTCCACCAGACGGACCCGCAGTTCAACATCGACATCGGGTTCTACGTGTTCAAGCTGCCGTTCTGGCAGTACCTGCTGAACACCGGCTTCACCGTGACGGTGCTGGCGCTGATCGGCGCGCTCGGCGTGCACTACCTCTACGGCGGGGTGCGGCTGTCCGGCGCGGGCGACCGGATGACCACCGGCGCGCGGGCCCACCTGACCGGCCTGGTCGCGCTGTTCGTCAGCCTCAAGGCGATCGCGTACGTGCTGGACCGCCGGGCGCTGCTGCTGGACACCATCTCCGGCACCGACCTGACCGGCGCGGGTTACACCGACATCCAGGCGCTGCTGCCGGCCAAGGAGATGCTCACCTACATCTCGGTGATCGTCGTCATCGCCATCCTGATCTTCTCGAACGCGGTCATGCGCAACCTGGTGTGGCCGGGCGTCGCGCTGGGCCTGCTGGCCATCTCCGCGGTCGCCATCGGCGGCATCTACCCGTGGGGCGTGCAGACGTTCCAGGTGGACCCGAGCCGCAACGTCAAGGAAGCGCCGTACATCGACCGGACGATCCAGGCCACGCGCGCCGCGTACGGCCTCGACACCGCGACGACCACGCCGTACGCCTCGGACACGGTCGTGCCGCCGGCCGCGCTGGCGCAGGACAAGACGATCGTGCCGAGCATCCGCCTGCTGGACCCGGCGGTGGTCGCCGAGACCTACACGCAGCTGTCGCAGGTGCGCAGCTTCTACCAGTTCGGCGACAAGCTCGACATCGACCGCTACACCATCGACGGCAAGACCGCCGACTACGTGGTCGGCGTGCGCGAGATCGAGTACAGCAAACTGACCCAGGCGCAGAGCAACTGGATCAACAAGCACACGGTCTACACCCACGGCTACGGCCTGGTCGCCGCGCCCGCCAACACCACGGTCTGCGCCGGCCAGCCCTACTTCGTCTCCGGCTTCTTCACCGGCCAGGCGCAGGGCGCCGACCAGGGCTGCTCGTCGTCGACCGACAAGCTGCCGGTCGAGCAGCCGCGCATCTACTACGGCGAGCGCATGGGTGAGTACGCCATCGTCGGCAAGCCCGACGGCGGCACCAGCGCCGAGTACGACCGGCCCACCGGCGAGGCCACCGACGCCCGCTACACCTACACCGGCACGGGCGGCGTCGACCTCGGTTCCACCTGGCGGCGGCTGCTCTACTCGATCAAGTACGCGGAGTCGAACTTCCTGCTGGCCGATGCGGTCAACGACAACTCCAAGATCCTCTACGAGCGCGACCCGCGCACCCGGGTGCAGAAGGTCGCCCCGTTCCTGACCCTGGACGGCGACCCGTACCCGGCCGCGGTCGGCGGGCGCATCGTGTGGATCGTCGACGGCTACACGACCAGCGCGAACTACCCCTACGCGCAGCGCATCGACCTGCAGGACGCGACCAGTGACTCGCTGACCGGCGACGGCACGTTCCGGCTCGCCCGGCAGGACATCAACTACATCCGCAACTCGGTGAAGGCGACCGTCGACGCGTACGACGGCACCGTCACGCTGTACGAGTTCGACGACAAGGACCCGATCCTCAAGGCGTGGAACAGCGCCTTCGGCGGCAAGCTGATCACGGAGAAGGCGAAGATCCCGGCGGAGCTGGCCGAGCACTTCCGCTACCCGGCGGACATGTTCAAGGTGCAGCGTGACCTGCTCACCCGGTTCCACGTCAACAACGCCAACGACTTCTTCAACGCGCCCGACTTCTGGGCCGTGCCCAACGACCCGGCCAACGCGGGTTCGGCCAAGCAGCCGCCGTACTACCTGCTGACCCAGCTGCCGGGGCAGACCGGGCCGCGCTTCCAGCTCACCGCCGCGGTGACCCCGCGGGAACGGCAGAACCTCGCGGCGCTGATCTCCGGGTCGTACGTCGACGGCAAGCCGACCCTGCAGGTGCTGGAGCTGAGCAAGGACGGCCGGATCCCCGGACCGGGCCAGGCGCAGCAGCTGATGGAGAACTTCGAGTCGGCGCGCAGCGACCTCAACATCTGGGGTGCCAACGTCGTCAAGGGCAACCTGCTGTCCCTGCCGTACGGCGGCGGCATGCTCTACGTCGAGCCGATCTACCTGCGCTCCAGCGGGGAGAAGGCGTACCCGCTGATGAAGAAGGTGCTGGTCAGCTATGGCGACAAGGTGGCCTTCGCGGACACCCTCACCGACGGCATCAAACAGCTGGTCGGCACCGGCACTGGCGCACCACCGGTGACCACACCCGGCAACCAGCCGCCGCCGACGACGGGTTCGCCGACCCTGGCAGCCGCCGCCGAGAAGGTCAACAAGGCCATCGACGACGTCCGGGCCGCCCAGCAGTCCGGCAACTTCGAGGCGTACGGCAAGGCGCTGGCCGCGCTGGAGGCGGCAATGAAGGAGTTCGAGCAGGCGAGCGGCACGACGCCGCCCCCGGCTACCTCGCCCTCCCCGGCCGCGCCATCCCCGTCGCCGGCCACCACCGGCTGACGACGGCAGGCTGAGACGACACGGGGTGGGCGCTGAGACGGCGCTCACCCCGTGTCGATTTGCGGGCGATGCGATCAACCGGCTATGGTTTAGAAACCGACGCGGGGTGGAGCAGCTCGGTAGCTCGCTGGGCTCATAACCCAGAGGTCGCAGGTTCAAATCCTGTCCCCGCTACGAACGAAGGACCCGGTTCCGATGGAGCCGGGTCCTTCTGCATGTGGGTAAGGTGACCAGAGTGACGAGGGACGACCTGGTCCGGCTGCGGCAGGCCCGTGACCGGATGGACCGCGAATACGCGCAGCCGCTGGACGTGGCCGCGTTGGCGCGGACTGCGCTGATGTCGCCGGGGCACTTCTCGCGAAGCTTCCGGGCCGCCTTCGGCGAGACGCCTTACAGCTACCTGATGAGCCGCCGGATCGAACGCGCCCAGGCCCTGCTGCGCCGGGGCGACCTGAGCGTCACCGAGGTCTGCCTGGCCGTCGGGTTCACCTCGCTGGGCTCGTTCAGCAGCCGGTTCACCGAGGTCGTCGGCGAGAGCCCGAGCGCCTACCGGGCCGGCGACCACTCCTGGAGCGCCGCCCTGCCGGGGTGCGTGGCCAAGGTGTTCATGCGGCAGGTCAGGAACGGCGAATCCGCCCGGCCGACCCGGGCCCCGGCGCGACCGGCCGGGGCCTGAGCCCGCCTTTCAGGGTGTGACCGCGATGTTGGTCAGGCCCGCGGTGGCGTTGGCGACCGTGTTGGAGGCGTGCACCACGTTGAGGTTGCCGGCGCACTTCGAGGTCGAGGTGATCCGGATCGCGTACTGGCCGACGCCGCCCAGGTCCGAGCTGTTGCCGCGCCACACGTTGCCGCAGCCGTTCAGGAAGGACGGGGTGGTCACCGGGTTGTGCGTCTCGTAGCCGTTGGCGAACACGCCCGGCGCGGCGAACGTGCCGGTGTTGCTCTCGATGAGGTAGCCGATGCCCTTGGCGTCGATCCACGAGTCGGCCGAGTTCTGCCCGGAGATGCCGCGCCCGTCGAACGTGTTGCCGCGGACCACCCCGTCGAACGTGCCCTCCTTGATGTCGATGTGCTCCGCGGCGACGTACGGGCCGATGCGGTTGTTCAGCACCTGGACCCGGTCGGAGCGGTCGACGCCGCCGGAGTTGCCGTGGCAGGCCCAGTTGGAGGCGGCCGAGCCGAGGTAGACGCCCTCCCCGTAGCCGGGCTGGACCTGGCCGGTGTACTCGATGACCGAGTCGCGGATGATCCCGTCGGCCGAGGAGCGGCGGAAGTGCACCCCCTCGTCCTCGGTGTGGTGCACGTGCACGCCGCTGATCGCCACGTGGTGGGAGTCGTCGAGCACGATCCCCTTCTTCGACTCGGCCACGGTGAACCCGGTGAGGTTCCAGTACGGCGCGCCGAACAGCCACAGGCCGTACCCGGAGTCCCAGCCGGCGGTGGGCGCCGGGCAGGACGGCGCGGTGCCGCTCGGCCCGTCGTTGATCAGCACCGCGGCACGCGGCCCGGTCAGCGTGATCCGCGCGTCGGCCGTGCCCGGCCGGGTGGTGGCGAACGCTCCGCGGTAGGTCCCCGCCGCGAGCCGGATCGTGGTGCCCGGGATCGCGCTGTTCAGGGCACTGCTCAGCTGCGCGGCGGTGGCGACGTCGACGACCGGGCCGCCGGGCGGGGGCGGCGACGACGGCGGTGGGCCGGACGGTGAGGCGGACGGGGACGGCGACGCGCTGGGGGAGGCGCTGGGCGACGCCGGGGCGGACGGTGACGGGCCGGGGCCGCCGGTGCAGGACCCGCCGTTCACGGTGCAGTTGACCGGGGTGCCGACCCCGGCGGCGTTGAAGCCGAAGGTCTGCGCGGCGCCCGGGTTGACGGTGCCGTTCCAGCCCACGTTGGTGAAGGTGTAGCGCTGTCCGCTCTGGGTGCGGACGGAACTCCACGACGAGCTGACCGTGGTGCCCGCGGGCAGGTCGAACGCGACGGTCCAGGCGGTGGCGGGGGCGTCGCCGGTGTTGGTGATCGTCACGTCGGCGCCGTACCCGGTGGCCCATACGCTGACCTGGGTGACCGTCACGCGCAGCACTGGTCCGGCGGCGTGTGCCGCGGTGCTGGTCAGGTAGGGGATCGTCGCGCCCAGCAGGGCGATGGCTGCCGTGACCGCGACCGCGCGGAAGGTTCGCATCGACCGACTCCTTTCTGGAAGGTTTGTTGCCAGTCATCGAACGCGGTGGCGGCCCTCGTGCCAAGGGATGGCGTCCATGAATGTCGGCCGATAATCGATTGGACACGGTCGACAACGGTGACATAGTCTGGACCAGCCGACGCGGGGTGGAGCAGCTCGGTAGCTCGCTGGGCTCATAACCCAGAGGTCGCAGGTTCAAATCCTGTCCCCGCTACCAACAGCACGAAGGCCGAGGGCCCTCATCCGGGAACGGACGAGGGCCCTCGGTCTTGTGCGTCCCTACGTAAGCGGGCCTGCGGCCTTCACCAAGGCCTGCCAGAACGCCGGCGCGAGTGTCTGGGCGTACTGCCAGGTGAGGTGGTTGCTGTCGCGGTAGACGACCACATCCCCAGCGAAGCCGTAGCACCATTGCGCATCGCACAGCCCGTCGCTGAGATCCATGACGGTGACCCGGGGGTCGCCGAGGGCGGCCGCCGCGGCCGAGATCAGGTCGGGCTTCAGGGCCTTGTCCCGGGCCACCGCGCAGCGGCGCAGGTTGGCCTGCTCCTTCTCGACGCAGGACGGAATGGATTTGCCGAGCATGCTCGGGGTGTCGCGCAGCACGACGACGCGTTTGCCGGCCGCCAGCAACCGCTGCCACTTGCCGATGAACGCCTCGTTCTGATCGGCGAGCGCCGGCCGACCCGGCAGCGCCTCGAACCGATAGGCGGCAGAGTATGCGGTGACCAGCACGTAGTCGATCTCCGGATCGTCGACGATGCGGCTGGTGACCTCCTCCTGCCACGCCGTGCAGTTGTCCTGGCGCTCCTTCGCCTCGCGCGGCAGGACCCGGATCGCCTCGGCGAACGGGCACGACATCTTGAAGTAGGTCTTCACCCGGAGCCGGTTCTCGTCGGCCAGCCTGCGCAGCGTGCCCAGCCACTGGGTGGCGTGCGAGTCGCCGACCATGGCCACCCGGTAGGCCGCGTCCTTCGGGCCGAAGGAGCACTCCAGGACGTGGCGGGTGTCGAGCGTCGGGTCGCAGGCCGTGTACTCCGGATTGGACTGGTCCTTGACGGCCAGCGTCGCCGACATCCGCGGACCCGAACCGAAGGGCGGCGCGCAGTCGGTCCCGGTGAACACGGCCGCGCCGATGCACCCGCCCCCCGCCTCGTCGAGCCGGCTGGTGTAGCTGGCGGCGGCTTCGGCGGCGCGGTCGTCGAGCTCCGCGTTCGCGTAGGCGGACGCGCCGAGCATGGCGGCGACCAGGGACGCGGCGATCGCGAGCGACGGCCAGCGGCGCACCTTGAGCACTCGGTTCGCGCGCAGCGGGGTCTCGAAGTAGTGAGTGCTGAGCCACGCCAGGAGCAGGGTGGCCGCCAGCACCGCGACCTTGGCGGGCAGCGCGAGCGGCACGTCCAGCGCGAGCGGCAGCAGCAGGAGCAGCGGCCAGTGCCACAGGTAGACGGCGTACGAGATGTCGCCGATCGCGGTGGCCGGCCGCAACGACAGCCATCGTCCCACCGAACCCCGGCCCTCGGGGCTGGCCAAGATGAGCGCGGCGGTGCCGAGCACCGGCAGCAGTGCGGCGTAGCCGGGGAACGCCGTGGCCTTGGTGTAGAGCACGGCCGAGGCGAGCACGGCGGCCAGGCCCAGCCAGCCCCAGACGGCGCGGGCCCGGAAGGTCACCAGGGCGCACAGGGCGCCGGCGGCGAACTCCCACACCCGGGTCGGGGTGATGAAGTAGGCCTGCTTCGGGTCGGCGCCGGTCTGGTAGACCGAGTAGGCAAGGGAGACGACCAGCAGCGCCGAGAGCACCGCGACGACGGCCTGCTTCCGGCGGAGCAGCCGCATCGTGACGAGGATGAGCAGCGGCCAGAAGGCGTAGAACTGCTCCTCCACCGACAGCGACCAGAAGTGCTGCACCGGGCTGTCCGGCGCGTTCTGCAGCAGGTAGTCGACGGAGTTGCCGGCGAGCACCCAGTTCTGGACATATGCGGCACTCGCCACCAGCTGCTTGAACGTGTCGGCCCAGCGGTCGTCGGGCAGCAGCAGGTAGCTGGCCACCGCCGTGGCCACCAGCACCAGCCCCGCCGCGGGCAGCAGCCGCAGCGCACGCCGCGCGTAGAAGGAGCCCAGCCGGATGGTGCCGCGCGTCTCGATCTCACGCCACAGATGTCCGGTGATGAGGAAGCCGGAGATCACGAAGAACACGTCGACGCCCACATAACCGCCGGTCAGGTGCGTCGGCCAGAGGTGGTAGAGCACCACCACCATGACCGCTATCGCCCGGAGGCCCTGAATGTCGGGCCGGAACCCTCGGTCGGTCGGCGTCGGCTGCACCGTGGTCGGGGCAGCGGGCGTCGGGTGCGCCATGAGTTGCATGCGGTCGTCCATCCCCAATATGAGGAATGCACGCTAACACAATCGGGGCTTTCGGAATCCGCCTCGTGAGCTGGGCGGAAAGCTCGCCCACGGCCCACCGGGCAAGACCGGAGCCCGGTTCCTGGCCAGGAACCGGGCTCCGGCGTTTCGGGGGTCAGCAGGCCGTCACGGGTTGGTGAAGCCCATCGCGTACGAGCCCGAGCCGCTGTACGCGTACACCCGGTACCGGTAGTAGCCGGCCGTGCCGGAGTAGGTCAGCGTCTCCGCGTTCGACGGGGTCGTGCCGGAGGCCACGTTCGCCCACGCCGACCCGTTCCACTTCTGCAGGTAGAGGTCGAAGTCCGTGCCCGACGGGCCCGCCACGCAGCCGCGGTGGGTGCCGGAGCTGGTGGACTGGTAGTAGCTGTTGTCCGGCTGGTAGGCGCTGCCGCCGCTGGACAGCGAGCCGCTGCGGCTGAACTCGTAGCCGGTGCAGCCGCTGCCGCCGGGCGGCGGGGACGACGGCGGCGGGCCGCTGCCGGTCACCAGGGTCAGGCTGTACGCCGACAGGATCTCGTTGACCGGCTGGAAGTAGGTCGTGCCGCCCGACGAGCAGTTGCCGGAGCCGCCGGAGGTGACGCCCTGCGCCTGGCTGCCCGCGATGAGCGAGCCGCCGGAGTCGCCCGGCTCGGCGCAGACGTTAGTGCGGATCAGGCCGTTGACGGTGCCCTGCGGGTAGGTGACCGACGAGTTGCGGGCCTGGATGGTGCCGCAGTGCCAGCCGGTGGTGGAGCCGGACCGGCAGACCGACGCGCCGACGGCGGCCTCGGTCGAGCCGGACACCGTCACGGTGCCGCCCGCGTAGTTGTTGACCAGCCCGCGCGGGGTGTTGCCGGAGTTGACCCGGACCCAGGCGTAGTCGTTGCCGGGGAAGCTGGACCCGGCGAAGGTGCCGCTCGGCTGGGTGGTGGTCGCCCCGGTGCTGCCGCAGTGGCCGGCGGTGACGAAGCCGCCGTTGACCGAGAAGCCGACCGAGCAGCGGCTGCCGCTGCCGATGTAGTACGCGTTGCCGCCGATGACGTCGATGTAGGGCACCGGGGTCTCGGCGCTCGCCTCGACGCGCACCGCGGCGGCGTCGACTCCGCTCTGCTTGACGAAGGCGGCCGCGTCGGCGCCCGACTTGGCGAGCACCACGACCTGGTTGGTGGTCACGTCGACGTACCAGCCGGGGACCGTCTTGGGGGCCTTGGCGGCGACGGTGTCGAGCTGGGCCTTGACCGCGTCGAGCTGGGTGAGGCTGCGGGCGACTAGCTGCGGGGTCGCTCCGGCGGCGCGTACCTTCGCGGCCTGGGCCTCGCTGGTGACGCCGACGGTGAACGTCTTCGCGTCGGCCGACAGCCAGCCGCCGCCGTAGGCCCCGCCGAGCGACTTGCGCAGCGACAGGTCGGCCTTGCCGGCCTTGGTCTCGTTGGCGAGCCGGGCCTGCACGCCGGCCGGGTCGAGCTTGAGGTCACGGGCGAGGGCCTGGAAGACCTGGGGCGAGATGCCCGCCGCGGTGGCGGCGTCGGACGCGGCGTCGGGGCTTTGTCCCGCCGCGGCCGGATACGTCAGTGCGACGGTGATGCCCAGGGTGAGGGTCGCCGCCGCCGAAGCGAAGAGGAGTCTGCGGTTCATGCAGCGAAAACTAGACGCATATATATAGGTGACGGTAGATATTGCTTACGTCCTACCGCGATGCGATGGAAACCCGCGGGCCGAACTGCGGGTTGGCCTTGCCCCATTCCAGGTAGTGCGGGTTGCGGGCGGCCGACTCCGCGTACGCCGCCGCGGCGTGGGCGAGCATCGCGTCGGCGTAACCCGCGGCCTGGCTGCGCGGGTGCCAGCCCAGCAGGTGCCGCCAGCGCAGCGGGCCGCCCGCGATGGGCACCGTGGCGATGCCGTCCACCCGGCGGAAGGTCGCCTTGCACAGCCCCACCGCATGCCCCGACAGCACCGCGTCGACGGCGTTGCCGATGTCCATCTCGTACATGGTGCGCGGGGTGAACCCGGCCCGCGCGCACGCGGCCGCGAAGCAGTCGCCGAAGCAGCCGTCGCCCGGCATGCTGGCCCACTGCGCGTCGGCCAGCTCGGCCAGGTCGATCTCCCACCGGTCGGCCAGCGGGTGGCTCTCCGGCAGCATCACGAAGACGGCGTCGATCGCGATCTCCCGCCAGGTCAGCCCGTCGTCCGGGCTGCCCGGCACGGTGTCGCCGCAGACGCCGACGATGCAGAAGTCGAGCTTGCCGGCGACGGCCAGCTCGCAGAGCTGATCGGCCCAGTGCGACGGGTGGGTGAGCACCTCCGTGCCGTCCTTCTCCGCGGCCAGCCGGGACATCAGGCCGCCGAGGATCGGGCCGTTGACCGCGCCGATCCGCCACTGGTTCGGCCGGGCCCGGACGCCGGTGAGCTGCGCCGCGTCGTCCTGTAGACCCTTCATCGCGGGCAGCACCACCCGCGCCCGGGCCAGCACCAGCTCGCCCAGCGCGGTGGGCGTGGCTCCGCGGCGGCCGCGTTCGAACAGCGGGCCGCCCAGTGACCGCTCGATGCGCTGCAACTGCGCGGTGACCGCGGGCTGGGCGAGCCCGAGCAGCGAGGCCGCCTTGGTCACGCTGCCGGTGTCCGCGATCGCACAGACCACGCGGAGATGGCGGATCTCTAGATTCATGGCCGCTCCAGTGTGGAGGGTGCAACCGGAGAGAGATCCACGCAGTCTAGACAGGTGATAGATGGCTGTCACTTGGTGGACAAGCGGTTGTCCCTTTCGTTACCGGGCGGAACCGCGCGTGTCGGTGCCCTCGCGCCGCGTCGCCGGGCCGAGTCCACCTCGCTACCGGCGTGCGGTGGCGGACGGGCTGCCCCAGCTCGCCGCGGGCTGGAACGCGTACCCCAACAGCTCCTGCCGGACCGGCACCGGTTCGCCGCCGGTCGCCGAGCCGCCGGTCAGTTCGACGTGCCCGGCCAGGCGACCCGTGCCCGGATTGAACAGCAGCTCGTCGCAGACCGTGCCGCTGGTCAGGCGCACCGCCAGGAGCCGCTTGCCCGACCAGGTGAAGGCTTCCACCGCGGTGAGGCCGTCGAGCCCGCCCAGCAGCCGGTGGAAGGCGGCGCGCTGGGCGGCCGGCAGCAGCGGATCGACCCGGGTCAGGAAACGTCCGTACTGCTGCCAGCGGGTGAGGTCGTCGACCTCGGCGGGGCCCCGTGAAGCCGCCCGGAAGTCGGCGAGCAGCAGATCGGGGTCCGTGGGCAGGGTGGCGAGCCAGGCCGCGGTCGGATACCCCCAGCCGGGCCCGGCGGCGGCGAAACCGTCCCGCGCTGCGGCGAGCTGCTCCTCGGGGGACTGCCCCTTGACCTCGCCGACAACCGGCGCGGGTATCTCGATCAGGCCTTCGGGCTCGAAGCAGCGCGCCAGCACCCCGGACCACGCCGGGTCGCTGCCCGGCACGGGTGACGGGCCGGAGCGGGTGAGCACGTCGGTGTACGAGCACAGCAGCTGGCCGGCCCGCGGCGCGGCCGGGGCGGCGCCGGCCGCAACCTGGTCCAGCTCGGCGAAGACCGCGGCGACCGGCACCCGTGCGCCGTACTTCAGCCACAGCTCCGATCTGTCCTCCGTCGCGGTGGGCGCGGAACTCGCGGGGTCACTCGGCTGCCAGGTGCCGCCGCCTACCGTGCCCAGCAGTGTCACGCCGACGACCACGGCGGCGACCACCGCCGCGGTTGCGGCAGGAGGGGCCCAGTGGGGGAGGAGGCGCCGGGGCGCGTTCGGCGCGGTCGCGGTCTGGACGCGCCGCCGCACCCGGTCGAGCGCGGCGGGGGCGGGCCCGGGGCGGTCCTGGTGGAATTCGCGCACGCTGCGCAGGTCGGCGTCGTCGGTCATCGGGAGCCTCCGGGAGCGTTTCGGTCTGCGTCGGGTTCGGTGGCGAGGGCGGCGCGGAGCTTGACCCGCGCGCGGTGCAGCGCCGACTGCACCGAGCCCAGCGGTATGCCGAGCGTGGCGGCGATCTCCTCGTAGCCGAGTTCCGCCACGGCGTGCAGCAGCAGCACGTCGCGCTGGCGGGCGGGCAGCGCGGCCAGCACCGCGGCCAGCCGCCGGGTCTGCGCCGACGCGTCGGCCCGTGCGGCGGCCCGCTCGGCGATGTCGGACACGTCCGGTTCGCGGCCGGTGCGGGCCAGGGCCCGCAGTCCCCGGGTCTCGCTGCGCCGGTGCCGCCGCAGCAGATTGGTGGCGATGCCGTAGAGCCAGGCCCTGGCCGGCCCGTCCCCGAGCCGGTGCCGTCGCTGGTGCGCGATGAGGAAGGTGTCGGCCACGACGTCCTCGGCGACGGTCGGACCGACCCGGCCGGCGCAGTAGCGCAGCAGCTCAGCCCCGTGCTCGTCGAAGAGGCCAGCCACGTCGGAGCGGCTCGCGCGCGGCTCGGCCATGGTGTGCAACATACTCATGACTGCCCGCAGGCCGCTGTTCTGTTCCCCGCAGCCCGCGCCGGGCTGCCGGGTCAGCCCGGAGGCGCGATGATGAATGAATGGCGGCCCGGTTCACCACGATCGACGACTACATCGACTCGTTCCCCGAGGAGGTGCAGGACGTGCTGCGGGAGGTCAGGCGGACCATCCTGGCCGCCGCACCGGCGCAGGCGGGTCAGGGCATCAGCTACGGGATCCCCACCATCACCCTGGACGGGCGGTATCTCGTCTACTTCGCCGGCTGGAAGCACCACGTCTCGGTATACCCGGTGCCGGACGGGGACGCCTCGTTCGAGGAGGTCGTCGCGCCGTACCGGGCGGCCAAGGGCACCCTGCGCTTTCCGCTGCGCGAGCCGATCCCGTACGACGTGATCACCCGCGTGACGAGCGCGCTGGTGGCGCAGCGGGCGCGTCCGGCGGGTGAGTGACGCGCCCCTGGTCGTGTTGCCGTCGTCGCACCGGCATGCGTGCCGTCGGGGCCGGTCCATAGGATCGACGGGTGCAGGATGCTTCGCAGGTGTTGAGCAGGATCTTCGGCTACGACTCGTTCCGCGGCGAGCAGCAGGAGATCATCGAGCATGTGATCGGCGGCGGCGACGCCCTGGTGCTCATGCCGACCGGTGGTGGCAAGTCGCTGTGCTACCAGATCCCGGCCCTGGTCCGACCCGGCGTCGGCGTGGTGGTCTCACCGCTGATCGCGCTCATGCAGGACCAGGTCGACGCGCTCACCGCGCTGGGCGTGAAGGCGGGTTTCCTCAACTCGACGCTCGACCTCGACGAACGGCGCGTGGTCGAGGCGCAGTTCGTCGCGGGTGAGCTGGACCTGCTCTACCTCGCGCCCGAAGGGCTGAGCTCGGGCTCGGCGCTGCGCCTGCTGGAGCGGGGCAAGATCTCGCTGTTCGCGATCGACGAGGCGCACTGCGTGTCGCAGTGGGGCCACGACTTCCGGCCCGACTACCTGGCCCTGTCCGTGCTGCACGAGCGCTGGCCGGACGTGCCGCGCATCGCGCTGACCGCGACCGCGACCACCGCCACCCGCACCGAGATCGCGCAGCGCCTGCAGTTGACGCAGGCACGCCTGTTCGTCTCCAGCTTCGACCGGCCCAACATCCAGTACCGCATCGTGCCGAAGAACGACCCGAAGAAGCAGTTGCTGGAGCTGCTGCGCACCGAGCACGCCGGGGACGCGGGCATCGTCTACTGCCTGTCCCGGGCGTCGGTGGAGAAGACCGCGGAGTTCCTGGTGCAGCAGGGCATCGACGCGCTGCCCTACCACGCGGGGCTCGACGCGGCCACGCGTGCCGCCAACCAGTCCCGCTTCCTGCGCGAGGACGGGCTGGTCATGGTGGCCACCATCGCGTTCGGCATGGGCATCGACAAGCCGGACGTGCGCTTCGTCGCCCATCTCGACCTGCCGAAGTCGGTCGAGGGCTACTACCAGGAGACCGGCCGCGCCGGGCGCGACGGGCTCCCGTCCACGGCCTGGCTGGCCTACGGCCTGCAGGACGTGGTGCAGCAGCGCAAGATGATCGACAGCTCGGCCGGGGACGCCGCCTACCGGCGCGGGCTGGCCGCGCACCTGGACGCGATGCTGGCACTGTGCGAGACGGTGCAGTGCCGCCGCACGCAGCTGCTGGCCTACTTCGGCCAACAGGGCGAGCCGTGCGGCAACTGCGACACGTGCCTGGTCCCGCCGGAGTCGTGGGACGGCACGGTGCCCGCGCAGAAGCTGCTGTCGACGGTGCTGCGGCTGCAGCGCGAGCGCAACCAGCGCTTCGGCGCGGGGCAGTCGATCGACATCCTGCTCGGCCGCAAGACCGACAAGGTGGCGCAGCACCGCCACGACGAGCTGACCGTGTTCGGCATCGGCACCGAGCTGCAGGAGTCCGAGTGGCGCGGCGTGGTGCGCCAGCTGCTGGCCCAGGGGCTGCTGGCGGTCCAGGGCGAGCACGGCACCCTGGCGCTGACCGACGCCAGTGCCGACGTGCTGGGCCGCCGCCGTGAGGTGATGATGCGCCGCGAGCCGGAGCGCGCCGCCCGCTCGTCGGGTTCGTCGCGCAAGTCCGCGGCCGCGGCGGCCGTGGCGGAGCTGCCCGCCGACGCGGTGCCACGGTTCGAGGCGCTGCGGGCCTGGCGCGCGGCGACCGCCAAGGAGCAGGGCGTCCCGGCATACGTCATCTTCCACGACGCGACCCTGCGCGAGATCGCCGCTCAGGCTCCGGACTCGCTGGGCAAGCTGCGCGGGATCAGCGGGGTCGGCGAGAACAAGCTGGCCAAGTACGGCGACGGGGTGCTGGAGACGCTGGCCGCGGCCTGACCGAGGTTGGCATTCCATCGACGTTGACGAAAATGTAAACCTCCTGTTACATGAGTGCTCAGTGAGAGCGCTCTCCTGCATCCCGGTCCATCCCTGAGCAGGAGGTTCACATGCGACTGCCGGTACGTCTCCTGGCCGCCGGGCTCGCCGTCGCGGGCCTGATCGCCGGGCCGATGGCGAGCGCCGCCGCGGCGGCCCCGATCTGCAACCGCTACTGCGACGGGCGCGATCCGGCCCTGTCCCCGGGCGACCGGACCCCGGTCAGCGCAGGGGTCTGGGGTCGGCAGATCGTGCTGCACTTCGACGACGCCGACGCCATGGGCTGGGCGAGCATCGCCAACGGCAACGCGGGCGACCGGGTCTGGCTCGACCGCTCCTTCAACGGCGGCCGCACCTGGACGGGCCTGCTCGGCGACGTGGCCGTGCCGGCGGGACAGCGCGGCTGGCGCACCGCGATGTTCAACGTGGACGACTGGGCCGGGCTCGGCGTCGGTGCGCTGCGCGCCTGCGGCAAGGCCGGCGACCGCCCCGAGATCGCCTGCACCACCTGGGCGCGCACCACCTGGAACGCCGGCAACCGGCGAACCGCCGCCGCCACCGGGCTGATGACCTCCTACAACCTGGCCACCGGGCGGTTCGACACCACCGGCTGGTGGAACACGGCCAACGCGCTGACCGCGCTCATCGACAACGTCCGGGTCACCGGCATGGGCAGCTACCGGTACGCCATCGGGCGCACCTACGACCTCAACCTGGGCGCATATCAGGGGAGTTTCCGCAACGAGTACATCGACGACACCGGCTGGTGGGCGCTGGCCTGGATCGCCGCGTACGACCTCACCGGCGAGTCCCGCTACCTGAGCACGGCCCGGGTGGCCGCCGACCACATGGCGGCGTACTGGGACGGGGTCTGCGGCGGCGGGGTGTGGTGGAGCACCGCGCGGACCGCGAAGAACGCCATCGCGAACGGCCTCTACCTGCACGTCAACGCCGCGCTGCACAATCGGATCGCGGGTGACGCGGTGTACCTGAACCGGGCGCGGGCGACGTGGACCTGGTTCCAGGGCACCGGGATGATCAACGCCTCGTCGCTGATCAACGACGGGGTCAACCTGTCGACCTGCCGGAACAACGGCCAGCCGGTGTGGTCGTACAACCAGGGCGTGCCCCTGGGCGGGCTGGTGGAACTGCATCGGGCCACCGGGGACGCGAGCCTGCTGACGACCGCGCGGCGGCTCGCCGACGCATCCACCACGACCGGGCTGCTGCACGTCAACGGCATCCTGCGCGACCCGTGCGAGGGCGGGGACTGCGGCGCGGACGGCCCTTCGTTCAAGGGGGCGTACGTGCGCGGCCTCGCCGCCCTGAACAACGCCTTGCCCGACCGCCCCTACACGGCCTACCTGCGCCGCCAGGCCGACGCCGCGTACGCCGCCGACCGCACCCCGCTCGACCTGTACGGCCTGCGCTGGGCCGGGCCCGTCGACAAACTCGACGCCGCCCGCCAGCAGAGCGCCCTGGACCTGATGAACGCCGCCCCGTAACCCGCACCGCGGCCACCCGGCCGGCCTTGGCCGGCCGTTCCCGGGCGGCGTCGGAAGGAAGATCGCTGTTTGCGGTCAGAACCTGCAGCTAGACCGCAGATTCTGGCCGCAAACAGCGATCTTGGTCGCGGACCCCGGACCCCGGACCCCGGACCCCGAGTCGGGCGGGTCAGCCCTCCTCGGTGCGGCCCTGGCGCCAGTAGCCCATGAACGCGACCGACTTGCGGTCCAGGCCGCGTTCGCTGACCAGGTGGCGGCGCAGGGTGCGGATCGCCGAGGCCTCACCGGCGAGCCAGGCGTACAGCCGCCCACTGGCCGCGGTCTCGGGGACCTCCCACAGGATGTCGTGGTCCACGTCGACGTCCTCGACGGCCTCGGCCGCGCCGGGCACCGGCACCAGGCGCGCCGCGGCCTCCTGCACCGCGGGCACGAGCAGGCTGCCGTGGGCGGCCCCGTCGCGGGCCAGCCAGCGCACGGTTACCCCGGCGGGGGCGGTCAGCGCCAGCACGTCGGCGGCGTACGGCACCTCCAGCAGCGCCGCGCCGAACGTGTCCGCGGGCAGCCGCTCCAGGATCGCCGCGATGGCGGGGACCGCGGTCTCGTCCCCGGCCAGCAGCACCGGCACGCCGGGCGCGGGCGGCACGAACTCGACACCGCCGTGCGGGCCGGGGTGCCCGGCGTTAGGTCCCATCAGGACGATCTTGTCACCGGGCCGGGCCGTGCGGGCCCAGCGCGAGGCGGGACCGGCGTCGCCGTGCAGCGCCACGTCCACGTCGACCTCGCACCGCTGCGGGCGCACGTACCGGGCCGTGTAGGTGCGCAGCGGGTTGCGCCGCTCGTCGGGTGTGGCGCGCCAGGTGGCGTACCAGTCCGGGCCGTGGTCCAGGTCGGCGAACCCGCCCGTCGGTGCTGGCAGCACCAGCTTGAGGCGCAGGTCGTACCCGCAGTCGGCGAAGTCGGCGAGGTCCGGCCCTGCGAAGGTGAACCGCTTGAAGGTGGGGCTGAGTTCGGCGACGGACTGCACCTGCACGGTGAACAGCCGCCAGACCATCGGTTCGGTCATGCGCGGGAGCTCCAGAGGTCCGGAGGACGGAGGGATGCCGGGCACGTCCACCCGCCCGTGGCATCCGCCTGAGCCGGCAGCCGCCGTACACGAACCTAGGTTAGGTTAGCCTTCCCTGTGGTTGTCAAATGGCCCGCTGCTCCGCCCAGGCAAAGGGTCGGACTGCTCATCGCGCAGCGGGCGGACGGCTGACCATCCGGCGTGGACGGTACCGTGCTCCCGTGACGGTCACCCCCTCCCCGCTCGCGCCGGTGTCGCCCGTGGTCGAGACACCCGCACCCCGGCACGGCATCGTCTGGTCGCTGCGCCACCTCGCGGCGGTGCTCGGCACCGTCGGGGTGCTGCTACTGCGGCACTGGCCGGTGCTGTTCGCGCTGGTGTTCGCCGGGTTCGCGGCCCGGCGCGGGGTGACCCTGGTGGCTGTGCAGGCCAGCAAGCTCGACGGCGTCTTCGGCTTCCTGGTCTTCGCCCTGGTCCCGGTCGCGGTGATGACCGCGCTGGTGCTGATGCTGCGGGTGCTGTCACGCTCGCTGCCGACCGGCACGCCGGACGGTGAGCCGGGGCAGCGCTTTCGCACCCTGGCGCACGTGGCGAGTGTGCTGCTGCCGTTCATCGTGGTGTACGCGTCCTACGACTACTTCGCCGACGACCGCAGCACGTACCTGCTGGAGGTGTTCCAGGACGAGCACAGCAAAGCCGAGGCGATCACCGATCCGTCCGCGCTGACGCTCGCCGAGCGCCTGCCGTTCACGCTGAACACGACGCTGATCGTGGTGTCGGTCGTCGCGCTGGTGCTGCGTTTCCTGCTCGGCCTGCGTGCGGACCGGATGTGGAGCTGGATCGGCTTCGTGCGGGCCTACCTGGAGGTGCTGTCGCTGACCCTGGTCGCGGTGTTCGTGTCGGGAGTCAGCGACAAGGTGCTGCCCTACGTCGAGCACCGGCGGGCCTACCAGGCGGCGCTGAACGGTTGGCATCAGGCCGTCGCGCAGCTCGGCCCGCTGGAGGAGCCGGTGCGCGCGGTCGGGACGTGGTTCTCGGCACTGTTCCTGTCCCTCGACGTCGTGCTCGTCGTGCCGCTGGCCTGGCTCATCGTCGGCGCGGTGGTGTACGGGCAGAGCCTGGGCACGCCGCCACTGAACCGGAAGGCCGCCGCGCGGGCGGTGCGGGCGGCCCGCCGGTGGGCGAAGCTGCCCGCGCCGATCCGCAAGCTCAGTGCCGCGAGCACCGCCAACGTGCGCGAGACCATCGCGCCGCTGGCGCAGAGCTTCCGGCTGCTCGCGCATGCGGGCAAGGTGCCGATGCTGATGTTCTGCGTGCTGTTCGTCGCCGTGCAGACGCTGCCGACCTGGCTGTGGGAGCTGGAGCGGGCCCTGATCGGCGCGCAGGACGTCAACGAGGTCTGGCGGCCGCTGTCCGGCCCGCTCAGCGTGCTGAACGACGCGGTCAGCATGGTGCTGCTGCTGTGCCTGATCGCCGCTACCGTCGACCGCGTGCTGCGGGTGCAGTCAGCGGTCGAACCGCACGTACCGGGTCTGGTCGACGCCGCCGAAGAAGACCCGCACCGCGGCGATCTCCACCCCGCGCGGCGTGACGAAATGGGCGACGGTCTGGTATCGGCCTGACCCGGCGGGCACGGGGCTGTTCTCCGGATTGCAGTTGCCCAGCGGCGTACGCGCCGAGGACAGCTCCCGCGGCTGGTCGCCGTAGCGGTTGCCGGCGGTGTCCTCGATGCTGATGTCGCAGTAGATCACCTCGTCCGGTCCGAGGTCGGTGGGGCCCTCGACGTCGAGCACCACCCGCCAAGCCGTCATGTTGTCCGGCACGACGAAGGGGCGGTCGCCGCCGCGCTTCAAGTCCGTGGCCGGGGCCAGTTCGGCCACCCGCATCCGCAGCCCCGCGAACTCGGCGACGCCGTCCGCGGCGGGCCGCACCACCTGCGGCCTGCCGCGCTGCCAGAACTCCAGATCGGAGTAGCCCGCCGCGGCGAGCATAAGCGCCAGCGTCGGCAGCACGGCGACCAGGCCCCAGACGTTGCGCCGCCACCAGCTGCGGCCCAGCGAGTCCGGGCCCCTCACGACACGGCCCGCGCGGCGAGCAGGGTGGTGGGCTCGGGCGAGCACGCCGACCCGTCGGAGATCGGCAGCGGAATCTCGGTCATGGAGTCCAGTCGCTGGTCGATGCTGTTGTCGGCGAGCAGCAGGGTGAGGCCCCCCGCTGCCGCAGTGGGGACCTCGATGGCGATCTCTCCCTCGTACGGCAGCCCCGGCTGCATGGTGAGCCCGCCCGTGACCAGGTCCAGCGAGACGCGGTCAGTGGTCTGGAAGACCCGGTCGGCGGCGTCCCGCGCTGCGGCGTACGCGATGCTGGTCGGCTCGGACCGGGCGCCCACCCGCAGCTTGGCGACGATCCAGACGCCCTGGGTGTCCAGCACGTGCTCGCCGATCTTCAGGGCTGCCGCGCAGCGCACCTGCTGCACCCGGGCGGTGAAGGTGCGGGCGTGCACGTCCTCGCCGACCTGTCCGGCCACCGGGAAGGGCCGCCGGGCGTCGTTGAGGGTGGGTTCGGCGGTCTGCACGGCCTGCGCCGCGGCGAGCGCGGCCAGCACGAACACGGCGGACCCCAACCAGCGCAGCAGTTTCACGCGTCGTCTCCTCGGCTCACGGCGTCGGCCCGGCGCTCGGAGAGCGGCTGGTGGACGGCTTCGGACTCGCGGACGGCCGGGGCCGGCTGGACGCCGAGGGTTCGGCGCTGGGCGACGGACTGGCCGACGGAGGCGTCGTATCGGCCTTGACGGGTACGGTGACGCGGCCGGCCGGATTGTCGTCGCCCTTGGCGTCCACGTCCATCCAGTGCCACTCGCCGCCGAGGGAGTCCACGCGCCAGGTGCGCTGCTCCACCGAGATGGTCAGCGACGTGGGCACGGGCGCGCTGCCCGACTGCTCCCAGACGAACCAGATCCGCTCGGGCATGTCCGGCTGCAGCAGGCGCAGGCGGCTGCCGTCACGCTCCAGCGCGGACTCCTCCGGGGTCGGCGCGACAAGCCCGGTCACGCCGTCCAGCACCAGCAGGTCGGAGGGCAGCATCGTGCTCTCCTCGGCGGTGATCCGGACCGTGGCGATCACGTACAGCCAGCGGTCGCCCTCGTTCTTCAGCCGCAGCTTGCCCAGCTCCCGGCGGATGCCCGCCTCGTGGATGGTGACCTCCCACGGCCCGCCCGGCACGGGCGTGCCCGCCGCGACGGTTTCCGCCTGCGGATCGGCCACCGTGTCGAGGCCGCCGAACAGCCCGGACACCCCCAGCAGCACCACCGCCACGGCCCAGCGCAGCCCGGGTGCCGCCTGGTCCACGAGTCCTCTGGTCAACCTGCGGCTGAGACCGCCCCGCCCCGTGACAGACACGTCGGCGAGCATACGAGACGGACGCCTTGCGGCATAACCGAGCCGCGAGGCGTCCGTCCGTTGTGGATGCCGGTCAGCCCATCCAGGCGAAGACGGCCGGGTCGGGGCCGATGCGGCCGCCGTTGTCCAGGCCGGCGATCGCCGCCATGTCCTCGTCGTCGAGGGCGAAGTCGAAGACGTCGATGTTCTCGGCGATGCGCGACGGGGTCACCGACTTGGGGATGACCACGTTGCCCAGTTGCAGGTGCCAGCGCAGCACCACCTGTGCCGGGGTCCGGCCGTGCTTGGCCGCGATCCGCGCCAGGACCGGGTCGTCGAGCAGGCCCTTGCCCTGGCCCAGCGGGCTCCACGCCTCGGTCGCGATGTCGTGCACCGCGTGCAGCTTGCGCAGCTCCTCCTGCGGGAAGTGCGGGTGCAGCTCGATCTGGTTGACGGCGGGCACCACGTCGAACTCGTCGAGCAGGCGGCTCATCGTCTGCACGGTGAAGTTGGACACGCCGATGGCACGCACCCGCTTGTCGGCGTACAGCTTCTCCATTGCGCGCCAGGCCTCGGTGTAGCGGTCCTGCGACGGCACCGGCCAGTGCATCAGGTACAGGTCGAGGTAGTCGAGGCCGAGCCGGTCCAGGCTCGCGTCGAAGGCGCGCAGGGCCTTGTCGTACTCGTGGTCGGTGTTCCACAACTTCGTGGTGACGAACAGCTGCTCGCGGGGCACTCCGGCGGCGCTCAGCGCACGGCCGACGCCCTGCTCGTTGCCGTAGATCATGGCGGTGTCGATGCTCCGGTAGCCCGCCTGCAGCGCCGTGGTCACGGCGTGCTCGGCCGCGTCGTCATCGACCTGCCACACGCCGAAGCCGAGCTGCGGCATCAGGACGCCGTTGTTGAGGGTCACGTCAGGAACGGTCATACCGATCATTCTTCCAGTGCGGCGGCCCGCGTTCGGCGCGGTCCGCCTTGATCCGCCGACTTGCCTGGCAAACGTGCGTATCTTGAGCCCGCTTTCGCCCGGTTGCCCGGCACGTCGGACGATCTTGGCGAGGCGGGCAGTGACCCCTTGCGATGGAAGCGCTCCCATGCGAGACTGATCGAAATTCGCGACCGGGAGCCACGTTCGCGCGACACGGCACGTCAGGGCATGGACGCGCCGTTGCGGCACCGCCGTCATCGCTGACGGCTCGAACGGTTTCCCGCCGGGACCTGGTCCCGGCGTCTTCGCGAGGAGCTCATCTTGTTGCACACACTGCGGCGTTCCCGCCACAGAGTCCTGCGGCGTTCAGGCGCCGTCGCCACGGCGGCGGTCGTCGCCCTCGGCGGTCTGGTGGTGGCGGCGAGCCCGGCCCAGGCCGCAGTCGCCTGCGAGGTCGTCTACACCGCCAACCCGTGGACCGAAGCCCCCGGCTCCGGCGGCTTCACCGCCAACCTGACCCTGAAGAACCTCGGTGACCCGTGGACGAGCTGGACGCTCGGCTTCACGCTGCCCTCCGGGCAGACCGTCACCCTGCCCGGCTGGTCGGCGAACTACGCCGTGTCCGGCCAGAACGTCACCGCGACCAACCTGAACTACAACGGCAACGTGCCGACGAACGCTTCCACCGGCATCGGCTTCAACGGCCGCTGGAGCGGCACGTACTCGTCGCCGACGTCGTTCACCATCAACGGGACGGCGTGCACCGGGGCCAACCCGGCGCCGACGGTGAGCATCACCGCGCCGGCCAACAACACCCACTACACCGCGCCGGCCTCGTTCACCATCGCGGCGAACGCGGCGGACACCTCGCCCGGCACCGTGTCGAAGGTGGAGTTCTACCGCGACGGGCTGCTGCTCGGCTCGGACACCGCGGCGCCGTACACCTGGGACGTCTCGGCGCTGCCGGTCGGCACGTACGTGTTCCAGGCCAAGGCGACCGACAACGGCGGCGCGACCGCCACGGCCAACACCACCGTCGTGGTCGACGCCTCCGTCGCACCGAAGGTGCTGGTCAACGCGGCGAGCACGGCCGCGGTGAGCGTGCCCGAGGGCGGCACGAACACGTTCAAGGTGAAGCTGTCGGCCGCGCCGTCGGCGAACCTGACCGTGGCCGTCGCCCGCACCGCCGGTGACACCGACGTCTCGGTCTCCACCGGCGCGACGCTGACGTTCAGCACCAGCAACTGGGGCACCGAGCAGACGGTCACCCTGGCGGCGGCGCAGGACGCGGACAACGCCTCCGGTTCGGCGACCATCACCGCCAGCGCCACCGGGTACGACCCCGGCGTGGTCACCGCGACCGAGGCCGACGACGAGGTCAACGTCTACACGCAGCGCTTCATCGAGCAGTACAACAAGATCAAGAACACGGCCAACGGGTACTTCTCGCCCGAGGGCGTGCCGTACCACTCCATCGAGACGCTGATCGTCGAGGCGCCCGACTACGGCCACGAGACCACCAGCGAGGCGTTCTCCTACTGGCTGTGGCTGGAGGCCTACTACGGCCGGTTCACCCAGGACTGGACCAAGTTCAACCAGGCCTGGACGGTGATGGAGCAGTACATCATCCCGTCGGCGACCGACCAGCCCAACGCGGGCGTGGCCGGCACCCCGCAGTACGCGGCCGAGCACCTCACCCCGGCCAACTACCCGTCGCAGCTGCAGCCCAGCGTGCCCGTCGGGGTCGACCCGCTGCGCAGCGAGCTGACCAGCACCTACGGCAACGGCAGCATCTACGGCATGCACTGGCTGCTCGACGTCGACAACAAGTACGGCTTCGGCCGCTGCGGCAACGGCACCACGCGCCCGGCGTACATCAACACCTTCCAGCGGGGCCCGCAGGAGTCGGTGTGGGAGACCATCCCGCAGCCGAGCTGCGACAACCTCAACCACGGCGGCCCCAACGGCTACCTGGACCTGTTCGTCAAGGAGTCCAGCGCGCCCGCGGCGCAGTGGAAGTACACCAACGCCCCCGACGCCGACGCCCGCGCCATCGAGGCGGCTTACTGGGCGCTGACCTGGGCCACCGAGCAGGGCAAGCAGTCGCAGATCGCGTCGACGCTGACCAAGGCGGCGAAGATGGGCGACTACCTGCGCTACGCCATGTTCGACAAGTACTTCAAGAAGATCGGCAACTGCGTCGGCGCGACCACCTGCGCCGCCGGCACCGGCCGTGACTCCATGCACTACCTGATGTCCTGGTACTACGCCTGGGGCGGCGGTCTCACGTCGGCCTGGTCGTGGCGCATCGGCTCCAGCTTCAACCACTTCGGCTACCAGAACCCGATGGCGGCGTACGCGCTGGCCAACGTCAACGAGTTGAAGCCGCAGTCGCCGACCGCGAACGCGGACTGGACCAACAGCTTCAACCGCCAGCTGGAGTTCTACCAGTGGCTGCAGTCCTCCGAGGGCGGCATCGCCGGCGGCGCGACCAACAGCTGGGCCGGCTCGTACGCCACGCCGCCCGCGAACACGCCCACCTTCTACGGCATGTTCTACGACGAGAAGCCGGTCTACCACGACCCGCCGTCGAACCAGTGGTTCGGCATGCAGGTCTGGTCGATGGGCCGCATCGCCGAGCTGTACTACGCCACCGGCAACACCAAGGCCAAGGCGCTGCTCGACAAGTGGGTGCCGTGGGCCGTCGCCAACACCACGGTCAGCGGCACGACCTTCGCCGTCCCGTCCGAGCTCGGCTGGTCCGGCGCGCCGACGACCTGGAACCCGTCCAGCCCGGCCGCCAACACCAACCTGCACGTCACGGTGACCAGCACCGGCCAGGACGTCGGCGTCGCCGCGTCGCTGGCCCGCGCGCTGCTGTTCTACGCCGCCAAGTCCGGCAACGCCGCGGCGAAGACCACTGGCAAGGGCCTCATCGACGCGCTGTACGCCAAGGCCGAGAGCAAGGGCGTCTCGACGACCGAGACCCGCGGCGACTACTCGCGGTTCGACGACGTCTACAACGCCACCACCGGCCAGGGCATCTACGTCCCGTCCGGTTGGACCGGCGACATGCCCAACGGCGACATCATCACGGCCGGCAAGTCGTTCATCGACATCCGGTCCTGGTACAAGCAGGACCCGGACTGGGCCAAGGTCCAGGCGCACCTGGACGGCGGACCCGCGCCGAGCTTCAACTACCACCGGTTCTGGGCGCAGAGCGACGTCGCGATGGCCTTCGCCGACTTCGCCATGCTCTTCCCGAACGGCTGACCCCGGTCAGGCCGATAGGCGGGGTGCCTGCGCATGGTGCCCCGCCTATCGGCGGTCGTGTGACTGCAGAGTCACTCGTCGTGGCCCAGGATCTTAAGTGCGCCTACCATTCGGGGCCGTTACGGATTGGTTGTCCGACGGTGATCGCACATATGACTGATCGACTCTGCAGACTATCTTGACTAAGTAGCCGCACCGGCGATGGGCGGAGTGGGATGAGGATTTCGTGGCGGGTGCTGCTCGCGTAACTATCGCGCTTATGCGCCACGGCGTATACTCAATGTATGCAGACAAGTATGCGTGTGTCGACAGAGAATCGTGATGCGCTGGCGCGTATCGCCGCCGAGGAGTTCAACGGGGCGAGCCTCGACGAGACGCTTCGGGTGTTGATCTGGCAGCATCGGGCGGCCCAGGACGCGGCACGGCTGGAGGCGGACCCTGAGGCACTGGCTGGCTATCGCAGCGAGGCACGTGAGTGGGCGGAACTGGATGTGGCGGTCGCTGAGTGACTCCTCCCCAGCGTCGCCTCAAGGTTGCTCCATGGCAGGTGTGGTGGGTGCAGTTCAACCCGCAGGTGGGGCATGAGCAGGCGGGGGAGAGACCTGCCGTCGTCGTCGGCTCGACATTGGCGTGCTCGCTGCCCAACGGTCTGGCACTCATGGTTCCCTGTACGACCACTGACCGCCAGCTCGTTTGGCAGCCCGAGATCAATCTCGCGGGCCGGCGGGGATTCGCTATGTGTGATCAAGTCAAGGCGTTGTCCACTGACCGGCTTGTGCGTCGGCATCAGGCCACACTCACCAAGCCTGAATGCGAAGCCATCGCGTTCGCACTGGCACAGCTCATCGCCACAGGCTGACCGACCTCGCGTACCTCTTTGTGTTGCCGCTGCAGTTTCGGGGAAACTGCAGTTTCGCCAGTCGAGATTCGTGCAGTTTCCCGAAACTGCAGAGCCCAGATCGGGCGTGGATCACGGGACGCGGCGGGCGATGGTGTGCAGGGCCAGGAGGAGGTAGCCCACCAGGAGGGGGGCGGTGATCGGGAGGATGGAGCCGATCAGGAAGGCGATGCCGATGACGCCCGCGCAGGTCACGATCAGGGCCGGGCGGGAGAGCGCGGTACGCAGGGCGCGGCGGTAGGTGTAGCCGCGGCCGAGGAAGGGGATCGCGAGCGCGGCCAGGCCGAGGACCGCCACCGCCGCGACGGCCGTGACCCCCAGCAGTACCCCGCCGCCGGGGACCAGGCCCTGGTTCAGCCAGAAGATGTTGAGGGTGAGCAGCAGCAGCGCGGCCAGCAGGACGATCGTGGCCAGCGCGCCGGGCAGCAGCCGCCGGCCGAAGGAGCGGAGCAGGTCGCGCGGGCCGGGCCAGTGGCCGTCGGTGAAGCGCTGGTGCACGGCTTGCGCGCCGACGGCGGCGGCGGCGCCGGTCGTCACGACCGGCACCGCCGCGACGGTCACCACGATGCCGACCAGGGCGAGGTCGGCCGCGTCACGCAGGGTGTCGCGCCAGTCCGTGGTGGTCGTCGCCGTCATGTCTCAGCCCTTCAGTCCGCTGGTGTTGATGCCCTGGACCAGGAAGCGCTGGAAGCCCAGGAAGAACAGGAACACCGGAAGCAGGGAGAGTACCGACATGGCCAGCATCGGGCCGATGGAGGTCTGGCCACTGGAGTCGATGAACAGCCGCAGCGCCACCGGCACGGTGTAGCTGGGCACGCTGGGCAGGTAGACCAGCTGGGTGAAGAAGTCGTTCCAGGTCCAGATGAAGGAGAAGATCGCCGTCGTGATCAGGGCCGGTCGCGACAGCGGGAGGATGACGTGCCAGAACGTGCGGTACGGGTCGCAACCGTCGATCTTGGCGGCGTCGTCGAGTTCGCGGGGGATGCCCCGCATGAACTGGACCATGAGGAAGATGAAGAACGCCTCCGTGGCCAGCAGCTTCGGCAGGATCAGCGGCAGCGGGGTGTCGATCCAGCCGAACTCGCTGAACAGCACGTACTGCGGCACGATCAGGACGTGGCCGGGCAGCAGCAGCGTCGCGATCATGAGCGCGAAGTAGCCTTTGCGGCCCCAGAACCGCAGCCGCGCGAACGCGTACGCGGTGACCAGGCAGGAGGCCGCGTTCGCGACCACCGTGGCCAGCGAGATCACCAGGCTGTTGCCGAAGAAGCGGGCGAAGCTGACGCCGGGGATGTAGCTCCAGCCGTCGGAGTAGTTCGACCAGGTCAGTTCCTCGGGCCAGACGGAGAGGTTGCTGGTCACCTCGGTGGGCGACTTCAGCGACGAGCCCAGCACCCAGATCAGCGGGTAGAGCACGATCGCCAGCACGCCGAGCAGGGCCAGCACCCGCACCCAGCCACGTACGCGGGCCATCAGTTCTCTCCGTCCGAGTAGTGCACCCAGAACTTGCCGGTGCTGAAGAAGACGATCGTGATCAGGCCGATCGCCGCCAGGAAGATCCAGGCCAGCGCGGAGGCGTAGCCCATCTCGAAGTCGGTGAAGGCCTTGTCGTAGATGTGCAGGGTGTAGAGCTTGGTCGCGCCCAGCGGGCCGCCGGTGCCGTTGCTGATGACGAAGGCCGAGGTGAAGCCCTGGAAGCCGTTGATCGTCTCCAGCAGTAGGTTGAAGAAGATGACCGGCGACAGCATCGGCAGCGTGATGTGGAAGAACTGCTTGACCTTGCTGGCCCCGTCGACCTGCGCGGCCTCGTAGAGCTCGGTGGGGACCTGCTTGAGGCCGGCCAGGAAGATGACCATCGGTGCGCCGAACTGCCAGATGGTGAGCACCATCAGGGTGGCCAGCGCCCAGTCCGGGTTGTTGATCCAGTTCTCGCCCTCGATGCCGAAGATGCTCAGACCGGCGTTGAACGCGCCCTCGCCGTTGAACATGGCGACCCAGACCAGGGCCAGCGCGACCGAGCCGCCGAGCAGCGACGGCAGGTAGAACATGCTGCGGAACAGGCCGACGCCGCGGCGTTCCCGGTTGAGCAGCAGGGCCACGCCCAGTGAGGCGATCAGCTTCAGCGGGATCGCGATCAGGCCGAAGGTGAGGGTGACCCGCACCGACTGCCAGAAGGTCGGGTCGAGGGTGAAGATCTTCTTGTAGTTGTCGAGGCCGACCCACTCCACGAACTCCCAGCTCGACAGCACGTCGTAGTTGGTGAAGCTGAGGTAGAGCGAGAGCAGCATCGGGAACGCGGTGATCGCCATCAGGCCGATCAGCCACGGAGAGAGGAAGACGTAGCCCGCCAGGCCCTCGGAGCGGCGGGCGGCGTAGTTCTTCTTGCGCCGGCCGCGCGCCGGCGGCGGCGCTGACGCCGGGACCGGGAGGGCCGGTCGGGAGGCCGTGGTGAGTGCCACGCGCGGTCCCCTTCCAGGAACGAGAACGATGAACGGCGAAATGGAACGGGCCCGGCCCGGGCCGCCGATCGGCCGGGCCGGGCCCGTGTCCGCTGGCGGTGGTCCGGCGGCCCGCCTGTACCGCGGGCCGCCGGGGGAGTCCCACCAGCGTCAGGTCACGCCAGAGCGGCGGCTGCCTCGGTGAAGAACTGCTTGGCCGCGGCCTCGGGCGTGGCCTTGCCGTACGACACCGTCTCGGCGATGTCGCGCAGCGTGTTGCGCAGGCCGCTGTGGCCCTTCGGCGGCGGCGCGGGGGCCGGGCCGAACTTCGGCGTGATCTCGTTCTCGAAGGTGACGGTGTCCTTCATCTTCTGGTCGGTCAGCGCGTCGGAGACGGCCTTGCGCACGTCGAGGTTGTTCGGCAGGCCCCGGTCCACGCCCAGGATCTTGCCGGCCTCCACGTCGTTGACCAGGAAGTTGATGATGTCGGCCACCACGTCGGGCGCCTTGGTGGTGCGCGAGGCCGCCCAGTACGTCGACGCGCGGGCCCACTGGCCCTTCGGGTCGCCCGGGTATGCGGTCATGCCCAGGTCGTTCTTCGTGGCCTTCTGCATCTCGGAGAGCTGGTTGGACCACATGAAGGACACGGCGGCCTTCTTGGTGACCACGAGCTGCGTCGCGACGCTGCCGGTGACGGCCTCGTGGCAGATGTCGGCGGGCGGGGTCGCGCCCTTGGTCCGGGCGTCCACCCACAGCTGGAACCACGCGACCAGGTCCGCCTCGCTGAAGGCGATCTTGGGGCCGTCGTAGAACTCCTTGCCCTGGGCGCGCAGCCACAGCCACAGCGCCTTGTAGTCCGAGCTCGGGTCCATCAGGCCCCAGTACTTGCCGCCCGCCTTGGTGGTGACGCCGGCGCCCCAGGTGATGATCTGGTCGTACGTCCAGCCGATCTGCGGGACCTCGATGCCCAGCTCGGTCAGCTTCGTCTTGTCGTAGATGATCGCCGGGGTGTTCTCGCCGGTGGCGATGGCCACCTGCTTGCCGCCGAGCTGCCCGTACTTGGTGAGGCTCTCGGGGTGCTTGGAGACGTCGATCTTCTTGTTCGCCGTGTACTTGGACAGGTCCAGGGTGACGTTGCGGCCGGCGTACTCGGCCAGGCCGTTGTCGTCGATCTGGAAGATGTCGGGCGCGTTGCCGCCGGCGGAGATCGTGGCCAGCTTGTCGTAGTAGCCGGTGAACGCCTGCCAGGTGGGCGTGATCGTGACGTTGGGGTGCTTGCTCGTGTAGAGCTTCAGCGCCTCCTCGGTCAGCTTGGCGCGGGCCTCGCCGCCCCACCAGAAGAAGGAGACGGTGTACTTGGCGTTCGGGTCGAGCGCCGCCGGCTCCTCCTCGCCGCCGCAGGCGGCCAGCAGGCCGCCGACGGGAACGGCGATGGCCGTTCCGGCGAGCATGCGCAGCAGATGGCGGCGATTCCAACCGCCCGCCGGCAGGCTACCGTTGTGCTGCGTCGGCTCGTCGGCCGGCGCAGGTGTCGCTGGGTGCATAGCTTTCACTCCCTGCTCTCGGAAGCGACACCGTCAACGGGCGGTTGCTGCCGCCTGCCCGGGCCCGCAGTGCGATGCGGGCCCGGGCCTGACGAGTCGCGGATGACCAACTCGGTCTGGAGCGTTACCAGTGCGGTGGTGCGGCGGTCGTCGCCATGCTGGAGCAGCATGTCGACGGCTGCCCGTCCGGCGGCCGCCGTGGGGGTGGCCACCGTCGTCAACATGGGGCGGGTGCGGCGGCTCAGCGCGGTGTCGTCTATCCCGACGACGCTGATCTGATCCGGCACCTTGACCCCGCGGTGGTCGAGTGCGTCGATCAGGCCGACGGCCATGAGGTCGTTGTAGGCGAGCACGGCGCTGACGCCGGCCCGCAGCACGGCCTCGGCCTGGGCCGATCCGCTCTCCTCGGTGGGCGCGTTGGGTCCGAGGACCACCAGCTCGGCTCCCGCGATGCGGGCGGCCAGCGTGGCCGCGCGGCGGATCTCGCGGTTGGTCCAGGACCCGCGCGGGCCGCCCAGCAGGGCGATCTCACGGTGGCCGAGGCTCACCAGGTGCTCGACCGCGAGCCGGGCGCCCTGCGCGACGTCCATCACGACCGCGGGCAGGCCGGGGACCGGCCTGTTGACCACGACCAGCGGGACCTCGCGGGACAGCTGCTCGATCTGCGTGTTGCTCATGCGGGGGCTGCACAGCAGCACCCCGTCCACCTGCTTGGCCAGGGCGAGCACCAGCTCCTCCTCGACACCGGCGTCCTCATTGGTGTCGGCGACGAAGACGTGGTAGTCGCGGCCGCGGGCGTGGCTTTCCGCCGCCTTGATGAGCGGCGGGAAGAACGGGTTGGCGATGTCCGCCACGATCAGCCCGATGTTGTGCGTGCGCCCGGTGATCAGCGCGCGGGCGGCGCGGTTGGGCCGGTAGCCCAGCTCTTCCGCCGCGGCGAGCACGTGTGCCCGGGTCTCGGCGTTCACCAACTGCGGTGCGCTGAACGCGCGGGACACGGTGGAGACGTGCACGCCACTGGCCTTGGCGACATCGCGGATAGTGGCCGGCACCTGCACTCCTTTGTGTACACGCAATCCTGTGTTGGCTATCACGGTGGTGACCCATTAATGCAAACGGTTGCGACCGTGTCAACGGTCGAAGATGTCGATCTGGTTTCGACAGTGGACCTTGGTGGTGTCGCCATCCGGAAAATTCGGGACAATCAAGGCGGATTCTGGGCCAGCCATTGACGCGATAGGACCGCGATGGTTAGTTCTGCTGCAAACGTTTGTAGTCGCATGAGGCCCAGGAGGCCGGATGACCACGCGGTACGCGATCGTGGGGACCGGGGCTCGAGCGCAGATGTTCGCCCAGGCCCTGACCAGGCATGGCGAACTCGTCGCACTCGCCGACGTCAACCCCGCCCGGATCGCCGCCCAGCAGCGCCGCCTGCAGGCGGCGGGCGCTCCGCCCGCCGTGGCCTACGACGCCGGCGACGTGCCGGCGATGCTGGCCAAGGAGCGCGTCGACACCCTGGTCGTGTGCAGCGTCGACGCCACGCACGACGAGTACATCGTCGCGGCGCTCGACGCCGGGTGCGCGGTGGTGACCGAGAAGCCGATGACCGTGGACGTGCCGAAGTGCCGGCGCATCCTGGAGGCGGTGCAGCGCAACGACGGCAAGGTCGGGGTCGCCTTCAACTACCGCTTCCACCCGGTGCACGAGCAGGTCAAGACGCTATTGGCCGAGGGTGCGATCGGTGAGATCGGCTCGGTGCACTTCGAGTGGCTGCTTGACGTGCGCCACGGCGCGGACTACTTCCGCCGCTGGCACCGCGACCGGGCCAACTCCGGCGGCCTGCTGGTGCACAAGGCCACCCACCACTTCGACCTGGTCAACTGGTGGCTGAACAGCACCCCGGTGCGGGTCACCGCAGAGGGCCGGCTGTTCCTGTACGGCGAGAACGGCGCCCGCCACGGCTACGCCCGCGACTACACCCGCGCCCACGGCGCGCCGGCCGCCCAGGGCGACCCGTTCGCGCTGCACCTGGCCGACAACCCGAACCTGGCCGAGCTCTACCTCGATGCCGAGTCCCACGACGGGTATCACCGCGACGTGAACGTGTTCGCCCCCGGCACCGACATCGAGGACGACATGGCGGTCCTGGTCCGCTACGCCAGCGGCGCGACCATGTCGTACCACCTCACCGCGTACTCGCCCTGGGAGGGTTACCGGATCGCCTTCAACGGCAGCCGGGGCCGCCTGGAGCTGGACATCGTCGAGTCCGACCACGTCGCGCCTGGGGTGGCCGGCGCGGTCAAGGGCCACTCGGCCGCGCTGCACGGCGTCGAGGCGGCCGCCGAGTCCGGCAGCGTTTCGCTGCGGCTGCGCCGCTACTGGGAGCCGCCGGTAGAGGTGCCGGTGGCGGCGTACGACCGGCAGGGCCACGGCGGCGCGGACGTGCGCATGACCGGGGTGCTCTTCGGCGGCGACGCCGACCCGCTGCACCGGTCGGCGACGGCGCTCGACGGCGCGCGCTCGCTGCTGACCGGCCTGGCCGCGAACGCGTCGATCGCCTCCGGGCGCTGCGTGGACGTGGCGGAACTGCTCGACATCTCGGAATGGGAGTGACCACGTGGACGACCTGCTGTTCCCGGCGGAGGCGCGCACCCGGGCGATCGCCCGGGAGCTCTACACGCATGCGCGGAACCTGCCGCTGATCAGCCCGCACGGCCACGTCGACCCCGGCATCCTGGCCGAGGACGCGCCGTTCCCGGACCCGGCCCGGCTCATCATCGTGCCCGACCACTACGTGACGCGCATGCTGCTCAGCCAGGGTGTGACACCCGACCGGCTGGGCGTGCCACGCGTCGACGGCGGCCCGACCGAGACCGACCCGCGGGTCGTCTGGCGCACCTTCGCGCAGCACTGGCACCTGTTCCGGGGTACGCCGTCGCGGCTGTGGCTGGAGCAGACGTTCAAGACGGTGTTCGACATCGAGACCCCGTTCGGGCCGCAGACCGCCGACCGGGTGTACGACGAACTGGCCGCGCGCCTGGAGCAGCCGGAATACCGGCCCCGGGCGCTGTTCGGCAAGTTCAACCTGGAGGTGCTGGCCACCACCGAGTCGCCGCTGGACGACCTGTCCCGCCACGCCAAGCTGGCCGCGGACGGCTGGGGCGGCCCCAGCGGGCGGGTGATCACCACGTACCGCCCGGACGACCTGGTCGACATGGACTGGCCCGGCTGGGCCGCACGGGTGGCCAAGCTCGGCGAGATCACCGGCCTGGACACCACGACCTACGAGGGTTTCCTGGCCGCGCTGGCGCAGCGGCGGCTGGACTTCATCGCCGCAGGCGCGACCTGCTCCGACCACGGGCACCCGACGGCGGCCACCGGCGGCCTGACCGCCGACGAGGCCAAGTTGCTGTTCGAGCGCGCACTGCACGACGGGCTGGCGGCGACGCCCGACGGCACGCCGATCATCCCCGGCCCGCCCGCCACGCCGGCCGAGGCGGAGGCGTTCCGGGCGCACATGCTGATCGAGTTCGCCCGAATGTCGGTGGACGACGGGCTGGTCATGCAGCTGCACCCGGGCTCGTCCCGCAACCACAACGCGGCGCTGTTCCGCACGCACGGGCGCGACGTCGGCGGCGACATCCCGGTGGCCACCGAGTACACCAACGCGCTGCGGCCGCTGCTGGACGAGTTCGGGCACGACCCGCGGTTCCGGGTCGTCGTCTACACCCTGGACGAGTACACCTTCACCCGCGAGCTGGCCCCGCTGGCCGGCGGCTACCCGGCGATGTTCGTCGGCGCGCCGTGGTGGTTCCTCGACGCGCCCGAGGCGCTGCGCCGCTGGCGGGAGGCGGTCACCGAGACCGCGGGCTTCTACAACACGGCCGGGTTCGTCGACGACACCCGCGCGTACTGCTCCATCCCGGTGCGCCACGACGTGGCCCGGCGCGTGGACGCGGGCTTCCTCGCCCGCCTGGTCGCCGAGCACCGCCTGGGCCTCGACGAGGCCGCCGAGACCATCGCCGACCTGGCATACCACCTGCCCAAGAAGATCTTCCGAGTAGGACAGTCATGAAAATCATCGACGCCAAGGTGCACGACGTACGCTTCCCGACCGCCGCGAAGGGCGACGGCTCGGACGCGATCAACCGCGGGGACTACAGCGCCGCGTACGTCGAGCTGCACACCGAGTCCGGCCTGTTCGGCGCGGGCTTCACCTTCACCAACGGGCGCGGCAACGAGATCGCCTGCGCGGCGATCGAGGCCCTATCGCACCACGTCGTCGGGCGCACGCTGGAGGAGATCTTCGCCGACCCGGTGGCGTTCTGGCGCTCGCTGAGCGCCGACGTGCAGCTGCGCTGGCTGGGCCCGGAGAAGGGCGTCATCCACATGGCGACCGGCGCGCTGGTCAACGCGGTGTGGGATCTGCGCGCCAAGGCCGAGGGCAAGCCGATGTGGCGGCTGCTGGCCGAGATGCCGGCCGAGGAGCTGGTGAACAGCGTCGACTTCCACCACATCACCGACGCGATCACCCGTGAGGAGGCGCTGGAGCTGCTGCGCGTGGACGACGGGTACGCCGAGCGGCTGGCCGTGCTGGAGCGCGACGGCTTCCCGTCGTACACCACGTCGGTGGGCTGGCTGGGCTACCCCGACGAACAGGTGCGCGAGCTGACGAAGGCGGCGTACGCCCAGGGCTGGCGGGCGATGAAGATGAAGGTCGGCGGGCCGATCGAGGACGACCTGCGCCGCGCCCGGCTGATCCGCGAGGAGATCGGCCCGGACGCGCTGCTGATGATGGACGCGAACCAGGTCTGGGACGTGGACGAGGCGATCGCCAACATGGCGGTGCTGGCCGAGGTGAACCCGTACTGGATCGAGGAGCCCACGCACGCCGACGACGTGCTCGGCCACGCGGCCGTGGCCCGCTCGGTGCGGCCCATCCGGGTCGCGACCGGCGAGGTCGCCGCGAACCGGGTCATCTTCAAACAGCTCATGCAGGCCGACGCGATCCAGGTGTGCCAGATCGACGCGTGCCGCGTCGGCGGCGTCAACGAGGTGCTGTCGATCCTGCTGATGGCCGCGAAGTTCGGCGTGCCGGTATGCCCGCACGCGGGCGGAGTCGGGCTGTGCGAGTACGTGCAGCACCTGTCGGTCTTCGACTACCTGCGGCTGGGCCGCTCCCTCGACGGCCGCATGGTGGAGTACGTCGCGCACCTGCACGAGCACTTCGAGGACCCGATCACCGTGGTCGACGGCCGTTACCGGCTGCCGAGCAAGCCCGGCTACTCGGTCACCTTCAAGCCGGAGTCGATCGCCGAGTTCTCGTTCCCGGACGGCCCGACATGGCGATGACGGTCCCCGCGACCCGGCTCGGCCGGGCGACGCTGTCGCGGCTGCCCGCGGAGAGCCGTCCGGCCGTGCGGCCCGGCGAGGCGAAGGCCGGCGTGCTGCACCTGGGCCTGGGCGCGTTCTTCCGGGCCCACCAGGCCGTCTACATCGAGGCGGCGATGGCCGCGCGCGGCGGCGACTGGGGCATCGTGGCGGTCGCGCCGCGCTCGCGGGACGTGCTGGAGGCGCTGCGGGCGCAGGACCACCTCTACAGCGTGGTGACGCTCGACGCGTCGGCCGAGCGCACCCGGGTGCTGGGCGCGCTCAACGACACGGTGCACGCCGCGAGCGATCCGGCGGCCGTGGTGGCGCTGCTGGCCGACCCGGCGATCAGGGTGGTGACGCTGACCGTGACCGAGAAGGCGTACGCCCCCGACGCGGCGGTGCCGCGCCTGCTGATCGACGGACTGGTCGCCCGCGCCCGCGCGGACAGCGGCCCGATTACCGTGCTCAGCTGCGACAACCTGCCGTCGAACGGCGTCGTGCTCGGCAAACTGCTGGCGGGGATGATCCCCGACGCGCAGCGCGAGTGGTTCGACAGCTCGGTGCGCTGCCCGTCGAGCATGGTGGACCGGATCGTGCCCGCCACCACCGCCGCCACCCTGGCGGCCGCGGAACGCTGCCTCGGGGCCCGCGACCTGGCCGCGGTCGCCGGGGAGCCGTTCCGTCAGTGGGTGATCGAGGACTCCTTCGCCGGAGCGCACCCCGACTGGGCGGCGGGGGGCGCGGTGCTCACCGACGACGTCACCCCGTGGGAGCACCTCAAACTGCGCGCCCTCAACGGCGTGCACAGCGCGCTGGCCTACCTGGGCGCGCTGGCGGGCTGCGAGAGCATCGCCGACGCCATCGCCCTGCCCGGCATGACCGACCTGCTGCGCCGTTACATCGCCACCGAGGTCGCGGCATCGATGACGCCGCCGGACGGGGTCACCGTCGCGGGGTACGGCGACGCGGCGCTGGAGCGGTTCGCCAACGCCCGGCTCGGGCACCGCTGCCTGCAGGTGGCGATGGACGGCACGCAGAAGCTGCCCCAGCGAGCGCTGTCGGTGCTGAACACGGTCGCCGAGCCGACCCTGGCCACGCTGATCCTGGCGGCCTGGGCCCGGTTCGCCGAGGGCGCCGACGACGCGGGCCGGGCGCTGCCGCTGGACGACCCGCGGGCCGCCGAGGTCCGCGCCGATCTGAGCACCGAGGCCCTGTTCGGCCCCGGCGGCGTGCTCGAAGTGCCCGACCCGGCGCACCGCCGGATGATCGAAGCATGGCGCAAAGCCCTTGCCACCCACGGTGCCGCCGACCTGGTCCGGACGGCGGTGCGCTGATGCCCTCGCCGCGACGATCTTGCGCGAATGGCCCCCGTGCCGCCCGAAAGGCCCGTGTCGTGGGGGACACCCACGCAAGATCGTCGCTGAGGAGGGTGGCATGACGGTCACGTCGGTGGCGTTGGTGGGGGCTAATGGGCATGGGCTGCATCATCGGGAGCAGCTTGCCGAGCAGGAGCGGCGGGGGCTGGTCCGGCTGGTGGCGCTCGCCGACACGCGGCCGGTGGTGGACCCGCCGGAGGGCGTGCCGGTCTACACCGACCATCTGGCGCTGCTCGCCGAGACCAAGCCCGAGGTGGTCATCGTGTGCACGCCGCCGCACACCCACCTGGCGCTGACCCGCGACGCGCTGCGCGCCGGCGCGGACGTGCTGCTGGAGAAGCCGCCCGTGCTCGACAGGGCTGAGCACGACGCGCTGCTGGCCGAGCAGGACACGACCGGGCGAGTGGTGCAGGTCGGCTTCCAGTCGCTGGCCTCTCCGGCGCTGGTCCGGCTGCGCGAGGCGGTCGCGGCGGGCCAGCTGGGCACGGTACGGCAGATCTCGGTGCTCGGCTGCTGGCGGCGCGACGACGCCTACTGGGCACGTTCGCCCTGGTCCGGGCGGCGCACCGTGGACGGCCGGCCGTCGCTGGACGGCGCGCTGGCCAACCCGTTCGCGCACGCGGTCATGCAGGCGCTGGCGGTGCTGGACCTGCCGGTGATCCGGGTCGAGGTGGACTGGCTGAAGGTGCGCCCGATCGAGGTCGAGGACACCGCCACGCTGCGCGTCACGCTGACGGGCGGGGTGCGGGTGCTGGTCGCGGTGACGCTGGCGGGGGAGGACTTCGTCGACGGCGAACTCACCGTGTACGGCGACCGCGGCACCGCCGAGCTGACCTTTCGCGAGGACCGGCTGCGCCTGCCCGGCGAGCCGGTGGCGGAGCTGGTGGAAGGCCGGTCGACGCTGCTGGAGAACCTGTTGGCGTTCCGTGCGTCGGGCACACCGCTGCTGTCCGGGCTGGCCCGGACGGCTTCGTTCACCACGGTCATCGAGCAGCTGCGCGCGGCGGAACCGTCCTACCAGGTCGCGCCGGAGGCGCTGGCCGTCGAGGACGGGCACCGCACGCTGGTCGGGGTGAACGACGTGCTGCGCCGCTGCGCGGCCGAAGGGGCCCTGATGAACGAGCTTTCCGCGCCGTGGCATGCAACTGTTCCGGGCGGGACTGCAAACGATTGAAAAGACGTGGCAAGGTCGATCTGAATAGTCGCTGCATCCAGCTATGACGGTAGCTGGAACAGGGAAAACTGTGCTTTAAAGGCTGCAACAAAGCTGCATTCACCATCCATTGACTTCACTGTCGTCTCTTCTTATGTTGCCTGATAAGTAACACGTCGGACACATAATGGAGAGCGCGATGCGAAGGCAAGACAATGTGGTCGGTCGCCGGGTCCGGCGGGTCGTCGCCGGATCCGCCCTCGGCGTCCTGTTGCTGCTGACGGGCGCGTCGCCCGCGGCGGCGACCGGTGACCCCAGCGGCCCCGGCTGGTGGGCGCAGCAGCTCGCCCGCCAGCCGCTCGCGGCCAACGACGGCTGGGCGGCCTCCGGCGCCGGCACCACGGGCGGCTCGGCCGCCGACGACGCGCACGTGTTCACGGTGCGCAACCGCGACGAGCTGGCCGCGGCGCTGACCGGCGCGGACCCGAAGATCGTCTTCGTGGAGGGTGTCATCGACGGTCTGAAGACCGCCGACGGCGCCACGCTGACCTGCGCGGACCTCGCCGACCCGGGTTACACGCTGGAGAGCTACCTCGCCGCGTACGACCCGGCGGTCTGGGGCCGCGCCACCGACCCGAGCGGGCCGATCGAGCAGGCCCGGGTGCGCTCGGTGGCCAACCAGCGGGCCCGCACCGAGCTGCGGGTCGGCCCGAACACCACGATCCTCGGTCTCGGAAACGCCACCCTGCGCCACCTCACGCTGATGATCGACGGCGGCAACAACGTGATCGTCCGCAATCTGAACTTCGAGGACGCGGCCGACTGCTTCCCGCGCTGGCGGCCCACCGACGGCGCCGAGGGCAACTGGAACTCCGAGTACGACCTGGTCTCGGTGCGCCGCTCGACGAACGTGTGGATCGACCACAACACCTTCAGCGACGGCGACAACCCGGACTCGAACCAACCGGTGTACTTCGGCCGGCCGTGGCAGGTGCACGACGGCGCGTGCGACATCACGCACACCTCCGACCTGGTCACCGTGTCGGCGAACGTGTTCACCGACCACGACAAGACGATGCTCATCGGCTCCTCGGACACCGTCGGCCCGGACGTCGGCAAGCTGCGGGTCACCCTGCGGCACAACGTGTTCGACGGGGTCGGCCAGCGCGCGCCGCGCGTCCGCTTCGGCCAGGTCGACGTGTACAACAACACGTTCCGCATCGCCGAGTTCTACGACTACAGCGTCGGCCTGGGCATCCAGTCCGCGGTGTACCTGGAGAACAACCACTTCACGCTGACCGACGGCATCACCGCCGACCGGGTGCTGAAGGACTGGAAGGGCACCGTCGTCACCGAGCGCGGCAGCTACGGCCGGGTCGGCAGCGGCCGCCCGGGGCCGCTGAACCTGCTCGCGGCGTACAACGCGGTCAACGACCCGGACTTCGGCGCGGACGCCGGCTGGACGCCGACGCTGCGCGCGTACCAGCCGCTGCCCGGCTGGGCGGTGCCGCTGGCCACGCTGCTCTCCGGCGCCGGAAAGCTCGGCGCCCGCTGACCCGGCGCCCGGCGGCCGGACCCTGCCCGGCCGCCGGGCCCCGTTAGCCGGCGGTCCCGCTCAACCGACGGCGCACAGAGCTCCCGCACCCTGGTGGCGCCCTCCGGCACACCCGTGCCGGACCACCGGGTGCGGTTCCTCCAAGGAGGTACCGCTCATGTCCTTGCTCACACGCGCGGCTCCACGGCGTCGCGGAGTGGCCGCGGCACTCGGCGCGGGGCTGACCGCCCTCGTCCTGGCCCTGGGGACGACCTGGTTCGGCGGCACCGCGTACGCGGCCACGCTGTTCTCGGACGACTTCGAGGACGGCAACTCGACCGGCTGGTCGAAGTCCGGTGGCAGCTGGTCGGTGGTTGCCGACGGCAGCCAGGCGTACCGGCAGACCAGCACCGGTGCCGACGCCAAGGCGCAGGCCGGCTCGACCTGGACCGCCCAGTCGGTCTCGGCCCGGGTCAAGCCGACCGCCTTCGGCAACAGCACCCGCTCGGTCGGCGTGGCCGCCCGCCTGCAGAGCCTGTCCAACTACTACTCGCTGGTGCTGACCGGCTCCGGCACGGCGCAGCTGCGCCGCGTCTCCGGCGGCGGGATCACCACGCTGGCCACCGCGACCGTCGCGGTGTCGCCCGGCACCTGGTACACGCTGCGGCTGGACGCGTTCGGCTCGTCGCTGACCGCGTTCGTCAACGGCACGCAGGTGGCCACGGCCACCGACAGCTCGTTCTCCTCCGGCAAGATCGGCCTGATGGCGTCGTACGCCAGCGCCTCGTTCGACGACGTGACCGTCACCGACACGGCCGGTCCGAGCAACCCCAGCCCGTCCGGTTCAGGACAACCGCCGTCACCCTCGCCGAGCAGCTCCCCGCCGCCGCCCGGCACCTGCAACACCGGCGGCAGCCCGGTCGGCTTCGCGGCCGTGAACGCCTGGGGCCGCAACGGCACCACCGGCGGCGCGGGCGGCGCGACCATCGAGGTCGACACGGCCGCCGAGCTGATCGCCGCGATCGGGCAGACCGGCCCGCTCAACATCTGCGTCAAGGGCCTGATCACGGTCCCGGCGGGCATGTACAACGTCACCTCGCACAAGTCGATCATCGGCGTCGGGTCGACCTCCGGGATCTCCGGCGGCGGCTTCAACATCGGCCTGCCGATCGACGACGCGATCACGTCCCCGCCCGCGAACGCGGTGCAGAACGTGATCATCCGCAACATGCTGTTCCGCAACGCCAGCGACGACTCGATCAACGTCCAGATGTTCTCGCACCACATCTGGCTCGACCACAACGACCTCGCCCAGGGATACGACGGTCTGATCGACGTCAAGCGCGGTTCGTCGTACGTGACCATCTCGTGGAACCACACCCACGACCACAGCAAGAACATGCTGCTGGGGCGCGACGACGCCGACGATCTGCAGGACACCGGCCGGCTGAAGGTCAGCTACCACCACAACTGGTTCGACGAGACCCCGCAGCGCAACCCGCGGGTGCGCTACGGCGAGCCGGTGCACATCTACAACAACTACTACTTCCACAACACCGACGTCGGCGTGGCCTGCCAGACCGACGCGGGCTGCGTGGTCGAGGGCAACTACTTCGAAAGCGTCGAGGAGCCCGTCACGAACAGCTACGCAGGTCCGGGCGGTCGCTGCGTGGCTCGCAACAACGTCTACACCGGCAACGAGCCCGGCGCCCCCGACTGCTCCGGCACCGTCGAGGAGCCCAGCGCCTACTACGGCTACGTGCTGGACAACCCCGCCGACGTCAAGGCCATCGTGATGGCCGGCGCCGGCGTCGGAAAGATCTGAGGAGGATCTTCCATGCGACACGCGCACAGCCCGGGCGCGCACCGCGCCAGGCGAGCCGGTCTGGTGACCGCCGCCGCCACCGCAGCACTCGCCGTCGTGATGACGATGCTGCTGAACCTCACCGGCGGCGTCGCCATGGCCGCCACGCTGTTCTCCGACAACTTCAACAGCGGCTCGGCCACCGGCTGGTCCAAGTCCGGCGGCGAATGGTCCGTGGTGACCGACGGCACCGGCACGTTCCAGCAGGCCAAGGTCGACAGTGAGCTGGCCCGCCAGTTCGCCGGCAGCACCTCGTGGACCAACTACACCGTCACCGCCCGGGTGAAGCCGACCGGCTTCTCCGGCTCCGGCCGCTACGCGGCGCTCGGCGCGCGCTCCACCGGCTCGTCGACCCGCTACCAGCTGGCCCTGCTCAACTCCGGGCGAGCTGAGCTGCAGGCGGTCAACGGCAGCAGCGTCACCGTCATCGGCGGCGTGAACCTGACCGTGAGCACCGGCACCTGGTACACCCTGCAGCTCACGGCCAGCGGGTCCACGCTGACCGGCTGGGTCAACGGCACGCAGGTCGCCTCGGGCAGCAACAGCCAGTTCGGCGCGGGGCGGATCGTGCTGGTGACGTCGTACGCCACGGCCCGCTTCGACGACGTCGTGGTCAGCGACTCGGCCGGCCCGGCCCCGACCACCGGCGGCCCGCAGCCGTCGTCGTCGGCGTCCCCGCCCAGCTCACCGTCCCCGCAACCGCCGAGCAGCCCGCAGCCGCCGGCTGGCGGCCTGGTCGGCTGGGCGACGGTGAACGGCTCCACCAGCGGTGGATCGGGCGGCAGCACGGTCAACGTGACCAGCGCGTCCCAGTTCCTCAGCGAGATCAACTCGTCCGGGACGAAGACCATCACGTTCTCCGGCACGTTCAACATCAGCGGCATGAACAAGGTCGCCTCGAACAAGACGATCCTGGGTGTCGGCTCCGGCGCCACCCTGGTCGGCGGCGGCCTGACCCTGAGCAACGTCTCCAACGTCATCATCCGGAACATCAACTTCCGGGACTGGGACGACGACGCGATCAACGTGGAGACCAGCTCGCACCACGTGTGGATCGACCACAACAGCCTGAGCAACGGCTACGACGGCGCGATCGACATCAAGCGAGGCTCGGACTACATCACCGTGTCGTGGAACCGCATCTTCAACCACGACAAGAGCATGCTGCTCGGCCACAGTGACGACAACGGCAGCCAGGACATCGGCCACCTGCGCGTCACGTACCACCACAACTGGTTCGACGGCTCCGGCACCCGCCACCCGCGCGTGCGCTTCGGCAACCCGGTGCACGTCTACAACAACTACTACAACGGCAACGAGTACGGCGTCGCCTCCACCTGCGGTGCCGGTGTGCTCGTCGAGGGCAACTACTTCGAGAACGTCGACGAGCCGACCGCCGTCGGTTACGCCGACTCTCCCGTGGGCGCGATCGTCCAGCGCAACAACTACTTCGTCGGCTCCGGCAGCCCCGCCAGCGGCGGCGGCTCCGTCAACAGCATCCCCTACTCCTACACCCTCCAAACGGCGTCCTCGATCAAGTCGATCGTGACCTCCGGCGCCGGCACCGGCCGCATCTGATGAAAGGAAGGGCACCTTCACAACGCTCCGCGTTGTAGAAGGTGCCCTTCCCATCTCCGCACCGCCCTTGACGTGCTCCGCCGCGGACACGGTGCGCGCACGGGCCGGTCGCCCCGGCGGCCGCGTTCCGGCTCGCGTTCCGCCCGCATCCGCACCCGATCCGGAGGAGAAGATGACGATCCCGCACCGCCGGCGCACCGCGCTCCTCGCCGGCACCATCGCCGCCGCCCTCGCCCTGGCGGTCGGCCTCACCACCGCCGCGTCCGCGGCCACGCTGTTCGGCGACGACTTCGAGGACGGCAACTCGTCCGGCTGGAGCAGCTCGGGCGGCAGCTGGTCGGTGGTCACCGACGGCTCGCGCGCCTACCGCCAGAGCAGCACCAGCGCCGACGCGAAGTCCCTGTCCGGCACCGCGACCTGGACCGACTACACGGTCTCGGCCCGGGTCAAGCCGATCGCCTTCGGCAACAGCACCCGCGCGGCGGGCGTCGCCGCCCGCGCGTCGAGCACCTCCAGCTTCTACTCGCTCGTGCTCGTCGGCGCGGGCCGGGCCGAGTTGCGCCGCACCAGCGGCGGCGGCGTGACGGTGCTCGCTCAGGCGGCCGCCACGGTCACCCCAGGCGCGTGGCACACCCTCGCGCTGCAGGTCACCGGGAGCACGCTGCGCGGCTCCGTCAACGGCAGCCAGCTGGTGACCGCCACCGACGGCACGTTCGCCACCGGGCGGATCGGGCTGCTCGGCTCGTATGCCAGCGCCGCCTTCGACGACGTCCAGGTCGTCACGGGCAGCGGCCCCGACCCGTCGCCCTCGGCCCCCGCGTCACCGTCGGCCCCGGCCTCGCCGTCGCCGAGCCCGCTGCCACCGACCCCGCCCGGCCAGGCCGACGGCTACGCGTCCGTGAACTCCCTCGGGCAGAACGGCACGTACGGCGGCGCGGGCGGGCAGACCGTCACCGTCACCAGCGCGGCGCAACTGGCCGACTACGCGGGACGGGCGGAGCCGTACATCATCATGGTCTCCGGCCGGATCACGGTCAGCGGCATGATCACCGTGGTCGCGAACAAGAGCATCATCGGCGTCGGCTCGACTGCGGAGATCACCGGCGGCGGGCTGCAGATGGGCTCGACCACCCGGCCCGGCAACAACGTGATCATCCGCAACATCACCTTCCGCGACGCGTCCGACGACTCGGTCAGCGTGCACAACGCCTCGCACCACGTGTGGATCGACCACAACGAGTTCTGGCCCGGCTACGACGGCTCGGTGGACGTGAAGCGGCAGTCGAACTTCGTCACCGTGTCCTGGAACGTCTTCCACGGCACCGACAAGTCCATGCTGCTCGGGCACTCCGACACGTTCCCCGACGACATCGGGCACCTGAAGGTGACCTACCACCACAACCTGTTCGACGGGTCCAACCAGCGGCACCCGCGGGTCCGCTTCGGCGAGCCGGTGCACGTGTACAACAACCACTACCGCAACGTCGGCCTGTACGGCGTCGCGTCCACGGAGAACGCGGGCGTGGTCGTGGAGGGCAACTACTTCGAGAACACGGCGTTCCCGTGCTACTCGACGAACGGTTACGCCGACAGCGCCCCGGGCCGCCTGGTCCAGCGCGCCAACGCGTTCGCCAACTCGGGCCCCTGCGAAGCCAACGGCACCGTGACCGAGCCCGGCACCTTCTACGGCTACACCCTCGACCCCGCCACCACCGTCCCCGCCAAGGTCGCCGCCAACGCCGGCGTCGGCCACCTGTAAAGGCAAGGAAGGGCACCTTCTTAACGCTCCGCGTTGTAGAAGGTGCCCTTCTTAACGCCGTCCGTGCCCTGACCTGGCGTGCGATCGTGCGGCGGTGGATGTGCGCGGTGCCGGGCCGGGCCACCGACGGGATGCGGCGACGGCGGCAGGCATGGCACCATGCCGCCCATGCGACCTGTCGACGAGTTGATCAACACCGCCGAGGACGCCTGGCCGAAACTGCTCGCGGAGCTGACTGCGGGCGCGGTCGACGTGCGTGTCCTGCCCACGGAGCACGGCCGGGAGACCCTGGGCCTGATGCAGGTGACCACCCGCTCCCGCCTCGGCGCGATGGCGCTGCACGCTGGTGGCCTGGTGCTCGACCACGGCTGGCTGCGGCTGTACGGCGGCGGGAACCCGGCCGAGGGCCTGCCGAGCCTGGCCGACGCCAACGGCCTCGACGGCGGGCCCCGGGACGCTCCGGTGTGCTTCGCCGTCGGGCATGACGTGCTCGGTGGCCGCTACGAGGTCAACGGCCCGGTGCCGCCCGAGGGCCGGCCCGGGGAGCCCGGCGAGGTGTGCTACTTCGCGCCGGAGTCGCTGGAGTGGCAGCCGCTCGGGATGCCGTACGGCACGTGGCTGTCCTGGCTGGCGTCCGGGCGGCTCGACGGCTTCTATGTCGACGTACGCTGGCCCGGCTGGCAGGAGGAGGCTCGTGCGCTACGGCTGGACCAGGGTCTGAGCGTGTACCCGTTCCTGTTCACGGCCGAGGCCCGGCGGGACCTGGCGGCCACCAGCCGTCGGCCGATCTCGATCAGCGAGCTGATGTCCGTGCACCGGTCGATGGCAAGGAGCATCGCGGATCTGCCCAACGGCTCGCGGTTCGTGATGCGGGTGAACCGGACGTGAGCACGCCCATCATGCTCAGTGCTCCCAGGGCAGGCGGCGCGGGCGGCGGGACCAGCGCGGGCTGAGCTGTCCGGACTCGAAACGGGCGGTCCACCGCCGCCGCTCCGCGCCATTGTCGAAAACCGTCGCCGCCTCGAACCTGCGGTCGAGCGCCGCCAGCAGCGAGCCCAACTCGCCGGCCGCCAACTCCGGACGTGTGTCCAGCAGCGTTCCGAGGGTGTCACGGCTGGTCAGATCGTTGAAGTAGAGGTCGATCAGGTAGCCGTCGTCGAGGCGGTCCTGTTCCAGCCGCCGGATCAGGTGCTCCCATAGCCGGAACCGGTTGCGGACCGAGTACTTCGGCTCGATCAGGGCCTCGGCGAACCGGGGTGCCATGCCGGCACGTTCGCACTCCAGGCGTTCGGCGTCCAGCTGATCGATCGAGGCACGCTCCGCGGGAGTCAGCCGCGGCCAGGCGGCTTCCGTCGCAGGGGCGTCGTCGGCCCAGTTCACTGCCATATGCCGGTGCCCCTTCACTCGTTGAGCTGCTGCAGGTAGTAGGCGTAACCGTTGTCGGGCTGCATGAACGTGCCCCGGTCGCCCTCTCTGATGATGATCGTGCCCGTGTCGGCGTCCCACCAGACGTAGCGGGGGACGCGGCCGGGTGTGTCCCGCACCCGGTGGCCCGGGTTCGCCCGCATGACGTCCTCCAGGTGACCGGCCAGGTCGGTGTCTTCGACGCCGGGGATGCTGCGCTGACCTGCATGCTCGGCGATCTTGTCGGCGATGAGGCCCACATCGCCGGCCTGGCTCGCCGGGTCGGGCGGGCGGGTGAGGCCGCCGAGGTCGCCGGTCGGCGTCACGCCCCGGCCGGGCAGCTCGGGTTGCTGGCGCTTGGCGAACACGATGAAGGTGCCCATGCCGGTGTCGACCTGCTTGATCACCGGGATGAGGTTGCCGAGGCTGCGGACCAGCGCCTTCATGATCCGGGCGATCTTCGCCGCCCAGCGGGCGACCACGGTGCTGACCTGGGCGACGACCACCGGTGTGGCCAGGCCGAAGGTGAACACCTCCTCGGCGGTCCAGATCGGCAGCCGGGCCAGCAGCGTGGCGACGCACTCGCCGATCAGGTCCCGCACGATGGTGCGCACCGCCTCGACCAGCGCACCGGACGCCTCGACGAGGACGGCCATGCACTCGCCGATTTTGGAAAGTGCGAACAGCATCTCCATGCTGCGCTGGGCGTGCGTGCCGTACGCCGCCGCGGCCTGCCCGGTCCAGTCAGGGATGTCGGCGACCGTGCCACGGCCGTATCCGTCGGCGATCCGCTGATGCTCGGCGGCGATGTTGCGCCAGGTCTGGGCGTTCGCCCGCAACTGGTCGGGATCGCCCGCGAGCTGGTCCAGGCACCAGGACAGCGGTTCGACGTGCTCCACGACCCAGCCGAACCCGGCGGTGACCAGCATGCCGAACGGGTCGAACGCCCAGGCGGCGCCTTCGGCGACCAGGGTCGCGCCACCGAGGGTGCCGTCGATCCAGGAGCCGTTCTCGATGCCGTCGACGAGCATGTCCAGCGACTCGGCGATGCCGACTCCGGAGAACCAGGTCGTGGTGTCGACCCGGTCGGCGACCAGCGTGTCACCGGGCTCGTTCATCGCACGCCCCGCACGGCGGTGTCGGCGGCGGCGTCGCCCGCGGCGTAGGTGTCGGCGACCGCGCGCAGCCCGTCGGCGATGGTGTCCATGGTGCGGGAGGTCTGGTCGACGCACTCGACGGCACGGTCGACCAGGTCGTCGAGCAGGCGCGGCAGCCATCCGTTGAGCAGCCCGTAGGAGCCGCCGTCGTAGCCGACGCGGGCGGCCGCCGCGCGGGTCTCGGCCACGCGCCCCACCAGGTGGTCGATGGTGCGGCCGTGGTCGCGAATCTGATCGGGTAGCGCCCGCAGCGGCGGGCCGCCGTCGTCAGGGCGCATCACGCAGCCCCGACTCGTCGATGAGCCGGCTCAGCTCGGCCCGCAGCGCCCACCGGGCGGCGTCGTTGGCCTCGATCACGGTCCGCGACAGCTTCTCCAGCGACCAGGCGCGCACGCGGTCGTCGAGCTTCAGCGTCGTCAGCCGACCCGTGTGGTCCACGGTCGCGGTCACCGAGCCCTCGGCGACCGCGACGGTGACGGCCAGCTCACCCTGCCGCTGCGCCAGCTCCCGGGCGCGGGCCGCGCTGGCCTCGACGGCCGCCTGCCAGTCGTCGATGCGTTGACTCGCCTGCTCCGGATCACCGAACATCGCGAACCTCGCACCCGACGCGATCGTCGACCATCACCCGAACCTCCCCCTCCGCCGCCGGTGCCTTCGTCTCGTCAGCCTAGGCACGGCCCTGCGACGTCAGTAGTCCGATCAGGACGGAAGGGGCGCTTTCCACAACACATCGCGTTGTGGAAAGCGCCCCTGGTAACTCAGCTGACAGTGCAGGTCGCGCCGTTGACCTTGAAGGCGGTCGGTTCGGGGTTGGCGGTGGTCCAGACGCCGTTGTAGCCGATCGTGGCGGAGGCGTTCGGGGCCAGGTTGGCGTTCCAGGAGAGGTTGGTGGCGGTGACGTTGAGGCCGGACTGGGACCAGTTCGCGCTGTGGCCGCTGCTGACGGCCTGCCCCGACGCGGGGAACGGGTAGGTCAGCGTCCAGCCGTTGATCGCCGTCGTGCCGGTGTTCTTGATGGTGACCTTCACGGAGAATCCGCCGGGCCACTGGCTCTCGATCAGGTATGCCACGTCGCAGCTCGCCCCGCCGCCGGTGCCCGACGTGGTGAACGTGACGGGCGAGGACGCGGTCGAGGTGTTGCCCGCGCCGTCCACGGCGACGACGTAGTAGGTGTACGAGGTCGACGCGGTGAGCCCGGTGAGGGCGAAAGAGTTCGTGGTCGGCGACCCGGCGAGCACGTCGGTGGTGCCCGCTTCGCGGTAGACGCGGTAACCGGCCAGGCCGCTGCCGCCGCTGTCGGTGGAGACGGTCCAGACCAGCGTCGCGCCGGTCTGTGTGATCGACGTGGCTGTCGGCGTGCCCGGCTGCGTCGGCGCGGTGGTGTCGTTCGGCGGGGCGGTGGTGCTGAACGTGACCGGCGAGGAGGCGGTGGAGGTGTTGCCCGCGCCGTCGACGGCGACGGCGTAGTAGGTGTAAGAGGTCGAGGCCGTCAGGCCGGTCAGCGCGAACGAGTTGGTGGTCGGTGAGCCGGCCAGCACGTCGGTCGCGCCCGCCTCGCGGTAGACGCGGTAGCCCGCGAGCCCGCTGCCGCCGGTGTCGGTGGACGCGGTCCAGCTCAGCGTGGCAGAGGTGGCCGTGACCGAGGACGCCGCCGGGGTGCCCGGGGTGCTGGGCGCGACGGTGTCCGGGGTGCCGCCGCCGGGCGCGTCGCCCCAGACCTTGGTGGTCCCGTCGTACAGCGTGATCTTGCTGTTGCGGGCCAGGGTCGCCTGGTAGGACCAGTCGTTGGTGACATCCCAGGTGCCGGAGCTGGTGATCCGGAACTGGATCTCGCGCCGCCAGTCGGACTGCCCGGCTGGGATGATGTTCTGCCCAGCGCACGAGATCGTCACGTAGTACACGTTGCCGCTGTGCTGGGTCGGCCCGGTCGGCGGCGAGCACTGGCTGTACGCCACCGACGTGCTGATCTGGCTCGGTGTCGTCGACCCGTCCAGGGTGAAGTAGTACCGGAACGAGCCGTTGCTCAACGCCCGTGCGGGCCACGCCGACTTGTTGTAGACCAGCGCCTTGACCTCGGTGAACGTGGTCCCGGTGGTGTTCAGCCCGGACTCGACGTACATCTCGGCGTCGTCGGGGGTCTCCGTGGGCGGGAAGCTCGCCAGCGGCGTGCCGCCGAACTCGCTGTACATGCGGACCAGCGCCGAGGTGAAGCCGCCGTTGTAGTCGGTGGCGACCTCGTTCATCTGGAAGTTGCCGCGGTCGTCGGTGTACGCGTCGTTGGCCGAGCCGGGCCCGCCGACCAGTGCGCCGTACAGCACGTGCCGGTTGTTGGCGGGGCTGGTCAGGCTGTCGGTCCACGAGCCGTGCGCGGTGCGGTGGTGCGGGTTGATCGGCGGGTTGTTCCCGAAACCGTTGACGTAGCTGCGGTTGTTCGGGTTGTCGCCGAGGATGTAGTTGATCTGCCGGACCGCGAAGTCGTGGTAGCGCGCCTTGCGGGTGGCGTCGCTGATCCAGTCCGAGTAAACGAACGCCACCCAGGCGGTGTTCGCCGAGTAGCGCAGCGAACCCCACTGCTGCAGCCAAGCCTGCCCGCCGGGGGAGTACGTGATGCGCTGGCCGTTGACGCCGACGGTCCAGTAGTCCAGCCACCGGTTGGCGTCGTCGACGTACTGCTGCTTGCCGGTGAGCTTGGCCAGCAGCACGTACGAGCCGTAGGTCTTGTCGTCCCAGTCGTGCGTCCACTTGTAGGAGTGGGTGCTCGACTGCGGCTCGGTGCCCAGGTTGGCGTAGTAGGACTCGGCCTTGCTCAGGTAGGCCGCCTCGCCGGTGGCCCGGTGCAGCCAGAGCGCGCCCCAGACCAGCTCGTCGTTGAAGCCGCTCCACGAGTTGTAGTAGCTGCTCGCGTCGGTGATGCACTCGCTGTACTTCCTGCGCACCGTGTCGGCGAAGGTGTACAGCTGGCGCGCGTGGCTGACCAGCGTGTTCGCGTAGGTCGGGTCGGTGGGCCGGAAGACCATCGAGGCCGCGGCCATCGCGGCCGCCGTCTCCGCCGCCAGGTCCGTGCCGCCGCAACTAGAATCGATCTTGTACGCGGGCCGCGCCATCTTCATCACCTCGGCCGGACCCCACCACTGGTGGTCCGCCCCGCCGTTGCCGACCTGTCCGTAGAGCACGTTGGCCGACGGGTGCGCCTTGATGAAGTAGTCGTTGACGAAGCGCAGGTTGTTCAGGAGCGGGGTGAGCTGCCCGGACGCCGAATAGGCGGCGCGGTACTCGACCGCGCCCCAGGCCAGCATGGTGGCCGTGGCGGCCATCGGGAAGCCGAACTTGACGTGGTCGCCCGCGTCGAACCAGCCGCCGGTCAGGTTCAGGCCGACGTCGGAGCCGTCGTTCATGGCGGAGTTGCCGCGCCAGGTGACACGGTTCCACGACGGCTTGGGTCCGGCGGCCTGCGCCTCGTAGAAGAACAGGGACTTCTGCAGCGCTTCGCCGTAGTTGTACGGAGCGGCGGCCTGCGCGGGCGCTGCGGCCAGGCCCGTTGCCATGGAACTGACGATGAGCACGCCGCAGGCTCCGGCGAACAACCGACGCCACCGGCCCGGAGGGCGGATGCCGTCACTGTGGGTAGGCACTAGGATTCTCCTGTCCGTGGAGCCGCGCGACGCGAGTCGCTGCGGTAGGGCACAGGTGGGGCGGATGTGGGCGCATCCGCCCCACCGCTATCGCAGATCGCGGTGCGGTGGGTTAGTCAGGGTTTTCCTGTACGTTTTGGTCGACATCGATGGAAGCGCTCCCACCTCTGTCAAGCACGATTTAACCGCGCGGTTGCCTTCTTGTGAAGCCCCGATTTCGGCCGCACCGTCGCCCGCCGATGGTCATGTCCTGACCAGGTGCTTTGTGGACGCCGCGAGCGGGCGGCGTCAGGCGGCGGCGGGGGCGGTGCTGGCGCGCGGGGTGAGGATCGGCGGCAGCAGCGTGGCCGGCGGCACCGCGCGGTCGTCGAGTTTGCGCATCAGCAGCTCCACGGCCTGCCGCCCGACGTCCTCGGCCGGGATCTGCACCGAGCTGAGCGCCGGGGACGACCGCTCGGCCAGCTCGTCGGGGCAGATCGCCACCACGGACACGTCCTCGGGCACCCGGCGGCCCAGCGCGCGCAGCGAGCTCAGCACGTGCGCCACCGCGGCCTCGTTGTGCACCACCAGGCCGGTCAGGCGCGGATGATGGGCGAGCAGTTGGGTGAGGGACTCCTGCACCGCCTGCGGGTGCTCCTCGAACGGCTGCGCGTACGCGGTCAGCCGCAGCCGCTTCGCGGCCTCCACGAAGCCGTCGCGGGTGCGGTGGGCGAAGCCGGTGTCGCGGTCGTACACCACGCGCGGTGCGCCGAGCAGCGCGATCTCCCGGTGGCCCAGCGCCGCCAGGTGCTCCACGCACACCGCCCCGGCCCGGTGGAAGTCCAGGTCGACGCAGGTCAGCCCGGCCGAGTCGGCGGGCAGCCCGATCAGCACGCTGGGCCGTTCCAGCTTGCGCAGGGTCGGCACCCGCGGGTCGTGCATCTCCACGTCCATCAGCACCAGGCCGTCCACCATCGCGCCCGCGGCGACCCGGCGCAGCCCGGCCGGGCCCTCGTCGGCGGTGACCAGCAGCACGTCGTGGTGGTGCCGGCGGGCGCTGGTCACCACGGCGGTGGCGAACTGCATCAGCACCGGCAGGTGCATGCCCTGCCGCAGTGGCAGCACCAGCGCGATCACACTGGACCGGTTGCTGGCCAGCGAACGCGCGCCCGCGTGCGGGTGGAAGCCCAGCGCGCGGATGCTGGCGTGCACCCGGGCGCTGGTCGTGGCGGAGATGGCTCGCTTGCCGCTGAGCACGTACGACACCGTGCTCGTGGACACACCGGCATGCCGGGCCACGTCGGCGATGGTCACCACGCTGTCGCGCTGGGACGACCGCCGTGGACGGCTCCTCATCGGCGGCACCTCCCCGCTGCTCCCGTTCATGCCCACTTCCCGCCACCCCTACCGCTCATGAGAAGGCGAGTTCGCTGACGATGATGCCCGGTGCGTCGTACACCAGGTATAGGTCCGTCCGGCCGGATGTGCCAAGCGCGCAGCTGATCTTCTCGTACGCGTATCGGCCCGCCCCCGCGCCGACCGCCTCGGCCAGCACCTCGCCGTCGAGCGGATCGTCGGCCACCAGCGCTACCCGGCCCGCGCCACCCGCGACGGCGAAGGTCACCCGCTCGCAGCCGGTCAGATCGGTCGCGCCGAAGGACAGCCAGGCGCCCGCGTCCGTGGCGCGCACCGCGTCGCCGCGGTCGAGGGCCGCGTCGACCAGCACCACCCCGCAGGCCTCGTCGTGGTCGATCGCGCGGAGCAGGCCGGGCCGGCGGGGGCCGATCCGCTCGCCGCGTACCGTCAGCGTGGCGCAGCCGCGGATGTCGGTCGCCGAGCGGCCCACCATCACCTTGTGCCGGGCCGCCTCCACCACCGGCCGTCCCGTGGTCACGTCCCAGAACGACAGGTCGGCGGCGGCCAGCGCGATGCTGACCACGGTGCGCTCGCCGGGTGCGAGCCGGACGCGGCGGAACCCGCGCAGCCGCCGCAGCGGCTGCTTGACCCGCGAGCGCTGCTGGTGCGTGTAGAGCTGCACCACCTCCTCGCCAGGCCGCTGTCCGACGTTGGCCACCTCGACGGTGACGGTGACCGTGCCGTCGGCGTCGATCGCGTCGGCGTCCAGGCCGACCGCGCCGTACTCGAACTCACCCCAGCTCAGGCCGTGTCCGAACGGGTACAGCGGGGTGCCGCGGTAGTACAGGTACGTCGCGTCGCTGGTGATGATGTCGTAGTCGTAGAGGTCAGGCAGCTCGCAGTGGCTGCGGTACCAGGTCTGCGGCAGCCGCCCGGCGGGCTCGGCGTCGCCGAACAGCACGTCGGCGAGCGCGTGGCCGAACTCCTGGCCGCCGTGGCTGCTCCACAGCACCGCGGGCAGGTGCACGTCGGCCCAGCTCACCGCGTACGGGTAGCTGCTGGTCAGTACGAGCGCGGTGCGCGGGTTGGCGGCGTACACGGCGCGCAGCAGCGCCTCCTGCGCGGGCGGCAGGGCCAGGTTCTCCCGGTCCTCGGTCTCGCGCCCGTTGACCAGCGGGTGGTTGCCCAGCACCACGACCACGGCGTCCGCCTCGGCGGCCACGGCGGCGGCCTGCTCGGCCCCGCTGTGGCGCAACTCCAGCTGGAGCCGGGACGCCTGCTCGAAACTCGCGCCGACCGCGGCCACCCCGTCCTCGCCGACGGCGAGGTAGCTGCGGCTCAGCTCGTGGTGCAGGGACAGCGTGCCGTCGGCCCGCTCGACCAGCCGGAACGTCTCGTGCACGTCCCAGCCGTGCGGGCCGGGCGCGTCGGCGACCAGCAGGTTGTCCCGTACGGTCAGGTGCCGCCCGTTGGCGGCCGAGCGCAGGGCCAGCACGCTGGTGCCGTGGTGCCCGGCCGGGCCCGGGTGGCTGCCCCAGTCGAACACGTCGAACCCGTGCGGGTCGGCGAACGCCCGCCGCAACGGCTTGGCCTCCTGCGGATCGGCGACCGCCAGATAGCCGCCGCCCACCAGGCGCAGCGCCACCCGGTCCACGCCCTCGTCGAAGCTCACCTGGTCCGAGCCGAGCCGGGCGGCCAGGCCGTCGACCGCGGTGACCTGGTAAGGCAGCGTGCCGCTGTACCAGTCGGCCATCAGCTGGTCGCCGAGCGGCCCGATCACCGCGACCCGGCGCACCTGCTCCGGATCGAACGGCAGCAGCCGGCACTCCTGCTTGAGCAGCACGATGCTGCGGGTCGCGGCCTCGCGGGCCAGCGCCTGGTGCGCGGGGCAGTTCACGGTGTCCGGGTCGAGGCCGGTGAACGGGTTCGCCTCGGCCGGGTCGAACTCGCCCAGCCGCATCCGGATCGTCAGCACCCGCCGCACCGCGGTGTCCACGTCGGCCTCGGTGATCAGGCCGCGGTCCAGGGCCTCGGTGAGCCGCCCGATGGTGACGTGCGAGTTCGTGTCGGCGTCGGTGAAGCTGTCCACCCCGGCCTTCAGCGAGGCGGCGTGGCTGCTCGCGTGGTCGGGGAAGTAGGCCTGCTGGGCCGGGTCGGCCAGGTTGCTCGGCGCGTACGCGTCCGACACCACCAGCACCTCGTCGCCGGTCCAGGACCGCAGGTCGTCGTCCAGGTGCGGGCTGACGTGCGCCGGACGGCCGTTGACCAGGTTGTACGACGCCATCACGGCCACCGCCGCGCCGCTTTCGATCGCGGGGCGGTACGCGGGCAGTTCGTACTCGTGCAGCACGCGGGGGCCGAGGTTGCTGGAGCTGACACAGCGGTCGTTCTCGTTGTTGTAGCCGAGGAAGTGCTTCAGCGTCGGCGCGGTCTTCAGGTAGACGGGATGGTCACCGCGCAGGCCCTGCGCGTACGCCGCGCCCATCAGCCCGGTCAGCCAGGCGTCCTCGCTGTAGCCCTCCTCGTTGCGGCCCCAGCGCGGGTCGCGCAGCGGGTTGACCACCGGCGCCCACACGTTGAGCCCGGCCCCGGACGGGTCCTTGTGGTGGCTGGCCCGGACCTCGTCGCCGACCGCGGCGCCGACCCGGCGCACCAGGTCCGGGTCCCAGCTCGCGCCGAGGCCCACCGCCTGCGGGAACACCGTCGCCTCGCCGAGCCAGGCGAGGCCGTGCAGCGCTTCGGTGCCGGTGCGGAACCCGCCCACCGACAGCCGGGGCACGGGTGGCTGGTGCTGGTGCAGCAGCGCGATCTTCTCGGGGAGCGTGAGCCGGCCGAGCAGGTCGGCGACGCGGTCGGACAGCGGTGCGGAGGGGTCGCGGAAGTTCATCGCCGGGTTCCTTCGTCTGGGCGGACGGTCGGAAGATGCGTCGTGGAGGGGCGGTGCGGCGCTGTCGAAGCGCTTCGACAGCGGGTCGCGCGTGTTCCGGATTCTCATCCACAGTCGAAGCGCTTCGACGATCGTCTGAAAAGACTCCGCATGGCATGTGTTTCTGCCTGATTTCGCAACGGAGTACGCCAGAGATTTACCGTGTTCCACCGGTCGTCGTCAAGGGAGCGTTCCCATGGCTGGTCGGCGGGCATCGAGGTGCGATCGGCTCACCAGCGCCGATGCCCGCCGCTCGGCGAAACTTTCGTGGATCCGCCCCCGTGGTGTCAGCCCGGCAGTAGTTCGCGCGGCGAGGGTGGGCGGTACGCCAGTTCCTCGGCGGGGCGCAGGCGGTCGCGCAGGCGGGACAGCCCGCGGCGCGCCGCGACGGTGCGGCGCGGCCCGTCCACGTGGGCGTAGTGCAGGTGGTGCACCCGGCCGGGGCCGCGCCACCAGGGCGAACCTGCCCCGGACAGCGGGTAGTCCCGCTCCCGCAGCCGGCTGCCGAGCTTCGCCTCGCACAGGGTGATCTGCCAGGGCTCCAACCGCTCCCGCCAGCTGCCCACCCGCTCCGTGGTCACCGGCTCGTGGGTGAGACGGTGCCAGCTCTTGCGGCTGGGCACGGCGACGTCGGCCAACCGCGCCGGCTCGGCCATCGCCGGGTCGTACTCCTCGCCGAGGAACCGGCAGATCGCCCGTAGCTCCGGCTCGGGATCGGCGACCAGGTGCTCGTAACGCACCTCGTGATAGGAGTCCTCGTCCAGGATCCGGCGGGCGTAGGCGGAGGAGTCCATCGCCCGCGCCCAGTCGGAGATCGCGTGGCACACGTCCTTGCCCTGCTGCCAGGGCGTCTCGCCGAGCGAGGCGACGCAGTCGCGGCCGTCGCGCACGATGTTGACGATCTGCGCGTCGGGGAACAGGCGCAGCAGCGGGACCAGGTTGTTCAGGTACGCCGGGCGCTTGTCGCCCCAGCGGGGCTTGTCGAAGCGGCGGGCGTAGGCACGGAACACGGTGCCGAGTGCGGAGCCGAGCGTCGGGGGGCCGGTCACGATCTCCTCGACCACGGCATCCGGGTCGAGGCCCAGGTCACCGAAGGCGGTCCGGGTTCCGGTGATCCACTCGGCAAGGCCGCGCCGGTTGGCGGGTTCGCGCAGGTCGCCGAAGCTCGCCCGGTCGGTGTACGCGCCGAGCAGGAAGCGCGTCTCCGGCGGGATCGCGATCCGCGGGTGCGCGTGCAGCATGAGCTGCAGCATCGTGGTGCCCGACCGCGGGCACCCCACGACGAACACCGGCCGATCACTGCCCACAGGTGGCTCCGTCCATAAGGGTGGCTTGTCCGGATTACACCCTTATTAACGACCCGCGAACAACCGACGATGCGCCGCCCCCGCGCCCACCTCCCGCCCCCACCCCTGCCGCAACTCTTAAAGACTTGCGGCCTCAGGGCTGACCGGACGCCGCAAGTCTTTAAGAGTTGCGGCAGGTGGGCGGGCGGCCCGGCGGCCCGGCGGCCCGGTGGCGGCCTGGGGGCCGGGGGCGGGGGCGTGGTCAGAGGCGGGGGAGGCGGCCGGCGTCGACGTGGTCGAGGACGGTGGCGGCGCCGCCGGTGGCGGCCGCGCCGTGATCGAGGATCGAGGCGACGACCTGGGCGCCGCCCTGCTCGGGGCCGATGCGGCGGGCCTTCAGTTCGGCCTCGACCGGGGGCAGCAGCCACGGGGCGAGGGGGACGAAGTAGCCGCCGAGCACGACGACCTCCGGGTCGAGCAGGTTGGCCAGGATGGAGACGCCCTGGCCGAGGGCCCTGCCCACCTCGTCGAGGGCTCGCAGCGCGGCGGGGTCGTTGGCGCGCGCTCGGCGTACCACCTCGTCGACCTCGGGTTGCAGGTCGGTGAGGTCGCCGTCGCCGGCCAGGTCGGGCAGCACCCGCGCGATGATCGCACTGATGCCCGCGATCGCCTCCAGGCAGCCGCGGCGGCCGCACGCGCACGGCGGGCCCTGCGGGTCGATGGTGATGTGGCCGATCTCGCCGGGGAAGCCGCGGTGGCCGCGCAGCGGGTTGCCGTCGCTGATGATGCCCGCGCCGATGCCGACCTCGCCGGTCAGGTAGATCAGGTTCTGCGAGCCGGCGAACGCGCCGTAGCGCGACTCGGCCAGCACCGCGAGGTTGGCGTCGTTGTCGACGGCGACCGGGAAGTCGGGTTCGCCGAGGGCGCGGTTGACGATGTCGCGCAGGTTGACGTCCTGCCAGCCCAGGTTGGGGGCCATGATGACGACGCCGTCGGGGGAGACCAGGCCGGGCACGCCGACGGTCAGGCCGAGCACCCGGCGGTCCTCCTTGAGGACGCGGTTGACCGCGCGCCGGCCGAGTGCCGCGATCGCGGTGGCGGCCTGCGCGGGGCTCGACGCGAGCCCGGCGAACGAACGCCGCCAGGACAGCACCTGCTGCCCGGCCAGGTCGATGGCGACCGCGGTGAGGTAGTCGGCGTTGACCTCGATGCCGATCGCCGCGTACGGCGAGCCGTCGAGCACCAGCATGGTCGCCGGGCGGCCGATCCGGTGCTCGGTGAGCCCGGTCTCGCGCAGCAGCCGGCGTTCGATCAGGTCGGCGACGAGGCTGGACACCGTGGCCTTGTTGAGGCCGGTGGTGGCGGCGATCTCCGCGCGGGAGCATGGCGCGTGGTTGCGCACGTAGCGCAGCACGACGGCCAGGTTCGTGGCCCTGACATCGGCGAAGTCCGCCGGTTGAGGGCCGCGCTGCATCGTGATCACCGTCTGCCCTCCGGTGTGGCTGCACTGGTCGCCCCATCATGCCGTATGGAGCCGTCGGTCAGCATCGCCGTCGACGTCGGCGTGGGAACGCTCCCTTGTGGTCGCTCTGACCTTCGGCTAGTTTGTTTAGTCGAAAGCCGAACTAACTGTACCGCGTAACCGCTCCACCGACACCCCTTTCCCTGATCCTGAGCTTGACAAATGACGAAGGGAGCACGCCGTGGACAACCCCCTCGCGGGCGCGGCGGCGAACCGCCGATCGTTCCTGAGCCTGCTCGGCCTGGGCGCGATCGCCGTCGCGGGCAGCGGCACACTCGCCGCCTGCGGTGAGAAGGCGGCGGACGAGGGCACGACGCAGCAGCTGGACAAGCTGCAGGCCGTCCTGCCCAAGTACCAGCCGCTGGAACTGGTGCAGCCGGACATCAAGGGCGTCTCGCCGGTCGCCAACGGCTTCACCAAGTACCCCTCCTCGCTGGTCGACGCGATCACCGAGAAGCCCGGCCGGGGCAGCACCATCACCACGATGACGCCGTACTGGGGGCAGGTGCCGGCCGGTCCGGGGCAGAACGCCTACCTCGACGCGATCAACGCGGAGCTCGGTGCCGTGGTCACGCCGGGCATCCAGGACGGCAACACGTACGCCGACAAGCTGAACGCGATCCTGCCCGCCCGCGACATCCCGGATGTGCTCTGCATCCCGGGCTGGGAGATCAGCAAGATCCCCAACTTCTCGGAGGCGGCCAAGGCGCTGTTCGAGGACCTGACCGACCACCTGGCCGGGGACAAGGTCACGCCGTACCAGATGCTGGCCAGCCTGCCGACCGTCGCCTGGGGCAACGCCGTGTGGAACGAGCGCCTGATGGCGGTGCCGTGGCCGACCGACGGCCCGTACCCGTGGGCGCTGTTCTACCGCAAGGACCTCGTCGACGCGGCCGGGGTCGGGATCCCGAAGACGGCCGACGAGCTGTACGACTTCGGCAAGAAGATGACCAACCCCGGCAAGGGCGTGTGGGCGTTCAACGACGTCCAGGCCATGGTCGAGATGATCTTCCGCGTGCCGAACTCGAAGGACGGCTGGGGCGCCAAGAACGGCAAGGTCGTCTTCAAGTACGAGACCGACGAGTTCAAGGCCGCGCTGGAGTTCCTCGCCAAGCTGTACAAGGACGGCCTGATCCACCCCGAGGTCGTGGCCAGCAAGGGCGCGGACGCCAAGCTGCTGTTCTCCGGCGGCAAGATCGCGATGATCCAGGACGGCGTGGGCGCGTGGCTCGGCATGCAGGCCGAGCAGCAGAAGGTCACCACCGGCTTCAACATGCAGCCGGTGCCGTTCTTCGCCGCCGACGGCGGTGCGCCGCTGGTCTGGGGCTCGGGCGACCCGGTTTTCTACACCTTCGTCAAGAAGGGCCTGGGCAAGGAGAAGACCGAGGAGATCCTGCGCATCCTCAACTTCGTCGCCGCGCCGCTGGGCACCAAGGAATTCGAGCTCATCGAGTACGGCGTCGAGGGCAAGCACTTCACCAAGGGCGCCGACGGCTGGCCGGCCGGCACCGACCTGCAGGGCAAGGAGAAGGCGGACCAGTTCCGCTTCCTGGCCGGCACCGCCCCCACGATCAAGTACGACGCACGGGTTCCCAACTACGTGACCGATCTGATCAACTGGGAGAACGCCGCGGTCAAGCACCTCGAGGTCGACCCGTGGCTGGGCATGAAGCTGGAGATGCCGGCGGAGTACGTGAAGGTCAAGCAGCCGACCGAGGACAAGGTCAAGGACATCGCCCGCGGGCGGCGTCCGCTGTCCGACCTGGACGCGGTGCTCAAGGAGTGGCGCGACGGGGGCGGCGAGGCCGGCCGTGCGCACCTGGCGAAGGCGCTGAGCGACGCCGGTCGATGAACAGGGAGTCGCTGTGAAAGGCACCACCGACGCCGGTGGGCAGCCGCCGGCGGTCCGTCTTGCGGACGGGCCGCCGGGGCAGGCCGCCGGCACCGTGAAGGCCGAGGAGCGAGCTGGCGAGCCCCGCAGGACGAACCTCGACAGTCCAGTGGCCGGGTCTTCGGCGGCCCGGCCACTTCCCACACCCCCGGACGGCGCGCCGCCCACCCGGCGGCGGGCCTCGTTCGGGGCGCGCTGGCGGCGGGACTGGCCGCTGCTGCTGATGGCACTGCCCGCCGTACTGCTGCTGGTGGTCTTCCACTACGTGCCGACACTCGGCAACGTGGTGGCCTTCAAGGACTACGACCAGTGGTCCGGCGACACCGCCATCGAGGCGATCGTCAACAGCCCCTGGATCGGTTTCACCAACTTCGCGGAGCTGTTCGCCGATTCCCAGTTCTGGGACGCGCTGCGCAACACGCTGCTGATCACCACGTTTCAGCTGGTGTTCTTCTTCCCGCTGCCGATCGCGCTGGCGATCCTGCTCAACAGCGTGGTGTCGACGCGCCTGCGCGGCTTCGTGCAGACCGTGGTCTACCTGCCGCACTTCTTCAGCTGGGTGCTCGTCATCACGTTCTTCCTGCAGATGCTCGGCGGCTCCGGCCTGCTGGCGCAGGTGCTGCGGGACAACGGTCTGGAACCGTGGGACGTCATGACCAATCCGGACACGTTCATCCTGCTGGTCAGCTCCGAGTCGCTGTGGAAGGACGTCGGCTGGGGCACCATCATCTTCCTGGCCGCGCTGACCGCGATCGACCAGAGCCTGTACGAGGCGGCCGCCTCCGACGGGGCCAACCGGTGGCAGCGGCTGTGGCACGTCACCCTGCCCGGCCTGCGCCCGGTCGTGGTGCTGCTGCTCATCCTGCAGCTGGGCAACGCGCTGTCGGTCGGGTTCGAGCAGTTCATCCTGCAGCGCGACGCGGTCGGGCGGCAGGCCGCCGAGGTGCTCGACACCTACGTGTACCACCTCGGCCTGCTCACCCAGGACTACGGCGTAGGCGCGGCGGCCGGGCTGTTCAAGGCCGTCATCGGCCTGATCCTGATCCTGGTCGCGAACCGGGTGGCCCGCCGCTTCGGCGAGGAGGGGGTGTTCGTCCGCTCATGAGCGAGCGTAGCGAGCGAATCAGCGGGCTCGGGTCTGCCGTCGACGAGCGCAGCGAGGAAGAGGCATGAGCGTTGTCACTCCGGCCATGAGGGCTCGCCGCCGGCGCGCCCAGCGGCCCGCCTGGGAGGAGCCGCCCACGATCGCGGGGCGGATCGGCAAGGGCGTGCTGCTCACCGCCGTGGTGCTGGCGGTGCTGATCCCGCTGTGGTCGGTGATCGTGACCAGCTTCTCGTCGCAGAAGGCGATCGCCGACGCGGGCGGCATGGTCTTCCTGCCACGCGACTTCGACATCTCCGCGTACGTGCTGATCTTCACCCGGGGCGAGGTGTCGCAGGCGGTCTGGAACAGCATGTTCGTCACCGTCGTCGGCACCACGCTCAGCGTGCTCTGCACCGTGCTCGCCGCGTACGGCCTGTCCCGCCCCGGCAGTCTCTGGCACCGCCCGCTGCTGCTGTTCTTCCTGATCACATTCCTGATCGGGCCGGGCCTCGTGCCCACCTACGTGGTGGTGACCAGCCTCGGGCTCAAGGACTCGCACTGGGCGCTGATCCTGCCAGCGGCGGTCAACGCGTTCAACCTGATGGTGGTGCGCCAGTTCTTCATGGGCATCCCGGCCGAGCTGCTCGACAGCGCCCGGATCGACGGGGCCGGGGAGTGGACCATCCTGACCCGCATCGTGCTGCCGCTGTCCAAGGCCGTCGTGGCGGTCGTCGGGCTGTTCTACGCGGTCGGGTACTGGAACATCTACTTCAACGCGGTCCTGTACCTCAACGACGCCGAGGACCGGGTGGTGCAGCAGGTGCTGCAGGCGTACATCATCGCCGGCCAGAGCCCCGCGGGCATCGGCTCCCCGCCCGCGCTCGGCTTCAACGCCCCACCCAGCCTCGCCGTCAAGATGGCCGTGGTCGTGGTGGTCCTCATCCCGGTGGTCGCCGTGTACCCCTTCATCCAGCGCCACTTCACCAAGGGCGTCATCACCGGCGCCCTCAAAGGCTGACCAGTCACCCCACCCTCGCCCCGCCCAGACCGATCGCCGCGGCTCTCCCTTCGCCGCGGCGATCTCTTTCCGCCCCAAGATCACGACGATCTTGCGCACGCTGTGGGCATAACACGCGCATATCGTGCGAACTGCAAATAGCTCACGCAAGATCGTCATGAGCAAGGGGCGGGGTGAGGGTCAGGCGAGGAAGGTGACGATGGCGGAGGCGAATTCGGGGTTGCGGACCACGGTGAGGTGGTCGCCGGCGAGGACCTTCCAGCGGGCGTCGGGGAGGGCGGCGGCGAGGACCTCGGGGCGGGTGGCCAGCCAGTCGTCGGTGCCGGCGAGGACCAGGGCGGGGATCGTGATCCGGTCCAGGGCGATCGGGGTGCGGTGGCCCGCTTCGGCCGGGGCTGCTAGCGCCTGGCGGTCCGCGCCGGAGGCGTCGGCGAACAGGCGGAAGCCCATCACCCGCTCGTCGGTGATGGTGCTCGGGTCGTCGGTGAGCAGGCCGTCGATCAGCGCGCGGCCGGGCAGCGCGGACCGGTCCACGCCGCCCTGCTCGACGGCGCCCGCGCCGATGCCGCCGGTGACCAGTCGCCGGATGCGGCGGTCCGCGGCGGCGGTGAGCAGGGCGACGACCCCGCCCATGGAGTAGCCGACCAGGTCCACCTGGGTCAGGCCGAGCAGGTCGAAGAGGGCGGCGAGGTCACGGGCCATCTTGTCCTCGCCGTACCGGGCGGGCTCGTGGGGCTTCTCGGACGAGCCGTGGCCGCGGGCGTCGATCGCGATCACGTGGCGGCCCGCGCCGACCAGCGCGTCGACGACGCCAGGGGCCTTCCAGTTGGCCGTCGCGGAGGTGCTGAACCCGTGGTGCAGCACCACGGCCGGCCGGTCGGCGGTGGGCTCGCCCCAGGTGTGGTACGCCAGGATGGTGCCGTCGAAGGACGGGAAGGTCTGCATGCGGCTCTCCGATCAGGTCAGGGCTCGGAGCCGCCGCACCCGGCCGGCATGCCACCGGGGCACACGATGCCAGGGCGCACGGTGCCGGCGGCTACTTGATCAGTCTGCGCGTGGCCCGTCACCGCGGCATCGGCGATTTCACCGGTCCGCGGCGAGCCCCGCCGCCCCGGCCTCGGCCGGCTCCGCCGACGTACCTGCCGTGACCCGGCCGGCTGCCCTGGCCTGCTCTTCGACAGGCGTGATGTTAAGAAGGGCACCTTGTACAACGCGGAGCGTTGTCAAGGTGCCCTTCCTTGCACTACAGGCGGGGGAGGGTGAGGTCGCGGGCCTCGGCGTAGCGGGCGCGGACCGCGGGCAGCGCGTCGGCTTCGAAGAGTTCGAGGCCGTCGAGGGTCCAGGCGGGGGCCGTGCCGGTGGCGATCCAGGCGGCCTGGCGGGCGGCTCCGTCGGCGACGTACTCGCCGGGCGGGGGGACGGCGACGGGGCAGCCGAACACGGAGGGGGCGATGCGGCGCACCGCCTCGGACTTCGCGCCGCCGCCGACCAGGAGCACCCGGCTCACGGTCGCGCCCTGGCCGCGCAGGGCGTCGAGGCCGTCGGCCAGTGCGCAGAGCATGCCTTCGACGGCGGCGCGGGCCAGGTGGGCGGGGGTGGAGCTGCCCAGGGTGAGGCCGTGCAGGGAGCCGGTCGCGTCGGGCTTGTTCGGGGTGCGCTCGCCCTCCAGGTAGGGGACGAGGACCAGGCCGTCGCTGCCCGCGGGGGCGGACAGGGCCAGCCGGGACAGCTCCGCGTGGTCCACGCCCAGCATGGTCGCGGCGGCGTCGAGCACGCGGGCGGCGTTGAGGGTGCAGACCAGGGGCAGGTAGTGGCCGGTGGCGTCGGCGAAGCCGGCGACCGTGCCGGTGTCGTCGGCGGCGGGGACCGTCGCGACGCTGAACACGGTGCCGGAGGTGCCGATGGAGACGATCACGTCGCCCGGCGACGCGCCCACGCCGAGCGCGGCGGCGGCGTTGTCGCCCGCGCCGGGGCCGAGCAGCACGCCGCCCGGGGTCCGGCCCGGCGAGCCGTCGGGACCGAGCACCGCGGGCAGCAGCACGTCCCGGCCGAGGGCCAGCTTGAGCAGGTCGCGGCGGTACTCGCCGGTGCTCGGGGACCAGTAGCCGGTGCCGGAGGCGTCGCTGCGGTCGGTGGCCAGCGCGGACAGGTCGCCGGTGCCGCCCAGTCGCCAGGTCAGCCAGTCGTGCGGCAGGCAGACGGCGGCCGTCCGGGCGGCGTTGTCCGGTTCGTGCTGGGCCAGCCAGCGCAGCTTCGTCACGGTGAACGAGGCGACCGGCACGCTGCCGACGGCGTCGGCCCAGGCGCGCGGCCCGCCGAGTTCGGCGACCAGGTCGGTCGCGGCCTGCGCGGACCGGGTGTCGTTCCACAGCAGCGCGTCGCGGACGACCTGGCCGTCGGCGTCGAGGCAGACCATGCCGTGCTGCTGGCCGCCGACCGAGACGGCGGCGACGTCCTCCAGCCCGCCTGCCGCGGTGATCGCCGTCTGCAGGGCGGACCACCAGGCGTCGGGCGGGCAGGACGTGCCGTCGGGGTGGCTCGCCCGCCCCTGGCGGACGAGCGCGCCGGTGTCGGCGTCGCGGACCACCACCTTGCACGATTGGGTGGAGGAGTCGATGCCGGCGACGAGTGCCATGGGGTTCAGTCTCCTGGTGCCTGCCAGGTCGCCGTGAGCAGGCCGTCCACCGGGCCCAGCGTGGCCCGCACGCCGTTGACCAGCACGGTGGCCGGAGGGGTGCCGCCGGCGACGGTGGGGAACGCGATCGCCGTGACCCGGGCCGGCCCGGCGATGGTCACTGAGAGCGTATCCCCGTCCCGGCGTGCCGCGACAGTGCTTACGTAACCGTCGTCCCGGATCTCGGACACGGCGTCGCCGCCGCCGAAGCTGAGCAGCGTGAGCTGCGCCCACGGCCCGTCGGCCAGGTGCGCGGCAGGCGCGGTGACCGGTAGCAGAGCGTCACGGCGTGCCCACAGCGGCAGCTGGGTCAGCGGGGGAGCGACTCGCGATGTGACGCCGCCGACGATCACGTCGCCGCTCCACCAGTCGACCCACTCGCCCGGCGGCAGGTAGACGTCCCGCTGCTGGCTGGCGCTGATCATGGGTGCGACCAGCAGCTCCGTTCCGAGCCGGTACACGTGCTCGGCCCGCCACGACGCCGCGTCGGCCGGGGTGTCCACGCCGAGCGCCCGCATCATCGGCTCGCCGGTCTCCGCCGAGCGCAGCGCGGCCGAGTACAGGTACGGCAGCAGCCGGTAGCGCAGCCGCAGCGCCTCGATCACGTCAGCCTCGACGGCCGGGAAGCGCCACGGTTCGCGGGTGGTGGTGCCGTGGAAGCGCACCAGCGGCGACAGCGCCCCGAACTGGGCCCAGCGCAGGTACAGGTCGTCGCCGGGGGTGCCGCAGAAGCCGCCGCTGTCGTGCGACCAGTACGGCACGCCGGACAGCCCGTGCGCGAGCCCGCCGTTCATCGACGACGCCATGGCCTCGTACGAGCACATCGTGTCCCCGCCCCACTGCGCGGCATGGCGCTGCCCGCCCAGGTACGACGAGCGCCCCCACACCGTCGAGTGCCCGTGCACCTCGCGGGTGACCTCGGCCACGGCGTCGTTGAACAGCAACGCGTACACGTTGTGCAGCTCGGTGCCGGTCATGCCGTTGAAGGCGACCGCGTCGGCGGGCACGCCCTCGGCGAAGTCGGTCTTGAACACGTCCACGCCCTGCCGGGCCAACGGCCGCAGCAGGTCCTGGAACCAGGCCGTCGCCTCCGGGTTGGTGAAGTCGACGATGCCGCCCGCGGGAAACGAGCCGTGCCAGGAGTCGGCGACGTACACCGCGCCGTCGGCCCGGCGCAGCAGGAAGCCCCGTTCGGCGGCCTCGGCGAAGCGGTCGGTGCGGTGCGACAGGTACGAGTTCATCCAGACGCACACCCGGAAGCCCTGCTTGTGCAGGGTGGCCAGCATGGCGTCCGGGTCGGGGAACGCCGCCGGGTCCCACAGCAGGTGCGACCAGGTGCCCTCGGCCTGCCAGTACGTGTCCAGGTGCAGCACGTCGCAGGGGATGCCGTGCGCGCGGATCGTCGCCGCGCGGGCCAGCACCTGCTCCTGGGTGTCGCGGCAGAAGCCCGACGAGATCCAGGAGCCGAACGCCCACTTCGGCGGGCAGGTCGGCCGGCCGGTGAGCGCGTTGTACCGGGCCAGCACGTCGGCCGGGGTGGGCCCGGCGAGCACGTAGTACTCGATCAGGTCGTCGGGCACGATCAGCTGGGTGACGCTGCCGGTGGACGCGCCGAAGTCGAACTCCACCGGCATGCCGGAGTCGACCACGATGCCGTAGCCCTTGCTGGACTGGTAGAACGGCACGTTCTTGTACGCCCGGTCGGACTCGCTGCCGAAGGCGTCGAAGTTCCACATCACCGGCCGCTGGCCGCGCAGGTTCAGCGCGGTGAACCGCTCGCCGGTGCCGGACAGCACCTCGTCGGCGGGCATCAGGAAGCTCTCGTGGTAGGCCACGATCCGGCCGTCCACCCGGGAGCAGCCCAGCGGCAGGGTGCGCATGCGGCCGGAGATGTCGGTGAGCCCGGGGTCCGCGCCCAGCAGGCGGCGGCCGTCGGCGTCGTGGAAGGACAGCCGCCACGGGCTCAGTGTCACCTCGGCGGTCAGCGGCCCGGCCGTGACGGTGACGGTGTTCTCGCCGGTCACCACGGTCGCCACCGCGCCCGGGTCGGGCTGGGTGAGCGGGAGCAGCCGGGCGCTGCGGCTGCGCGCGCCGGACTCCTCGGACAGGCGCACCCGCAGGATGCCGTCGCCGGCCGCACCGACGTGCAGCTGCAGCGTGGTGCCCGCGTCGGTGTGCGCGTGCAGCGTCGCACCGGTGGAGTCCTTGCCGGTCAGCTCGGCCCACACGACGGACTCGGGGCCGTGCTCCCCGTACGCGCGCCGGGGCAGTTCCGGCGGGTCGGCGGAGAAGTACTCGTGGGCCACCAGCGGTGGGCGGAACGGCATGATCGGCTCCCAGTGCGGCGTCTGCTGCAGGTACGGCTTCTTTTAGTTTTCCGTGTAGCCAAACAAACGTCAACGGTTGACGCCCGTGAGTGATCCCTCTACTTTGGCCGCCGTGCCAACTAACCCGCTCTTCTTCGGCGCCGACTGGAACCCCGAGCAGTGGCCGGAGCACGTCCGCGACACCGATCTCGCCCTCATGCGCGAGGCCCGCGTCACCGCGGCCACCGTCGGCGTCTTCAGCTGGTCGCGCCTGGAGCCGAGCCCGGGGGTGTACGACTTCGGCTGGCTCGACCGGGTCCTCGACGGCCTGCACGAGCACGGGATCGGCGCGGTGCTGGCCACCCCGACCGCCTCCCCGCCGCCCTGGTTCACCCAGGCCCACCCGGGCGCGCTGGCGAAACGCCGCGACGGCGTACGCCTGGTCCACGGCTCCCGCGACACCTACTGCGTCAACGCCCCCGCCTACCGCGCCGCGAGCCTGCGCATCGCGACCGCGCTGGCCGAGCGCTACGCGAGACACCCGGCCGTGCCGCTGTGGCACGTGCACAACGAGTACGGCACCTGGTGCTTCTGCGACCACTGCGCCCGTGCCTTCCGCACCTGGCTGCGCGAACGCCACGGCACGGTGGCCGACCTCAACGACGCCTGGACCGCGGACTTCTGGAGCCAGCGCCACACCGACTGGGCACAGGTCCTCCCGCCCCGCGCCACCCAGTACCTCGGCAACCCCGCCCACGAACTGGACTACCGCCGCTTCCTGTCCGACAGCATGCTCGCCGCGTACGCCGAGCAGCGCGACGCGATCAAGGCGGTCGCGCCGGACGCTCAGGTCACCACGAACTTCGTGCTCGGCGGCTGGGTGCCCGTCGACCACGCCCGCTGGTCCCACGAGGTCGACCTGGTCGCCATCGACCACTACCCGTCCTCCCTGGACTGCACACCCGCCCAGAGCGCCTTCGCCGCCGACGCCGCCCGAGGCTGGTCGGCCGCCGCCGGCCACGACGGCACCTGGCTCCTCATGGAACACGCCCCCGCCCACGTCACCGAGAACGGCGTACAGCGCCGCAAACCACCCGGCATGCTCGCCCGCACCGCCCTCGCCCACATCGCCCGCGGCTCCCTGGGCGCGATGTACTTCCAATGGCGCGCAAGCGTCGGCGGTGCCGAACAATGGCACAGCGCGATCATCGGCCACGCCGGCCCCGACACCCGCCTCTACCGTGAAACCCGCGCCCTCGGCGAAACCCTCGCAGGCGAAGGAAGGGCACCTTCTTATCGCTCCGCGTATAAGAAGGTGCCCTTCTTAACCGACGAACCCGGCGGAGCTGGGGTGGAGGTCGGCGAAGGCGGGTCCGATGCGAGGGCAGCCGGTCGGCGCGAGAAGGCGGGCGAGGTGGGAGCGGACGGCGACGGGGCTGCCGGCCGCGGTGAGGTGGCGGTGTGGTTCGACGAGGTGTGCGGGTGGGCGGTCGGGGCGTCGCACCTGCCCGCGCCGCTGGACTACCAGGGCGTCGTCGAGAGCTGGCACCGCGCGCTGTGGCGGCGGGGGTATCCGATCGACGTCGTGCCGCCCACGGCGGCGCTCGCCGGGTACCGCGTGCTGGTCGTGCCCGCGGCGTACCTGCTCACCGACGAGTCCGTGCGCCGCTTGGACGAGTATGTGCGCGAGGGCGGGCACCTCGTGGCGACCTACCTGTCCGGGATCGTGGACGAGCACCTGCGAGTGCGGACGGGGGGCTATCCAGGTGCGCTGCGTGATCTGCTCGGCATCCGGGTCGAGGAGTTCGACCCGCTGCCGCCTGGTGCGGTGGTCACCCTCGACACCGGTGACCTGGCCACAGGCTGGACGGAGCACCTGACCGCGCCGGGCGCGGTGGTGCTCGCCCGCTACCCGGCCGGCAGGCCGGCGGTGACCCGGCGCGAGCACGGCGCGGGCGTCGCGTACTACGTGTCCTGCGCCCTCGACGAGACAGCGACGGCCCGGGTGCTTGACGTGGTCTGTGCCGCCGCGGGGTCCGCCCCGATCCTGCCCGGTCTGCCCGACGGCGTGGAAGCGGTACGCGCCCCCGCCGGGGTCTGGCTCTTCAACCACACGGACGAACCGCACGAGATCGCGGGCCGTCAGCTCGCCCGGGGCGCATCCGCCGAATTCACCGTCGAATAGCGTCAGCTCCTGACAATCGCCGCAAGCAGACGTGGACGACATCGGATCTTGTGCAGTTGGTGTCGCCGGGACGACCCAAACCGCACAAGATTCACCGGTGGTCAGTCGGCGGCGGCGGGACGCCGGGCAAAGTGGCGATCAATGCCGAGAGGCGGCTGGTGAACTTGTCGACCTGTGCGCGGTCGTAGCCGTCGGGCTTGGTGGGATGCGGCGGGAGCAGTTCGAGGGCCAGGTCGCGCCGGGCACGCCAGTCCGTAGAGTCCAGCATGTTCCGCCCGCGCCGGATGAGGTCGTCGACGTGTGCGCGGTCGTAGCCGAACGGCCGCACCGTGAAATCCGGCTGCTTGAACGCCTTGCGCAGCCATTTCCGATCGTTGACGAACCGGTCGCCACCGTGCAACGCCAGTGTCGCGGCAACTGCCAGAGGCTTGTCTCTGACCAGCCCGAAGTCGACCACCGAAAGGCAGGGAAGGTCGTCGAGCGGACTGCGGGCGGTGAGCGGGACACCGAGGTCCACGTCGTCGGCGGGCACCAGCAGCAGCCTGGCTTCCGGCTTGCTGACGCCGAAGGTCCTGACGGTGGGCGGTGACTGCGCCAGGATCACCATCTCGATCTCGGGCCAGGCCGGTGCGATCTCGTAAGCCCGGTGCCGGATCGTCAGGCCGCGCTCGTCGATCCGGAACCGGAACGGGCGTAGCCGCATGCGCAGCGCCACCAGGGCCGCCGTCAGGTAGAGCAGCCCGTAGAACAGCGGCCTGAACCGGCTGCCCCAGTCGTCTGCCAGTGACGCCAACGACAGTTCGACGGCTGCCGCTGCGAAAAATGCCGCGGGCCAACCCCAGTGCGGACCTGGCCGCAGTTCCATCGGGGCGTCCTACCCTCGGCCGAGCAGGCTGAAGCCGCCGGGCAGTCGCCGCTGATGGTGCTGTCGCATCGTCCGTACCCCCGTGACCTGTCGGTTGTGCCGGGTGGCACGGTAGTCGAGTCGCACCAGGCGGGGACTCGGCCGAACGCTCGATCTTGGTGGACGGCCCTGTTCAGGCGGGACGGTGGTCGACGAAGCGGTCACCGCCGTGCGCCGCGAGCGTCGCCGCGATCTGATCCGGCGTGTCCTTGACCTTCGCCAGGTCTAGCAGCACCCGGCAGGGGCGGCCGTCGACCGGGTTGGGCGCGTGCACCAGCCCTCGGTCGAGCAGCGCGCCCGGGACCGGCACGAGCAGCAGCCGGCAGACGACACCGCCGTCGAGGGCCGGTCCCCGGTACAGGATCACGGTTTCCACCTGGGACCAGAGCACCTCGGTCGCCCAGGCGCCCCGGGTCAGCGCCAGGCTGTGCGCATCGACCCGGAACCCGTGCCACCGACCCCGCCAGACACCGGCGCTCCAGCGCCGCAACCTGCTGAGCCGCCCCATGAATCGCCCGCCAGCCATCGGGCACATGCTAGGCGACGGCGTCTCAGCCGGTGCGCTCGATCTCGCCGGGTCGCCAGGTCTGGTCGTACCAGGGCTGGAGCGGGCCGTAGAGGCGCAGCATGGTGAACCAGTTTTTGCCGGGCACGGTCTGGATCCAGTTCGGCTCCCGGCCCGGCGGCGGCGTCGGGCCGAAGAACACGTCGGTGGTGCCGTCGGAGTTCGCGACCACGGAGCCCGAAAGACTGCTCACGCTCGGGTACGGGTTGTCGGTGACGAGCAGCGAGCGGGTCTGGCAGTCGTACACGGTGACCGACCAGAACGTCTTCGCGGGCACGTGCCGGGGCAGGCGCAGCCGGTAGGAGCGGCTTCCGTCGAGCCACCGCCCGTCGTCGTCCTCGGCGGTGTAGGCGTACGCGGAGCCGGTGCCCACGGGAGAGGCCGCCATCGCGGGCGTGACCACGGTGGCGAGGTAGTGGAACATGACGCGGGCGTCCAGTAGGCGGGCGCCCTCGCTCAGGAACTCGTGGCTGCCGCCGACGAAGATGCGCTTCCACGAGGAGTCCGGGTAGTAGTAGGCGTGCGGGTCGCGAGGGCGGAAAGCCAGCGCACGGGCGATGCCCGCACCCAGCGGGGCGGCCGTGGCGAGGATCGCGCGCATCCGGTGGTCGGGGCCGAACACGTCGCCCTTGACGATGCCGATGCTCGCCAGGATGCCGCGCCGTTCGGGGTCCAGCGACTCCAGCGGCTCCTCCTGGACCACCACGTCGACCTCGTCGTAGAAGGTCGCGTCGTTGGCGTGCACGGTGTTGTGCGGCCGGTCGGCGAGGTCGACGAACTCGTTCGGCGGCGGGTAGGCGGCCTGTGCGAGCGGGTACACCCGGACCTGGCGGACCGCTTCGACGCCGTCGAGCGCCCGAAACACCGCCCAATTGGTGAAGGTCGGGCAACGGAAGGTGTAGTAGCCGTCGGGCACCTCGTCCTCGTGGTCCGGGGGCAGGAACAGGTATTTGCCGCCCCGGCCCTGGTCGGGCCCGGCCAGGCCCAGGTCGGTGACGTAGCGGAACCAGAAGTCGTCGACGACGCACAGCGAGTTCGGCGGCACCTCGACCACGGTCGGCCCGTCGGTGTCCAGGTCCAGGAAGGTGTGCCCGTACGTGGTGTCGGTGTTGGGGGTCAGGTAGAGGCTGGTGGAGTTCAGGCGCGGGTCGGTGATGCCGATCTGGCGGGCCGAGGTGACGCCGACGTTGCGCAGCCCGGCCCGCATCGCGGCGAGCGACGCGCCGGGCATGGCCACCAGGAACGCCTCGACCGCGCGGATGAGGTCGAGCGCGTTGTACAGCCCGTCGACGCTCTCCGCGGTGGGCAGGCCGTCGTGGAAGCCGAACTGCCCGAGCGGAGTGTCCAGGCTCTCGGGCAAGCCGATGGCGGCCAGGATCTCCTTGGTGATGGACATGACGCGCACCTCTCGCGCGGCCGCGTGCCGCGCCTTACCGCACGGTACGCAGAGATGAGGCGATATGTCCCGGTTATCGGAAGGAAGTGCGCGTCCCCGGCGGGGCAGGCCGTGGTCAGTCGGCGTTGACCGACAGCGGGCGGCGGACGGGGCCTGGCAGCGTCATCGGTGGGTGTCCGGCCGGGTGGTGCCCGTTGCCCGGGTCGGCCGAGCCGTGGCCGTTTGCTGCGCCGGGTCCGAAGCCGTTGCCGGTGCCGGGCAGGTAACCGCCGGTCGCCTGCTCGGGGGCCGGGCCCGCCGGCGCGGGCAGGTGACCGTTGCCCGCGGCGTGGCCGTTCGCGGGAAGCTGCGTCGTCGAGACGGGGACCATGATCGGCACGTAGCCGCCGGTCGCGGGCTCGGGGTCGGGGGTGCGGGCGGGCAGCGGGACGGTTCCGGTGCGCGGGCCCGCTTCGCCCGCGCCGGGCACCTGGAACACGCCGCGCGCCGGATGCTCGGGCAGACCGGGCACGGAGACGGAACTGAACCGCACCGGTAGCGGCACCGGCTCGGCGACCAGGTCGTGTTGCGGTTCGGCGTAGCGGGTGAGCGCGATGACCGCACCCAGCGTGATCACGAAGCCGAGCGCGGCGACCCAGGACATGCCGGGGCGGATCTTGTCGCCGAGCAGCAGCATGCCGATCACCGCGGCGGGCACCGCGCCCGCGGCGTCCATGGCGGCGACCGCGGCGTTGGTGGAGCCGCGCTGCATGGCCAGGCCGAGCAGCAGCTGCCCGGTGAGCGAGTGCGCGATGACCAGGTAGAGCAGCGGGTTCAGGCCGAACTCGACGATGGTCTGCGCCGAGGCCAGCGGCCGGGCCGCGATGGCGGCGGAGGCGAAGCAGAGCCCGGCGAGCGAGCCGAGCACCACCGAGCCGAGCACGCCTTTGACCTTGCCGGCGAACGCGCTCACCCCGGCGATCGCGACCAGCGCGACGACCAGCGAGATCACGCCTTTGGTGTCCAGCGGCTCGGCGTGGCCCGGCTCGGCCGACACGGCCAGCATGCCGATGCCCGCCATGACCCCGAACAGCAGCAGGATCTCGGCGAGCGGCAGTTTCCACTTGAGCAGCACGACCCCGGCGAACGCGGTGACGCACAGGCCCGCGGTCACCGCGGACTGGACGAGGAACAGCGGCAGGTCGCGCCGTGCGCCGAGGGCGAGGAAGAAACCGAGGATCTGGCAGCCGAGGCCGAGCAGGTACGTCGAGTTGCCGAACAGGCGCAGCAGCAGCCCTGGATCAAGGCTGTCCGTCGTCGCTGTGCGTGTCGCCGCGATGGACTGCAGCAGGTTGGCGATGCCGTACGCGGCGATCATCGCCACCAGGAACCACCAGCCAGAGGACACCACCCACGCAGCTTAGACCCTTAGGGGTCGGCTGCGCCCTACCCGCCCGGCGACTTCACCGAGTGAATGAGAGTGACTACAGTGCGCGAAGACCGGCGGGGCTCAGCCGTTCCAGCACGTCATCGTGCAACTGCCCGTTGGTGGCCACCGCGGAGCCTCCGCCCGCGCCCGTCCGGCCGGACAGGTCGGTGAAGGTGCCGCCCGCCTCGGTGACGATCGGGACGAGCGCGGCCATGTCCCAGAGCATCAGCTCCGGCTCGATCATGATGTCGAGCGCGCCCTCGGCCAGCAGCATGTAGCCGTAGAAGTCGCCGTACGCGCGGCTGCGCCAGGTCTTGCGCATCAGGTCGAGCACCGAGGCCAGCCGGCCGGTCTGCTCCCAGCCGTCGAGCGAGGAGTAGCAGAAGCTCGCGTCGGCCAGGCGGCGTACGCCGGAGACCCGGATCGGCTGCGCGGCGGCCTGGTGGCGGCCCGCGAACGCGCCCAGCCCCCGCGCGGCCCACCAGCGGCGGCCCAGCGCCGGGGCGGAGACCATGCCGACGACCGGCTCATCGCCCTCCATCAGCGCGATCAGGGTGCCCCAGATCGGCACGCCGCGGATGAAGTTCTTGGTGCCGTCGATCGGGTCGATGACCCACTGCCGGTTGCCGCTGTTGCCGGTGACCCCGAACTCCTCGCCGAGCACGCCGTCCCGCGACCGGGTCCGCGCCAGCGTCGAGCGCAGCGCCTTCTCCACCGCCGTGTCCGCGTCCGAGACGGGTGTCAGGTCCGGCTTGCTCTCCACGTAGAGATCGAGCGCCTTGAACCGGGACATGGAGATGGAATCGGCGGTGTCCGCCAGCACGTGGGCAAGCCCAAGGTCGTCCGAATAGCGGGCCATGGCGAGAACTTATCGGATCTCCGCCCCACCGAGGTAACGGGTTGGCGGACCCGCCGCAAATGGGAACGCGTGGACCGCGAAAGGAGGGGTACTTTCCCGGTATGAGGGAGCGATTCATGGGCTCAGCTGCTCATGGGGACGACGAGCGCAGCGAGGAGGAGCCATGACCCCGGAAAAGGTACTCCGGACGTTTCTGGACGAGCACGGGCGGCTGACCTCGATGCCGGCGAAGGCGGGCAAGCGCCAGGTGCTGCTGGAGCACATCGTCGCGGCGTTCGAGCCCGGCGTGAAGATGACCGAACGCGAGGTCGACGCGGTGCTGCGCGCCTTCTACGAGACCGACTGGGTGTCGCTGCGGCGCTACCTGATCGAAGCCGGCCTGATGGCCCGCGCCGACGGCGTCTACTGGCGCACCGGCGGCTACGTCGAGGTCTGACCGGCGTCGGTGTCGCCCGCCCGGGAGGCCAGCAGGCGGCGGAACGAGGCCAGGCGGCGCGCGTCGGCCTTGCCCTGGGCCACCCAGGCGTCCAGGGCGCACTCGTCGCCGGTGTGCTCGCAGTTCGGCGGGCAGTCCACGGTGCCCTCGACCAGGTCGCCGAAGCCGTGCAGCAGGTCGTCGGAGGAGACCAGGGCCAGGCCGAAGCTGCGTACGCCCGGGGTGTCGATGATCCACGACTCGCGCTTGTCGGGCAGCCGCAGCGCGACCGCGCTGGTCGAGGTGTGCCGCCCCTTGCCGATGGCGCTGACCACGCCGACCGCCCGGCGGGCGTCCGGGATGAGCCGGTTGACCAGGGTCGACTTGCCCACGCCCGAGTGCCCGACCAGCACCGAGCGCCGCCCGGACAGGCGCTCGCGCAGCTCGTCGAGGTCGCCGTCGGGGCGGGTCAGCACGTAGTCGAGGTCGAGCTCGGCGTAGTAGCCGATCACCTGCTCCGGCCCGGCCAGGTCGGCCTTGGTCAGGCACAGCAGCGGCTCGATGTCGGCGGCGTACGCGGCGACCAGGCAGCGGTCGATGAAACCCTCGCGCGGCGGCGGGTCGGCCAGCGCGCTGACGATCACGAGCTGGTCGGCGTTGGCGACCACCACCCGCTCGATGCGGCCCTCGGCGGTGGTGTCGTCGTCGTCGGCGGTGCGCCGCAGCACCGAGCGCCGCTCCTCGATGCGCACGATCCGGGCCAGGCTGCCCGCGTCGCCGGTCACGTCGCCGACCAGGCCGACCTCGTCGCCCACGACCACCGACTTGCGGCCCAGCTCGCGGGCGCGCATCGCGGTGACCTCGAGGACCTTCCTGCCCTCGTGGACCACGCACGTGTAGCGGCCCCGGTCGACGGCGACCACGAAGCCGGTCACCGCGTCGTCGTGTTTGGGCCTGGTGCGGGTGCGGGGACGCGAACGCGACGACTTGGTGGCCCGCACCTTCACGTCGTCCTCGTCGTACTCCCGCTTCTTCTTCACCGCCGGCCTCTCATCTTCCCGCGACCACCGCGCTCCATAGTGACGGGAATTCGGGCAGCGTCTTGGACGTACACGCCACGTCGGTGAGCCGCACGCCGGGCACCCGCAGGCCGATCACGGCGGCGGCGTGCGCCATCCGGTGGTCGTCGTAGGTCTCGAAGACCGTGCCGGTCAGCGGGCCGGGCGTGATGGCCAGGCCGTCCGCCGTCTCCTCGACCCGCGCGCCGAGCGCGGTCAGCTCGCGGGCCAGCGCGGCCAGCCGGTCGGTCTCGTGGGTGCGGATGTGCCCGACGCCGCGCAGCGTCGACGGGCCGTCGGCCAGCGCGGCCAGCGCGGCGACGACCGGGGTCAGCTCGCCCACGTCGGACAGGTCGGCGTCGATGCCCTTGATGGTCCCCGTGCCGGTCACGGTGAGGCCGTGCTCGGAGAGGGCGACCGTGCCGCCCAGCGCGCCGAGCAGCTGCCGGACCTTGTCCACCGGCTGCACGCTGCTGCGCGGCCAGCCGGCCAGGGTGACGCTGCCGCCGGTGACCAGCGCCGCGCCGAAGAACGGGGCCGCGCCGGACAGGTCCGGCTCGATCTGCCAGGCCCGGCCGGACAGCCGGCCCGGCGCCACATGCCAGACGTCGCGGACCGAGTCGTCCACCGCCGCGCCCGCGGCGCGCAGCATCTGCACCGTCATCCGCAGGTGCGGTGCACTGGGCACGGGGTTGTCGCCGGTGTGGCGCACCGTGATGCCCTCGTCGAAGTCGGCCGCGGCCAGCAGCAGGCCGGAGATGAGCTGGCTGGACAGCGAGGCGTCGACGGCGACGTCGCCGCCGCGCAGGCCGCCCTTGCCGTGCACGGTCAGCGGCAGGCCGTCGATGCTCGACGCCTCGATCGTCGCGCCCAGCTCACGCAGCGCCTTGAGCAGCGGACCGAGCGGTCGCTGCCGGGCGCGCGGGTCGCCGTCGAAGGTGACCGGACCGTTGGCGAGCGTCGCCACCGGCGGCAGGAAGCGCATCACCGTGCCGGCCAGGCCGACGTCGACGTGGGCGGGCCCGACCGGCGGCCGGGGCCGGATCTCCCAGCGTTCGTCGTCGGAGGTGGACACGTGCGCGCCCAGCGCCCGCAGCCCGGCCGCCATCAGCTCGGTGTCCCGGGCGCGCAGCGGGGCCAGCAGCGTCGACGGCCCCATGCCGAGCGCGGACAGCACGAGTGCCCGGGCGGTGATGGACTTCGAACCCGGCAGCCGCACGACGGCATCCGTCGCATCGACGGCGGTCGGTGCGGTCCAGGGCACGAGTGCTCTGCTCACGCCTTCTCCTCGCTGCGCTTCTTCGGCGGCTTCTCGGCCGCGCACGGTTCGCTCCCTGCGTTCGCTTACGCTCACAGTCTGCCTGATAACCGCTGGCGTAAGGTGAGCGGCATGTGTGGGCGGTACGCGACGACACGTACGGCGGCGGATCTGACCCGGCTGTTCGGGGCCGAGGACGAGACCGCCGAATCGCTGGCCCCCGACTACAACCTCGCGCCCACCGACCCGGCCCCGATCGTGCGCGTCGACGCGGCGCGCGACGCCCGAGTGCTGAGCCTGGCGCGGTGGGGCCTGGTGCCGCCTTGGGCGGACGACCCGCGCACCGGCCTCAAAATGATCAATGCGCGGGCGGAGACGCTCGCCACCTCGCGGGTGTTCGCGCCCTCGTTCGCCGGCAAGCGGTGCATCGTGCCCGCCGACGGCTGGTACGAGTGGGTCCGCACCGACAGCGGCAAGCAGGCCTACTACATGACCGACCCGGCTGGGGGGCTGGCCTTCGCGGGCCTGTGGACGGCGTCGAGGTTCGGCTTGAGCTGCACCATCGTCACCACGGCGGCGCAGGGCGAGCTGGCCCGGGTGCACGACCGGATGCCGCTGCTGCTGGAGCCGGAGCTGTGGGCGGCCTGGTTGCAGGGCCCGGCCGACCCGGAACTGCTCGCGCCCCCGGCGCCCGGCTACCTGTCCGGTCTGGAGATCCGCCCCGTGGGTCCGGCCGTCGGCAACGTACGCAATGATGGTCCTGAATTGACGGTGCGGCTCGCGGAGCCTGACGTTCAGGCTGGCCTGTTCTGATTTTGCGCTGGATCGTTCCAGTTTGTGTCACCGGTTTTCGGGTAAACCCTTGCCCCGTCCTTCTACCGTGCGGTAAAACGCAGCGTCGGTGGTAAGCGGCAGTGCCGCGCGTCACCGTCTGTCTGAGCCGGATCCTCCCGCCGGGGGCGGGGGGACCGACCCACGGGGGAGGTGGGTGGATGACCCGCGCGCGTATTCCACGCCCGCATGAAGTCGCCGCTGCTCGCAGGGACCCGCGCTTGGTGCGGGCCGTGCGGGAGCGGCATGACAACGCCTGGCGGACCAGAGGAGCCTGCCAGGCCGTCGATCCGGAGACGTTCTTTCCGGCGCCGCTGGAGCCGGCCGACACGGCCGTCCAGCTGTGCGGCAGGTGCCCGGTGTCGGGGGCCTGCCTGGCCTGGGCGCTCAGTGTCGGCGACTGCCACGGTGTCTGGGGTGGCACGACCGCACGTGAGCGGCGGGCCATGCTGGTCGCCTGGCGCACCGAGGAACAGCCGGAGGAACTGCCCTACACGGCGTACGGGCCCCAGCCGGACCTGGTGGTCTCGGCCGGGCAGCTCGCCCCGCCGCAGCGGGCGCCCGGGGTGGCACGGCAACTGCCGCGCATCCCCACCCAGTCCCGCGCCGAACTCGCCCTCTGCACCCTGGGCGAAGCCGACCGCGACAACGCCCTTCTCCTGACCCGAGAACCCGCCCACGCGGCCTGACCACCCACCGCACCCCGTGCGGTTGATCATGAACCTATGGACGTGTTCGACGGCGTGTCACCACCTTGCGACCGTGATCACCGGATCAGCCGGACGATCACGGTGCCGGGGTGGTGACACGCCGGTCAACACGTCCGTAAGTTCATGATCGACGCGGGGTGGGGTGCGGCGGGCGGGGGGATCGGTGGGCGGGCGGCATGATCGCGGTATGCGAGGCGTGCCGGAAACGGTCGAGACCGGGCGCGGCCCGGCACAGGTTGCTGTCACGATGCCCGGTGAGATGGCCGGGCCGTCCGGTGGACGGGCCGGAAAGCGGGCGGGGGACGGTGCTCCGATCGCGCTGCTGGTGCTCGGGCACGGGGCCGGGGGGAGCGTGGACGCGCTCGATCTGACCGCCGTGCACGACGCCGCGGTCGCCGCCGGGCTGGTGGTGGCGCTGGTCACCCAGCCGTATCGGGTGGCCGGGCGGCGTGCGCCCGCCCCGGCGGGACATCTCGACGAGGCGTGGCGGACGGTCGTGGACGGGCTCACCGAGCGTTTCCCCGGACTGCCGCTGATCGTCGGCGGCCGGTCCAGCGGGGCGCGGGTCGCCTGCCGCACCGCCGGTGCGGTCGGCGCGGCCGGCATCGTGACGCTGGCGTTTCCGCTGCACCCGCCGGGCAAGCCGGAGCGCAGCCGGGCCGAGGAGCTGGGTACGGGGCTGCCGACGCTGGTCGTCAACGGTTCGGCGGATCCGTTCGGCGTGCCCGACGCCGCACCCGGGGTCGAGGTCGTTGTTCTCGAAGGGGAGCGGCACGACCTGCGCAAAGCGCCGGAGACCGTCGGCCTCGCCGTGCTCGGGTGGCTGCACGCCCGTGGCTGGGCGCGGTAGCGGCGAGCCGGAGTGACGGTCGCCACTGCCCGGGTCGTCCCGCGGAATGCGACAGCCGTCGCGTGGCGTTACAGACCGCGGGTGGGCCGGAAGCTTGCGGCCCCGGCGAGAGGTGGATCCATGGTGCGGACGGGAACGCGCTGCCTGACGCGGTCGGGCGACGATCCGGTGCTGAAGACCGTGGAGCGGCTGCTGTCGGCTCCCGCGTGGCCGGCGACACTGGACGACGACGCCGCATCGGGTATTACCGCGGTGCCCGCCCCGCGGGTGCACCTGGCATCGGTAGAGTCAGCCTCAGCGCTGCGGTCCGCTGTCAAGGAGCCGCGGCAAGAGCGTACTCCGAGGGTGGTCTCGCGGTTGACCAGCACCGACAGCGTCGAAGAGCGTCGTTCCCGCTTCGAGCGGGACGCGATGCCCTTCCTCGACCAGCTCTACGCGGCCGCACTGCGGATGACGCGTAACCCGGCCGACGCCGAGGACCTGCTCCAGGAGACGTTCCTGAAGGCGTACGCCGCGTTCCACCAGTTCGAGGACGGCACGAACCTCAAGGCGTGGCTCTACCGCATCCTCACCAACACCTTCATCAACTCGTACCGCAAGAGGCAACGGCAGCCCATCCAGGCGCCGACGGACGAGATCACCGACTGGCAGCTGGCCGAGGCGGAGTCGCACACCTCCTCGGGCCTGCGCTCGGCCGAGACCGAGGCGCTCGACCGGCTGCCCGACAGCGACGTCAAGGACGCGCTGCAGTCGTTGCCGGAGGAGTTCCGGTTGGCGGTGTACCTCGCCGACGTGGAAGGCTTCTCCTACAAGGAGATCGCGGACATCATGAACACGCCGATCGGCACCGTGATGTCCAGGCTGCACCGCGGCCGGCGCAACCTGCGCAAGCTCCTGGAGGGCTATGCGGCGGAGCGCGGGTTCTCGGGCACGACCAGCGCTCGGGAGGCGTCATGACGACGGAACACGAGGACGGCGACTGCCGCGAGGTGCTCACCGAGGTATACCTCTACCTCGACCTCGAATGCTCCGACGACCGGCGTTCGCTGATCAAGCAGCATCTCGACGAGTGCTCGCCGTGCCTGCGCGAGTACGGCATCGAGCAGGAGGTCAAGGCGCTGGTGAACCGGTGCTGCGGGCAGGAGCAGGCGCCCGCGGAGCTGAAGGACCGGCTCCGGGCCAAGCTCTCCGAGCTCGTGGTCGAGGTCGAGGTCACCCGCGAGCTGGGCTGACCGGCTCCCTTCACGTGTCGAAGCTCCGTCCGCCTCGCGTGGACGGAGCTTCGATCATGTCTGGAGAAGGCGTCAGCGCAGCCGGAACACCTCGCCGCGCGGGGTGAACGGCAGCCGGGCCCGCTCGGGCATCAGGTACGCGTGCTCGCGGCGCACCCGCAGCACGTCGCACTCGCCGTCGGTGATGATCAGGATCGGGCCGTCGGCGGGGAAGTCCTCGGCCCGCTCCAGTAGCCGGATGCCGGGCTGCAGCTCGGTGCCGCCGCGCCCGCGCACCTTCACCCGGCCTGCGATGTCCTCGACCGGCAGGTAGCCCGCGTCGTAGGCGGCCGCGTCGCAGAACACCACCCGTGCCGCGGGCACGTCGCGAGCCAGCGCGTACGCCGCGATCGCCCCCAGCGCCCGGCCCATCAGCTCGCTGCTCATCGAGCCCGAGGTGTCCAGGACCACGCCGAAGGTGCGCTGCCGCTCGACCAGCTCCGGCCGGGCCCGGCCGGGCCGCGGGATGTCCGGGGTCGCGGCCTGGCGGCGCGAGGCGCGGGCGTACGAGCGGGTCGGCTCCAGCGGCGTGAAGTAGCGGTCGAACCACTGTGCCAGTTGCACGTCCCAGGGCGGCGGCGGGTGGTCCAGGACCCTGATCTCGGCGACCAGGCCGGCCGGCAGCAGACCCCGGCCGCTCCGCTCGTGGTGGGCCAGCCCGCCGAGCAGCGCCCGGCGGCAGAAGTCGTCGACGTCGCCCGCCCGCCGGGCCTCGCCCACTCCGGGGATCGGCCGGTCGAGCATGTCGCCGAGCCCGCGCCCGCGCAGCGTGGCCAGCTTGCGGTAGCGGCGCAGGTTGCCGGTGATCAGGTCGTACACCTCCTCGGCGGAGTGGTCCTTGAGCGCCGGGTCGTAGAGCACGTCATCGGGCAGTTCGCCGACGCCCATCTGCACCAGCCAGCCGTTGATGACGTAGTCCGCGGCGACGTTCCACAGGTACGGGTCGCGGGGACCGACGCGCTGCCCGTGGCGCAGCGCGGCGTGCAGCATCTCGTGCGCGAGCACGAACCGGCGCTCCGGGCCGGACAAGCGCCGCAGCGGGTTCACGTAGATCTCGCCGGCCGCGGCGTCGACGGCGGCGACGGAGATCTGCCAGGTCCGCGCCAACTCCGCATCGGCGACGATCTTGAACCCGGCGGCCAAGGCCCCGAGCAGCGGGTACGACGACACGAACCAGCGCCGGGCCTGCTCCCACGGGTGGTCGGGCGGCAGCTCGCCGTCGGTGCGCGGCCGGTGCTGCCCGGCCTCCTCGACGGCCTCGGTCGCGGCGGCGGCCAGCCCGACCGCGAACAGCTCCGGCCAGGTCGGCGGGGGAGCCGTGGTGGCGGCGGCCTGCCGCGCCCAGCGCCCGCGCGGCGGCTCCGGGGCGTAGTCCAGGTCCTGATCGGAGGCCGCGCCGCCGCAGCCCAGCGTGGCGTACTCGGCGGGCACACCGGTGTCGCGCCACAGCGCGGCCAGCCGCTCCTCGTCGGTGCCGGGCAGCTCGGCGGGCACCGGGAACGGCGGCACGCCGATCCGCAGCTGCTGCTGGAACCGGGTCACCACCAGGCACGCCGCGGCCTGCGCGGCGTGGTCGGCGGCCCGGCCCGGCTCCAGGTGCCCGAAGCCGAGGTGCAGCGCGCAGTGCGCGAGCACCCACATCCACTCCGCCGGCTCGGCGGGCGCGTGGCGGTTGACGGTGATCCGGCCGTCCGCCCGCACCCGGGCCCAGCCGCGGGCGCGGCTCAGCTCATCGTCCTCGGTCCACCAGGTGACCAGCGACCGGCCGTCGTACACGACGTCGTTCATGGTCTGGAACATGCGCTGCTGGAAGACGGCGCGGGCGGCACCGTCGAACGCCTCCCGGCGCGGGTCCTTGCGCGACGCGCCGCGACCGCGGCTCATGCCGGACCCCTTCGATGACCGTGCGGCCGGGCCCCGTCCGGGCGGGCGGGGCCGGTCACGTGCGGGCCGCGACCAGGCGCGGCAGGTCGCGGGTCACCTCCACCAGGAACCAGGCGGGCAGCACCGGGCGGCCCTCGTCGTCGGTGGCGACCACGAGCTGCGCGCACTCCAGCGAGATCTCGGCCAGCTCGACCAGCAGGCCCTTGGCCCGCAGCGCGAACTCGCGCACGGCCCGGCTCGCGTGCTCGCGGCTGTCCGGCAGGTCCCGGATCAGCCGGGCCCGGAACGCCTCGGCGAAGAAGAACAGCAGGTCGCGGTCGGTCGCGGCGCGCGGCCAGGAGGCGTCGCCGCGCACGATCGCGTCCAGGCCGTAGCGGTGGCGCACCGTCTTGACGTACGCGCAGAAGCCCGACGCGTGCGCCGGGGTGAGCGTGCCGCCCGCGAGCAGGCGCAGCGTGTCCTCGACGATGTCCTCGCCGTAGGAGTGCAGCGCGTCGGACAGCATGTGCCAGGCGCGCGGGGTGGAGAACGGCTCCTCGGTCTTCGGCGGCTGGACCCACAGCTGATCGGGGCGCTGGGTGAGGTAGTCGAGCACCCACGGGTGGATGCCCGCGCCGGCCGCCCAGTCCAACCAGTCCACCGCCGACGCCCGCAGGTGCAGGTGCAGCAGGCGGTTGACCAGGGCGGACGCCATCGGGCGGGCAAGCGCGTTGTCGGTGGCGCGGTTGCCCGCGCCGATCACGATCGAGCCCGCGGGCAGCTCGTACTCGCCGATGCGGCGGTCGAGGATCAGCGAGTAGAACGCCTTCTGCACGTCGGGGCTGGAGGCGTTGAGCTCGTCGAGGAAGAGGCAGTACGGCTCAGCGCGGGCGATGGACTCCGGCGGCGCGAAGCGGCTACGGCCGTCGCGCAGCTCCGGAACGCCGATCAGGTCCTCGGCGGCCAGCTGGGTGCCGACGAGCGTGACGCAGGGCAGGCCGAGCGAGTCGGCGAAGGCGCGGACCAGCGAGCTCTTGCCGATGCCGGGCGCTCCCCACACGAAGACGGGCCGGACCACCGCGACGTGCAGGAGCAGGTCGGGCAGCTGGGCCGGGGTGAGCGTGAGGGCGGAGTGCACGGCGGGAAATGATCCGCCCCGGCGTGCACTCCGGCAACGTGTTTAGGCGTTGGGTCGCTTGCCGTGGTTGGCCTTCGAGCCCTTGCGAGCCTTCTTCTTGCGGGCCTTCTTGCCCATGGTCACACCCCTTCCGTCGGCGGTAACGCAGCTCGAATCCTATGCTCAGGTTGAACGGCGCTCGCCAGGCGCTCCGTGATTGGATACGACTCGTCCTGCTTGCGATCCAAGGGAAGGGGCCGGCGATGGCCGAGGAGATCAAGGCCGAGATGGTGGCCAACGTGTGGAAGGTCGTGGCGTCCGCCGGAGACGAGGTGTCCGAGGGCGACACCCTGGTCATCCTCGAGTCGATGAAGATGGAGATCCCGGTCATCGTGGAAGCCGACGGCGTGGTCTCCAAGATCGCCGTCAACGAGGGCGACGTCGTCCAGGAGGGCGACCTCATCGCCGTGATCGAGTAGTACCGTCACCGGGCATGACCGAGATCCACGTCCGCCCGGCCACGCCCGCCGACCATGACGCGATCGGCGCGCTGTCCGTCGCCGCATACCGTGGCGACGGGCAGACCAGGCAGGACCATCCGTACGAGCCGCACCTGCGGGACGTGGCCGCCCGCGCGGCCGGCGGCGAGGTGCTGGTCGCCGTAGACGAGGCCACCGGAGCGGTGCTGGGCTCGGTCACCTTCGTGCTGCCGGGCAGCCCGCTGGCCGAACTGGCCACCGACGGCGAGGCCGAGTTCCGGATGCTCGCCGTGTCGCCGCAGGCCCAGGGTCGTGGCGTGGGCGAGGCCCTGGCACGGGCGTGCCTGACCCGGGCCGGGGAGCTGGGCTGCCGCAGTGTCGTCATCTGCGTACGCGACTTCGCCGCCGACGCGCGCCGCCTGTACGCCCGAATGGGGTTCGAACGCGCCCCTGAGCTGGACTGGTCGCCCCTGCCCGAGGTCACCCTGCTCGGCCTGCGCTACCCGCTGGCCTAGCGGAGCAGGTCGAACGCGACCTCCATGGCCGCCTCGCGCCGTTCCTCGTCGCTGATCTCGGTGTCGCGCAGCAGGAACCAGCTGGTGTTGATGGCGAGCACGGCCATGCCCGCGCGCAGCTTCGCGGTCGGCGTCGACTCGTGCTCCACGAGCAGGCCGATGATGTCCATCATGGCCTGGCGCATCTTCGCGCCGGCCGGCGCGTTCTTGAAGGCCGGCTGGTTCTGGTGGAAGAACTGCATCACCTTGGAGTACCGGCCGGTGTAGAGGTCGTCGGCGTAGCGCTGCAGCAGCTCGCGCCGGAACTCCGGCGAACTGGTGTCCGGTTGGCTGCGGGCCCACTCCACGATTCGGTCGAGCTTCTCCAGCTGGTCGGCGCTGAAGCTGTCGACGATCTCCTCTTTGCTCTTGAAGTGGTAGTAGAGGGCGGCCTTGGTCACCCCGAGCCGCTCCGCGATCTCGCGCAGCGAGGTGGCGTCGTAGCCCTGCTCGGTGAACAGGTCGAGAGCGACGGTCTGGATGCGGGCGCGGGTGTCCGGCCGGGGCTCGGCACGGCTCGCTGCGGGCTCGTTCATCACTGCTCCGTGTTACGTCGACCACACTGTCATCCGGTCGTGCTAACTAACTTGACGGCCGGCAAGTAGGGAACTTACCGTACGGCTAGTAAATATTCTAGCCGGGCGGCAAGTAAGCGTACCGGTGAACGAGTGGAGCCCCCCGTGACCACAGTGCAGGACGCCACGTCCTCCCCTGACATCCCCAAACCGAATCTCCGGGTGGTGCTGCCCGGCCTCATGCTGGCCATCCTGCTGGCGATGCTCGACAACATGATCGTGGGCACCGCCATGCCCCGCATCGTCGGCGAACTGGGCGGCCTCGACAAGCTGTCGTGGGTGGTCACGGCGTACGTGCTGGGCACCACGATCTCGACCCCGATCTGGGGCAAGCTGGGCGACCTGTACGGCCGCAAGACCATCTTCCTGGTCTCGATCGTGATCTTCCTCATCGGCTCGGCGCTGTCCGGCGCGGCCGGTGAGATCGACCCCGCGTCGGGCATGAACCAGCTCATCGCCTTCCGTGCCCTGCAGGGCCTCGGCGGCGGCGGTCTGATGGTCGGCGCGATGGCGATCATCGGCGACCTCGTGCCCCCGCGCGAGCGTGGCAAGTACCAGGGCATGATGGCCGCGATCATGGCGATCGCGATGGTCGGCGGGCCGCTCATCGGCGGCCTCATCACCGACCACGCCGACTGGCGCTGGGCCTTCTACGTGAACCTGCCGATCGGCGGCATCGCGCTGTTCGTGCTGGCCAGCACGCTGCACCTGCCGAAGTACCGGACCGAGCACCGCATCGACTGGCTGGGCGCGGCCCTGCTGAGCGTCGGCGTGACCGCGCTCGTGCTGATCACCACCTGGGGCGGCAACAAGTACGCCTGGGACTCCAAGGCGATCCTCGGCATGGCCGCCGTGGGCGTGGTGATGATCGCGCTGTTCCTGTGGACGCAGACCCGGGTCGCCGAGCCGATCCTGCCGCTGGGCATCTTCCGCAACCGCAACTTCAGCCTGGTCTCGATCATCGGCTTCATGGTCGGCTTCGCGATGTTCGGCGCGATCTCCTTCCTGCCGCTCTACATCCAGACCGTGCAGGGCGCGTCGGCCACCAACAGCGGCCTGCTCCTGCTGCCGATGATGCTGGGCATGATGGTCACCTCGGTCGTCGCCGGCCGCACGATCACCAAGACCGGCAAGTACCGGATGTTCCCGATCATCGGTGGCGTCACGCTGGCGCTGGCGATGTTCCTGCTGACCCGCCTGGACGTGGACACCAGCATCACCGAGTCCTCGATCTACATGGTCGTGCTGGGTGTGGGCATGGGCTTCCTGATGCAGACCACCATGCTGATCGCGCAGAACAGCGTGGAGCAGAAGGACCTGGGCGTCTCCAGTTCGACCGCGACGTTCGTGCGCTCCATCGGCGGCTCGTTCGGTGTCTCGATCTTCGGCGCGGTCTTCGTCAACCGGCTCAAGGACGACCTGTCCGGCGCGATGCCGGCGGGCAGCCCGGCCGGCGGCATGTCGCTGGACGTGGGCGGTCTGCAGCCGGACAAGCTGGAGCTGCTGCCCGAGCCGGTCAAGGCGGCGGTGCTGCACGGCATCGCGTACGCCACCTCGGGCCTGTTCTGGTGGGCCCTGGGCTTCGCGATCCTGGTCCCCGTGGCGGCCTGGTTCGTCAAGGAGGTGCCGCTGCGCGGCTCCGAGCCGGCGGACGGCGCAACCGAGCAGGCTCCCCGCCCGCTGGTGGCCGTCGACTGATCAGCCCGCGCGTGTCCGGTCGGCACCGAGCCTGAGTCGACCCGCCCGCGCCGGGTGAGGCCCCGTCCCCGCTGTTTCGGCAGCCGGGACGGGGCCTCACCCGTTCAGGGGCTCGCGGCGGCCCGCTGGCCCCGCTGCCCTCATTCGCGGCCGAGCAGCCGCCCGAGCCAGGAGCGTCGCGGGCGCGGCGGTGCCGCGGCAGTGCCGGGCTCGTAGGCCGCAGACGCCGGCCAGCGGTCCTCGGCCAGCTCCCGGGCGAGCGTGCGGACCGCGGCGGGCATGCCGGGCGTGATGAACGCCAGCTGGGCCACGGACACGGCGACCGGCACCACACGGGTGCGCCGGGCGTCGAGCACGGCCCGCAGGCGCGCCGCGAGCAGGTCGGCGACGTCGGCACGGCAGGCCGGGTCCACCCAGGCGGCGGCGACCAGCGCGTAGAGGGCCGCCTCGGTGGTCCAGTCCTCGGCCCCGAAGGCGATCTCCACCAGCAGCCGCCGCCGGGTCGAGGTCGCCCACGGCTCGGCGGTGCGGTGGTGCAGCAGGCCGAGGCACGCCCACGCCTGCAGCTGCCGTTCCGGCACCGACACCCGATCGCGGTCCGTCTCGACGGTCGGGGTCGGCGGGTGCACCAGCGCGGCGAGCAGCTCGTCGACCGGCACCCCGGACAGCCGCACCGCCATGTCGTACGCCACCGGCGGGGCGGCCCAGCCCAGCGGCAGCATCGCGGCGAGTTCGCGGCCGGCGTGCGGGTTCGGCGGGTCCAGCGCGGCCGACGGGCGGGTGCCGTCGAAGTCCCAGAGGCGTACCCCCGGCCGCAGCGCCAACCGCGGGTCCGGCGGGCCCGGCTCACCCGCCGCGACCGCCACGCCAGGCCAGGCGCGCCGCAGCAGAGCGAGCGCGCTGGGCGAGCCCATCGTGGACATGCCCAGCTCTCCGCGGTGCGACCGCTCCTCGTCGGTGGTCTGGCGCAGCACGTCGACGTACGGCTCGGCGGCCGCCGGCACGTAGCCCAGCCAGGGCAGCCCGGCGCAGCAGTGCTGCAGGTCGTGGTGCTCGTGGCTGGCGTCGGTGGTGGTGCGCATGAAGTCGGCGAGCGCCACCAGGTGGTCCGGGTCGCCGTCGGACTGGAAGCGCAGGCGGTGCGCGGTGTGCACGGCGCAGTCGTACGAGGGGTTCTTGGCCAGCGCCTGCTCGATCAGCTCCAGCGCCTCCGCGGTGTGGCCGAGTTCGGTGAGCCACAGCGCGAGGTCCGAGGTGACCGACAGGTCGTCGGGGTCGTGCCGCTGGGCCGCGCGCATCGCCTGCACCGCGGCGGCCAGCCGGCCGTCGGCGCGCAGCGCGTTGCCCCACCACATCTCGGTGAGTTTGCTCGACTCCAGCTCCACCCCGCGCTGGGCCCAGCGCAGCGCCAGGGGCACCTCGCGCAGCCGCCGGGCCACCCCGGAAGCCGCTCCGTGCAGCAGCGCCTCCTGCGGGTACGCGGCCAGCGCCCGCTCGGCGAGGTGCAGGTAGGGCCGGGTGGCGGCGGCGATCGGCGCGGGCGCCGGGTCGGGCAGCGCGCCCAGCACCGCGAGCAGCACCCGCACCAGGCGGTCGGCGGTGATCCGTGCGGCGTCCAGGGCCTGCACCCAGCTGACGTCCGCCCACGGTCGGCTCGGGTCGTGCACCGTCGCCTGGGCCAGCAGGCTGAGCGCGTCGGCTTCCGCACCGTGCCGGGCCAGCACATGGGCGAACGCGACGACCCGGCCCACCGGCGCGCGCTCACCGGGTCGGAACAACGCGAGGCCGCCGTCGTCGCAGCGAGCGGCCAGTTTCGCCAGCAACTCGTGCGCCTCGGGCAGGCAGGGCTCGTGGGCCAGGGCCACGGACAGGTGGCTGACCGCATGGTCGAGGTCGTGCTCCTCGAGGGCCAGGGTGGCCAGGGCGAGCTCGCCCAGCGCCTCCTGGTGCGGGTCGTTGACGCCGTCAGCCACGTGCTCTCCCTCGGTCCGCGGAACGCGTGGGGAGTCCCCTGGCACGCGCCGCGCGAGGCGGCTGTGCCCGGACGGGCCATGTTCCGGCACGGACAGGCTAGAGCCGGTCGGGCGAGTTGTGTGCCCCTGCTCATTTCTGCGCAGTGCGTTGCTATCACGGTCATGAACGTGCAAGACTGCGCACGGAACGCGCGATATCGCGCAGCACTCCAGGCGAAGTGGTAGGAGAGAGAGATGGCCCAGCGTGGCACCGGAATGGCAGCCGACATCGCCGAGCAGCCGGAGGTGTACGCGACGCTGCTGGAACCGGCCCACGCCGGCGCCATCGCGCAGGTCGCGAAGGTGATCGCGGAGCGCAGGCCGCAGCACGTGGTGTTCACCGCGCGCGGCACGTCCGACCACGCCGCGCTCTACGCCGCGTACCTCACCGAGATCCGCCTCGGGCTGCCCGCCGGGCTGGCCTCGCCGAGCGCGATCACGGTCTTCGGCGCCCGCCCCGACCTGTCGCACGCCCTGGTCATCGGGGTCTCGCAGAGCGGCGGCTCGCCCGACCTGGCCGAGGTGCTGCGGGTCGCCCGAGAGTCGGGCGCGCTCACCCTCGCCGTCACCAACAACCCCGAGTCGGTGCTGGCGCAGACCGCGGAACTGTCGGTGGACGTCGCCGCCGGGCACGAGCGCGCGGTCGCGGCCACCAAGACCTACACCGCCGAGCTGATGGCGCTGCTGATGCTGATCGAGGGCGTGCGCGCCGGCGACGGCGTGCTGCCCGCCGACGAGCACGCGGCGCTGGCCAAGCTGCCCAAGCTGGCCACCCGCACGCTGGCCGACACCACCGCGACCGACCTGGCCGCGCGCTACCGGTTCGCGGCCCGCATGGTGACCACCGGCCGGGGCTACGCCTACCCGTCGGCCCGCGAGGCCGCGCTCAAGCTGATGGAGACCTCGTACCTGCCCGCGCTGGCGTTCTCCGGCGCGGACCTGCTGCACGGCCCGCTCGCGATGACCGACCCGGACGTGCCGGTGCTGGCCATGGTGGGCGCCGGGCTCGGCGGGCAGGCCATGCGCGAGGTGCTCGCGCGCCTCGATGAGCGCCGCGCCGACGTGGTCGCGGTCGGCCCCGAGGCGGTGCCGGGTGCGAAGGCTCTGCTGAACGTGCCCGCCGTCGACGAGCGATACGCCCCGCTGCTGGAGATCCTGCCGCTGCAGCAGCTCGCCCTCTCCCTGGCGCTGGCCCGCGGCGAGGACCCCGACGCCCCCCGCGGCCTGAAGAAGGTCACCGCCACGCTGTGACCTGCTCAAGATCGTCCGCCTTGCCTGGCACCTGGGCGTATCGCGGTTCAAGATACGCACATCTGCCCGGCAAGTCGGACGATCTTGTGGGTCGGGGCGGGTTCGCCGGGACGGCGTGAGCGGGCGTGAGAGGCTGACAGCGTGTCAACGCTGCGTGAACTGGTCGAGGAGCACACCTCGCTCGGCCCGGTCGACATCGACCACCTGCACCGGCTCGCCGGTGACTGGCAGTTGATCTCCGACCTGTCCTTCGCCGACCTGCTGCTGTGGGTGCCGGTCGAGGGCGATCCCGGCGCTGGCCAGTCGTTCCTCTGCGTGGCGCAGGTCCGGCCGACCACCGCGCCGACGGCGTACCAGGACGACCAGGTGGGGCGCACCTCCAGCGGCGCGGAGGTGGCCCACCTGGGCGTCGCGCGCGAGCAGGGCCGCATCTGGCGCGAGGGCGACCCCGTCTGGTACGGCGACACCCCCGCCCGGCACGAGGCGATCCCGGTCCGCAGGCGCGGCGAGGACGGCGAGGCGGGCGAGGTGATCGCCGTGGTGGGCCGCGACACCAACCTGTCCACCGCGCGCACGCCAAGCCAGCTGGAACTGAACTACCTGACCACGGCCGACGACCTGGCCCAGATGATCGCCGACGGCACCTTCCCGTCGGTGCGCCACCCGGGCGAGACCACCTCCGCCCCGCGTGTCGGCGACGGCCTGATCCGGCTGGACGGCAGCGGCAAGGTCACCTACGCCTCGCCCAACGCGCAGTCCGCGATCCGGCGGCTCGGCTTCTCCGCGCACCTGGTGGGCGAGGACCTGGCCGCGCTGTTCAACCGGCTGGCCGAGGACCCGCTGGAGGGTTCCGAAGCGAGCAACCGCATCCTGGGCGCGCTGCGCGGAGACGCCCCGCCGCGCAAGGAGATCGAGGCGCGTACCGCCACCGTGCTCAGCCGGGCGCTGCCGCTGATGCCGGCGGGCGTGCCGATCGGCGCGCTGGTGCTGGTCCGCGACATCACCGAGGTCAAGCGCCGGGACCGCGCGCTGATCACCAAGGACGCCACCATCCGGGAGATCCACCACCGGGTGAAGAACAACCTGCAGACCGTCGCCGCGCTGCTGCGCCTGCAGGCCCGCCGGGTCAACCACCCGGAGGCGCGGGCCGCGCTGGAGGAGTCGGTGCGCCGGGTCGCCTCCATCGCGCTCGTGCATGAGACGCTGGCCATGTCCGCCGACGAGGCGGTCGAGTTCGACGGCATCGTGGACCGGGTCGCCAACGCCGCCGCCGAGGTCGCCTCGCCCGAGTCGCCGGTGCGCACCCGCCGCGAGGGCACCTTCGGCGTGCTGCCCGCCGAGATCGCCACGCCGCTGGTCATGGTGCTCAACGAGCTGCTGCTCAACGCCGTCGAGCACGGCTTCGAGTCGCTGGAGGGCAAGGCCACCGACGGGGCGGAGGTCGTGGTGCACGTCGAGCGCGCCAAGCGGGAACTGCACGTCGTCGTCGCCGACAACGGCCGGGGCCTGCCCGAGGACTTCAACCCGACCACGAACAAGCGGCTCGGCCTGCAGATCATCCGTACGCTGACCACCGGTGAGCTGCGCGGCACCATCGAACTGCGCAACCGGGACGGCGGCGGCACGGAGGCCCTGCTGTTCGTGCCGCTGGCGAAACGCGACAGGTAGTCCCGGTTTTAACAAAGAGCGATCTGCGTCACCCTCGCGTCAATATGTGGGATGCAACGCGACCGGTGATTGGCACGGGCCCGCCCGCCGTGAGAAAGTGACACCATGACCGCCGCTGCCAGCCGCCGCTTGATGGGGCTCGGGCTCACCGCCCGCCGCCACATCGATTTCGGCCGCGTGCGCAGCGCCATCTGTCCGGCTGGCTGACTGCGCCCGTCCGTTTTTTCGAAACCCGGGCGCGCATACGCGCCGGGAGCATTCATTTCTTTGAATCTCGACCGCTGATCCGCGGTTCTGGCGCATAGGCGCGTCCTCGCTCACTGGACTTACAGGAGGACGCTGCGATGGCAGCAAGCACGCCAGCCGCCACCCCGGGCCGGGCCGCGCGCAAACCGCGTGGTGAAGGGCAGTGGGCGCTCGGGCACCGCGAGCCCCTCAACCCGAACGAGCGCACGAAGAAGGACGACAACGGCCTGAACGTGCGCGCGCGGATCGAGAACATCTACGCCCACCGCGGTTTCGCCTCGATCGACCCGGCCGACCTGCGCGGCCGGATGCGCTGGTGGGGGCTGTACACCCAGCGCAAGCCCGGGATCGACGGCGGCCGCACCGCGGTGCTGGAGCCGCACGAGCTCGACGACGAGTACTTCATGCTGCGCATCCGCATCGACGGCGGCCAGCTCGACCTCGCCCAGCTGCGCGCGATCGCGAACGTGTCCAGCAAGTACGGCCGCGACACCGCCGACATCACCGACCGGCAGAACATCCAGCTGCACTGGGTGCGGGTCGAGGACGTGCCGGCGATCTGGCGCGAGATCGAGGCGGTCGGCCTGTCCACCACGGAGGCCTGCGGCGACACCCCGCGCGTCGTGCTCGGCAGCCCGGTCGCCGGGATCAGCGAGCACGAGGTCCTCGACGCGACGCCCGCCATCGACGAGATCGTCGAGAAGTACATCGGCGACCCGGCGCTGTCCAATCTGCCCCGCAAGTTCAAGTCCGTGGTGTCCTGGCTGGCCGACGTGCCGTACGAGGCCAACGACATCGCGTTCCTCGGCGTCGAGCACCCGGAGCACGGGCCCGGCTTCGACCTGTGGGTCGGCGGCGGCCTGTCCACCAACCCGATGCTCGCCCAGCGCCTGGGCACGTGGGTGCCGCTGGGCGAGGTCGCCGAGGTGTACGCCGCCGTCGCGCGCCTGTTCCGCGACTACGGCTACCGTCGGCTGCGCGCCCGCGCCCGGATCAAGTTCCTGGTCGCCGACTGGGGCGTGGCGAAGTTCCGGCAGATCCTGGAGGACGAGTTCCTCGGCCGCAAGCTGATCGACGGGCCGGCGCCGGTGCTGCCCGAGCACCCGATCGACCACATCGGCGTGCACCGCCAGCGCGACGGGAAGTTCTACGTCGGCGCGGCGGCTGTCGCGGGCCGGGTCAGCGGCACGGTGCTGGCGCAGGTCGCCGACATCGCGCAGGCGCACGGCTCGGGCCGGGTGCGGCTCACGCCGTACCAGAAGCTGCTGGTGCTCGATGTCGCCGAGGACAAGGTCGAGTCGCTGATCGCGGCGCTGGACGCGGTGGGCCTGCAGGCCCGGCCGTCGTCGTGGCGGCGCGACACCATGGCCTGCACCGGCATCGAGTACTGCAAGCTCGCCATCGTCGAGACCAAGGCGACCGCGGCGCGCACCATCGAGCACCTGGAGCGCACCATCGGCCGGATCGACGGCTCGATCTCGATCAACGTCAACGGCTGCCCGAACGCCTGCGCCCGCACCCAGGTCGCCGACATCGGCCTCAAGGGTCAGCTCGTCCCGGGGCCCGACGGCGAGATGGTCGAGGGCTTCCAGGTGCACCTGGGCGGCGGTCTGAGCATGGCGCAGGGACAGAACCCGAACTTCGGCCGCAAACTGCGCGGCCTCAAGACCACCGCCGCGGAGCTGCCGGAGTACGCCGAGCGCCTCGCCCGCCGCTACCTCGACGGCCGCAAGGACGCCACCGAGCCGTTCGCGGAGTGGGTGCTGCGGGTGGACGAGGAGGAACTGCGATGAGGCGGGGGCGTAGTCATGAGTGAAGGCGCGCAACGCGCGGTGCCGTACTACTGCCCGTTCTGCGGTGAGGAGGCCTTCCTCCGGCCGCACGCGGGTCCCGAGACCGAGGACGCAGAGCCCGCCAGCACACACGGGCAGTGGGAGTGCCGAGCATGCCGCAGGGTTTTCGCGCTGAAGATGATCGGACTGCTGGGGAGGGTGACGCCATGACCGTGGACGTGCGACGTTCCACCGCCGAGCTGATGGATCTGGCCGCCCGCGCCGGGACCGAGCTGGAGGGCGCGCCGGCCGAAGAGATCATCGGCTGGGCCGCCGAGACGTTCGGGCCCCGCTTCTGCGTCACCAGCTCCATGGCCGACGCGGTGCTGGCCCACGTGGCCTCCCGCGTGGTGCCCGGTGTGGAGGTGGTCTTCCTCGACACCGGTCTGCACTTCCCGGAGACGCTGCGGGTGCGCGACCAGGTCACCCGCACCATCCCGGTGACCGTGGTGACGGTGCGGCCCGAGCTCACCGTCGAGGAGCAGGACGAGCGCTTCGGCCCGCGGCTCTACTCCCGGGACCCCGACTCGTGCTGCTACCTGCGCAAGGTGAAGCCACTGGAGGACGCGCTGGCCGGATATGACGCGTGGGCGGCCGGCCTGCGCCGCGACGAGTCGCCGACCCGCGCCAACACCCCGGTGGTGCACTTCGAGCAGGCCCGCGGCAAGGTGAAGGTCAACCCGCTGGCCACCTGGACCCAGGCCGAGGTCGACCAGTACATCGCCCGCTACGACATCCCGGTCAACCAGCTGCTGAACTCCGGGTACGGCTCGGTCGGCTGCTGGCCCTGCACCCGGCGCATCCAGCCCGGCGAGGACGCCCGCGCCGGCCGCTGGGCCATGTTCGACAAGACCGAGTGCGGTCTGCATGCGGCCTGATCCGCAGGCCCGCGCCGCGGCGCCCGTGGTGCTGGTCGCGCACGGCTCCCGCGACCCGCGGGCGCAGGCGGCGACGCGGGCGCTGGCCCGTGCCGTCGCCGCCGCGCGCCCGGGGCTCGACGTGCGGGTGGCGTTCCTGGAGCTGGCCGACCCGCGCCCGGCCGACGTGCTGGGCGCGCTGCGGGCGGCGGGGGAGCCCGCGCCCGTGGTGGTCCCGCTGCTGCTCACCCGGGCCTACCACGGCCGGGTGGACCTGCCCGCCCAGGTCGCCGGGTTCGACTGCGCGATCTCCGACACCCTGGGCGAGGTGTCCGAGCCGCTGCTGGCCGGGCTGGTCCGGCGGCTGCACGAGTCGGTGACCGGATACGACGCGGTCGTGCTCGCCGCGGCCGGCACCAGTGTGGCGTCGGGCCGGGCCATGGTCGACGAGGTCGCCGGGGCGCTCACCCTGCGGCTGGGCGTGCCGTGTGTCGCGGCGTACGCGAGCGCGGCCGCGCCCACCGGTGGCGAGGCCGTCGCGGCGCTGCGGGCCCGCGGAGCGCGCCGGGTGGCGGTGGCGTCGTACTTCCTCGCGCCGGGCCGGCTGCACGAGGCCGTGCTCGCCGACGCCCGCGCCGCGGGCGCGATCGGGGCGGCAGCCCCCCTGGGGGCGTCGAGAGAGCTCGTTCGGCTCGTCCTGCAACGCGTGGACGCGGTCACGCCGCAACGCGCTCTACTGACCGTCTGAGCCGGTTCGCGCGCCCGTTCACCAGCCGTAAGCGCCTGCTCACAGCCCCGCGGCAGCCCTCTCGCATCAAGATCATCCGACTTGCCCGGCAGGTGTGCGTATCTTGAACGCGCATTCGCACAGGTGCCTGGCAAGTCGAGCGATCATGGCCGGCGGGGCGCCGGTGGCCGTCGGGGTCCGGACAACGTAAAAGCCCCGGAGCAGCGGCGCTCGGGGCTTTCTACGTTTTCGGTGAGGCGTTGCGGTGTGCGGTGCTCAGAGCGAGTGTGCGCGGACCCGAAGGCCGCCGCGGCGCTTGACGGCGCGCCGCTCCTCCTCGCTCATCCCACCCCAGACACCAGCGTCCTGCCCGGTCTCCAGCGCCCACTTGAGGCACTCGGTGGAGACGGGGCACCGCCCGCACACCTTCTTGGCCTGCTCGACCTGAAGCAATGCGGGGCCAGACGTCCCGATCGGGAAGAACAGCTCCGGGTCTTCGTCGCGGCAGACCGAATGGTGGCGCCAGTCCATGGCGGAAACACTCCTTGTGATGGCAGTGGAAATTGCTAACGCTTCGTTTGGTACGTTCGGGCTTCTCTGTATGCGAACGCGCGTGAAGCGATTTGGATGCGGATCCAGTTGGTTACGGACCGCTACCGAAATCAGCAGCGCGTGTAGGAGCAACAGGTTCAGCGCTCGGTACGCTTGTGAATGCTTTCACGAACTCCCACGATGTCAAGGGGGGTGCCGGAAATTAGGACAGACGGGTGAGCAAGCTCACGACCGTTTTGTCCGGATCACCGGGCGTTACCCTGACCCCCGACATCCGACAGTCAGTGATCAATGTAGTACGGGGCGTAATAGGCCGCCAGTATTTCCAGCGTGTGTCACGTGTGCCCATTGACACAAATCTCCGCCGCGCTGCCTTTCGACAGCGACTCTTAGCAGATTACGCGCAGTGCCCCGGGCACAGCGGTGAATTTCACCTTTTCGCGTTCACCTAGGTAGTCCCCGTCTAGTTGGAACGCCTGCGGGGTGGCGCATCGGACGACGAACTCCGCCAGATCGTGGCGCACTGTGATCTTCTTTCCGGTCATGTCACCCCGTTCGTCGGGGTCGTCCGGCTGGTGGGCCAGCATCTGCGTGACCGTATGGAGGGTGCTCGGCAGGTGGAGGGCTTGCAGCGCAAGCACATCGAGCCCGCTGTCGAACGAAGCGCGGGGGCTGGCGTGGATCTCCCGGTCGCCGAGATAGGTCCACGGCGCGGTGTTCTGGATGATCAGGTTTGCCAGGCCGCCCACGGCTTCGGCTCCCGGCTCCTCCAGGGTGATACCCGGCTCCCGGCGGCCCTCGACGAAGTACTGCCCCAGCGTGGAGCGCAGGTAGAGGCCGGGGGTCGAGCGACGGCCCTTGCGCCGCGCGCGCTCGACCCGGCGCACCACCGCGGCGTCGAGGCCCAGGCCCGCGCAGAAGGTGAAGTAGCGGTCGTCGGCCAGCCCCAGGCTGACCTGCCGGCTGGTGCCGCGGCGCAGCGCTTTGAGGATCACCGAGGTGGCGTCGACGGCATAGCGGGGCAGGCCCAGGGCGCGCACGAAGACGTTGGTCGAGCCGCCGGGCACGACTGCCAGCGCGGGCGTCGCCGCCCCTTTCTGCGCTGCCATCAGGCCGTTGACGACCTCGTTGACGGTGCCGTCGCCGCCGAGCGCGACGACCACGTCGACACCCCCCGCGGCCGCGTCGCGGGCGAGGTCGAAACCGTGTCCGCGGCGGCGGGTGAAGCCGAGGGTCAGCTCCATCTCGCTGCGCAGCGCGCCGGCCAGCACGTCCCGGGTACGGGCGGACGTGGTGGTCGCCTTGGGGTTGACGACGAGCAGACCTCGCATGACCGGCAATGTACCGGGTGTGGTGACCTCGCGTTACGCCGCCCGCACGCGGCGAGACGGCGGCCACCGCGGGTTCGCTAGGGTGTCATCCATGTCCGCCGCAGAGACGACCACCGCCCGCCCGCCCGCCACCCTGTATGGCGCGGTGGCGCTGATGGCGCTGCAGGCGGTCGCGGTCACCGTGCTGGGCGCGGTGCTGATCTACGCCGACCTGACCGCCGAGGCCGCCGACATCCGGCTGGCGGTCGGGGTGACGCTGTTCGCGCTGGCCATCGCCGGCAGCCTGGGCGGGCTCGCCCGCGCGCTGAGCCGCCGCCGCCCGGGAGCCCGGGGGCCGTCGCTCGCCCTGGAGCTGATGCTCTGCGCACCCGCCTATTTCATGATCAACGGCGGTATGCCGCAGCTCGGCTGGACCGTCCTGATCGGCGCTCTCGCCGCGATGGCCCTCATCCTGGCCCCGGCCACCACCCGCTGGCTCGGCTGGAACCCCCGCTGACCGATCCGCCCGCCCGGCGTCCCGCTGTCGACGCGGGCTGACTGCCGCCCGCCGTGCGACCCCACGCCCGCCGTGCGACCCGCGCCCGCCGTGCGACCCCGCGCCCGGGGGACGGCTCGACGTGGCTCAAGGTCATCCGACTTGCCTGGCAACCGGGGATTTGCGCGCTCAAGATACGCACGTGTGACCGGCAAGTCCGACGGTCATGGTGAGTTCGCCGCCCGCGTGACACCCTGCGCACCTACGGGCGGGTGGCTCGGCGCATCAGTGCCTGCCCGCGACGTGGAGATCGTCGTTTCGGGTCACTTTCTGCGGTCAGGCGCCGTCTTCTGTCCTGAAACGGCGATCTTGGCCGTGCCCGCGTGCCGGTCAGGAGGTGGGGAGTTCGGTGACCAGGCGGATGGTGGCGCGGCCGTCGGCCTGCTCGGCGTCGACGCGTGAGGTCAGGCCGCTGAGGACCTTCCAGGCGAACGCGGACTGCTCCGGGAGCTTGCGCTTGCCGTTGACCGGTGCGGAGATCGCCACCGTCAGCTCGCTGTCGCCGATCTCGAAACGGCAGTGCAGCTGCCCGCCGGGCGGGGCGATGACCAGCAGCATCGCGCACGCCTCGTCGACGGCGATGCGGAGATCCTCGATCTTGTCCCCCGCGAAGCGCAGCCGGGCGGCGAGGCCCGCGGTCGCGGTGCGCAGCACGCCCAGCCAGCCGCCGTCGGCAGGCACGGTGACAGCGACGACGTTGTCGGTAAGCGCCGTCGCCGCCGGTTGCAGAATCTGACTCACCTGGCCCAACCCCCCGCGCGGAGCCTAGCTCATAGCCGGGCGGTTGTGCGCACTCGTCGTCCGGTGATGCCGGGTGGCCGTGCGGGCCACCCGGCATACATCGGCGCTGACGTCCAGGCTCAGGCCTGCTTGGTCTCCCAGAAGATCTTGGAGATCTCCTCGATCTTGCCCAGCAGCTGCTCGGCCACGGCCGGGTCGGCCTGACCCTTGGTGCCGGCGGCGCCGGACAGCTTGGTGGCCTCGTTGAACAGCTGGTTCAGGTTCGGGTACTTCTCGAAGTGCGGGGCCTTGAAGTAGTCGGTCCACAGCACCCACAGGTGGTGCTTGACCAGCTCGGACCGCTGCTCCTTGATGATCAGAGCCCGGGTGCGGAACTCCGGGTCCGTGTTGGCCTGGTACTTCTCGCAGATGGCCTTGATCGACTCAGCCTCGATCCGGGCCTGGGCCGGGTCGTAGACGCCGCACGGCAGGTCGCAGTGAGCACTGACCACGGTGCGCGGCTTCAGGCTGCGTCCTTTCAAGAACTGCATCGGATCCTCCATGAGGTACGTGGTCTGAACGGGACAATGATCCCCTTGCGACCCTACTCCGCCGGGGAGGCTCAGTTGCGCTGGCCGCTGTTTCCCGTATTGGTTCACGGACCGTCCATGGCGCCGAGCCTGCGGCACGGGGACATGCTGCTCGTGCGCCGCGGCGGCCGGCCGGTGCGGCCCGGCGACGTGGTGGTCGCGCGCTTCCGGTCCCGGCCCGACCTGCTGGTCGTCAAGCGCGTCGAGCGCGCCCAGGACGGCGGCTGGTGGCTGCTCGGTGACAACGGCCTGGTCACCGACGACTCGAGGGCGTACGGCGTCGCCGACGTGCTTGGCCGAGTGCTGTGCCGGTACTGGCCGCACCCGGCACGGATGCCCGCCCGCCGCCCGGCCGAACTGGGCGACGAACCGTGAACCGGACACCGTCCCCACCAGGTGTGAAATGCTCCACGACCGGCGGCCCCGCTCATTGATCAAGTGCAGGCCCGGGTCTAGACTCCTGACCTCGGGAGAACCCCGTGACCTCGCCGCGCCGTGTCAACGCTGACCCGTCGTTGAACCGACCCGGCTCGTGTGCGTTGTCATCGTGGGAGTCCAAAGTGGATCATCCAGCATTCGAGCGGCATCGCGGCGGCAAGATGGCCGTCGCCAGTACGGTGCCCCTGAGCACCCGAGAAGACCTCTCCCTCGCCTACACACCCGGCGTCGCGCTGGTGTGCGAGGCGATCGCGGAGAACCCGGCCCTGATGGACGACTACACCTGGGTCGGGCACACCGTCGCGGTGGTGACCGACGGTTCGGCCGTGCTCGGCCTGGGCAACATCGGCCCGCGCGCGGCGATGCCCGTGATGGAGGGCAAGGCCGTCCTGTTCAAGCAGTTCGGCGGGGTGGACGCGGTGCCGGTGTGCCTGGACACGCAGGACCCCGACGAGATCGTGTCGATCGTCAAGGCGCTCGCGCCCAGCTTCGGCGGGATCAACCTGGAGGACATCGCCGCGCCGCGCTGCTTCGAGATCGAGCGGCGGCTGGTCGAGGCGCTGGACATCCCGGTGTTCCACGACGACCAGCACGGCACCGCGGTGGTCGTGTTCGCGGCGCTGCGCAATGCGGCGACGCTGCTCGACCGCAAGCTGTGCGACCTGCGCGTGGTGGTCTCCGGCGCCGGCGCGGCCGGGGTCGCGGTCACCAAGATGCTGATCGCGGGCGGGGTCGAGGCGCCCGCGGTGATCGTGTGCGACTCGCGCGGCGCGATCCACGCGGGGCGGGCCGACCTGGTGCCCGGCTCGGCCAAGGCCGACCTGGCCGAGCGCACCAACGCGGCCGGGGTCACCGGCGGCATCGAGGCGGCGCTGGACGGCGCGGACGTGCTGATCGGCGTCTCCGGTGGGCAGATCCCCGAGCGGGCGGTGGCCGGCATGGCCCCCGGCGCGATGATCTTCGCGCTGGCCAACCCGACGCCCGAGGTGCACCCGGACGTGGCCGGCCGGTATGCCGCCGTCGTGGCCACCGGCCGGAGCGACTTCCCTAACCAGATCAACAACGTGCTGGCGTTCCCGGGCATCTTCCGCGGCGCACTCGAAGCCCGCGCGACCCGGATCACCGAGGGCATGAAGCTCGCCGCCGCGACCGCCATCGCCGACGTGGTCGCCGCCGAGCTCTCCGCCGAGGCCGTCGTGCCCAGCGCGCTCGACCCGCGGGTGGCCCCCGCCGTAGCCGCCGCCGTGGCCGACGCCGCGCGCCGCGAGGGCGTGGTACGCGCCTGACCGGCCCTGCGGGGCCGTCGGGCCCCGCTGAAGCCGCCACCGCGGCCACCCCGGGGCCCGACTCCCGTCCCGGCGACCGCGACGCGACAGAGGCCGCCTCAGGCCCCTCTCCGAACTCCGTCACCCCCCGGGCACGCCGTGCCCGAACCGGCCGGCGGCCCGGCTGCAGTTTCGGGGAAACCGCGACAATCGCGTCGCGAATGGCTGCACTTTCCCCGAAACTGCAAGGGCAACGGCTCCTGAACGGACCTTCAGGGCGGTCGGGGCCGGGGTTGGGGTGGCTGTTAGCGTCGGGGCATGCGTGCCGTCTATGCCGACTCGATCAATCCGGACAACCCGCTGGCAGGCCTCGTGGTGGGCGAGCGGCCCGAGCCGCAGGCCGCCGAAGGCTGGGCCACCGTACGCGTGATGGCCAGCGCGCTGAACCATCACGACCTGTGGTCGCTGCGCGGCGTCGGCCTGTCCGCCGAGCAGCTGCCGATGATCCTGGGCTGCGACGCGGCGGGCGTCGACGAGGACGGCAACGAGGTCGTCGTGCACGCGGTCGTCGGTGACCCGGCGGCCGGGGACGGCGACGAGACGCTCGACCCGAAGCGCTCGCTGCTGTCCGAGCGCCACCAGGGCACCCTCGCGGACCTGGTGACCGTGCCGCGGCGCAACCTGGTCCCCAAGCCCGAGGGCATGACCTGGACGGACGCGGCGTGCCTGCCGACGGCGTGGCTGACGGCATACCGCATGCTCACCACCCGCGGGCGGCTGCGCGATGGCGGCAGCGTGCTGGTGCAGGGCGCGGGCGGCGGCGTGGCCACGGCCGCGATCGTGCTGGCCGGGGCGCTGGGCGCGCGGGTGTACGCCACCAGTCGGGACGCCGCCAAGCGGGAGAACGCCGCCGGACTGGGCGCGACCGTGCTGGCCCCCGGCGCGCGGCTGCCCGAGCGGGTGGACGTGGTGATCGAGACCGTCGGCGAGGCCACCTTCGACCACTCCGTGAAGAGCACCAAGCCGGGCGGCCGGATCGTGGTGTCCGGCTCGACGTCCGGGCACCTGGCCACGGTGGACCTGCGCCGGATCTTCTTCCTGCAGCAGGAGGTCGTCGGCTCGACCATGGGCACCCGCGACGAGCTGGCGGCGCTGCTGGAGCTGATGGCGGCCCGGAAGATCGCGCCGGTGGTGGACACCGTCTTCGACTTCGCCGACGCCCGCGGGGCCTTCGAACGGCTGGCCGCGGGCGCGGGCTTCGGCAAGATCGTGCTCGACCACCAGGGCTGAGCCGGGTCACACGGGCGGAGCCGCCGCCGGTTCCGCGGTGGTCTCGGTCAGGCCGCCCCACAGGTCACGACAGACATAACTGAGGTCGGCGTGGATCCAGCGGCTGTCGTTGTCGCGCAGCACCGGACGTGAGCAGTGCCGGCACGGCGAGACCCGGGGGTACGCCGCCCGGCCGCTCGCACCGATGGAACCCGTACGTGTGGTCGGCTCGTGCACGCACCCTCCCCGGACTCGGCTGTCGACCGTGTCGTTCATCGACATTGTCGATGATGGTCTGTCCGATCAGGATACGCAAGTCCCGCTGCTCAGGCGGGCGGCCACTCGTGCGCCAGCATCGACCAGAACTCGCTGTCGTAGCGCTTGCCGCGGTACGGGAAGGACTCGCGCAGCACGCCCTCCCGGGTCATGCCCAGCCGAGCCGCCACGGCCAGGCTGCGTACGTTGTCCGGCCGGGTCACCCACTGCACCCGGCTCAGGCCGCGCTCTCGGAACGCCCAGTCGAGCATCGCCCGGCACGCCCGGGTGATGAGCCCCCGGCCCTGGGCCGCGGGCTCCAGCCATACCCCGATCTCGCCGTTGCCCGCCTCGGCGTCGACGCCGAACAGCATCGTGCCGCCCACCAGCGTGCCGTCCAGCCAGATGCCGACGATCCGGCCGGTGCCCGCGGCCTGCAGGTCGGCGTAACGCTGCAGGGTGGCGCGGGCCGAGTCCAGATCGGTGGAGCGGCTCGCGAACGGGATCCACGGGTCGACGTCGTCGCGCGCGCGGTCCATGTGGGCCAGGAACTCCTCGGCCTTCCACGGCTCCAGCGGCCGGAGTTCCGCACCGTCGCTGAGGGGGAATGTGAGCATGCCGGTCCTCTTTCACTTGCGATGATCACGACGGTGGCCATTGTGCCCCATCCGAGGTTCCAGCGAACCAGTCCGAAACGGTTTCAAACGGCGCTAGTCTGGCGTCGGATCGTGATCGATCACCGACACGGGGGGACAGATGAGCGAGCCGCAGGACAAGGAAGGCCGCCTGGAGGACCTGGAACATGAGGCCGCCGGCTTCATGAACCCGTTCAAGTGGGGCAAGAAGAAGAAGGAAGAGGAGGAGGCGAAGAAGGCGCAGGAAGCCCAGGCGCAGGCCCAGGCGCAGGCGCAGGCCGCTCCTCCGCAGGCCGCTCCTCCGCAGGCCGCACCGCCTCCGGCCGCGCCCTCGGTCACCGAGCCGACGGCCGCCGCGCCCAAACCCGCTCCGCCGCCCGCCAAGCCCGCCGCCCCCGCCGCCGCGACGCCCAAGGCTCCGGCCGCGGCCGAGCGCACGTACAAGGTGAAGTCCGGCGACACGCTGTGGGACATCGCCGCCCAGTACTACGGCGACGGCCGGCAGTACATGAAGATCGCGAAGGCGAACAACATCGCGAACCCGAACCTGATCAACGTCGGGGTGGTCCTGAAGATCCCCGAGTGACGGCTCGTGTCACGCGGCGGCGGGCCGACCGGTCCGCCGCCTCTGTCGTGTCCGCTGCTCAGCGGGCCAGCAGTTCCGCGGTCTGGTTGGCGATCTCCAGCTCCTCGTCGGTCGGCACGACGCAGACGACCGGGCTCGCGCCGTCGGGCGAGATGATCCGCTCGCCCCGCTCGGCCGCGGTGTTGCGGGCCGGGTCCACCACGATGCCCAGCGCGTCCAGCCCGGACAGCGAAGCCTCCCGCACCGGGGCGGCGTTCTCGCCCACACCCGCCGTGAAGGTGATCGCGTCGACCCGGCCCAGCAGCGCGTAGTACGCGCCGACGTACATCTTGATGCGCTCGCAGTACACGTCGAGGGCCAGCGCGGCCGCCTCGTCGCCCTCGTCGCGCCGGCGCAGCACCTCGCGCATGTCGTTGTCGCCGCACAGACCCCTGAGGCCGCTGCGCTGGTTCAGCAGGTCGTCGATGGCGTCGAAGGACATGCCGGCCACCCGGTGCAGGTGGAACACCACCGCAGGATCCACGTTGCCGCTGCGGCTGCCCATCACCAGGCCCTCCAGCGGGGTCAGGCCCATGCTGGTGGCGTTGCTGCGCCCGGCGCGCACCGCGCACGCGCTCGCGCCGTTGCCCAGGTGCAGCGTGATGATGTTGGTCTCGGCCGGGTCCCGGCCGAGCAGCTCGGCGGTGCGGTGCGAGACGTACTCGTGGGACGTGCCGTGGAAGCCGTAGCGGGCGATCCCGTTCTCCTGCGCCACCTCGACGTCGATGGCGTACATCGCCTGCGCCGGCGGGATGGTCCGGTGAAAGGCGGTGTCGAAGACGGCGACCTGCGGCACCCCCGGCAGCATCTCGCGGGCGATCTTGATGCCCGCCAGGTTCACCGGGTTGTGCAGCGGCGCCAGCGGGATCAGCCGGGTGACCGACTCCAACACCGCATCGTCGATCAGCGTCGGGGCGGTGAAACGCAGGCCGCCGTGCACCACGCGGTGCCCGACCGCGTCCACGTCGGACACGTCGGCGGTGAAGAGCACCTCGCGCACCGCCTGGGCGCAGTCGGTGACCCGCTCGATCAGCCCGCCGTCGACGGACTTGCCGTCGGCGTACAGTCCCCACTTGACCGAGGCCGAGCCGCAGTTGAGCACCAGGATCTTCATGACACCGCCTGAGACTGGATGGCCGTGATGGCGACGGTCGAGATGATGTCGCGCACGGTCGCGCCGCGGGACAGGTCGTTGACCGGCTTGCGCAGGCCCTGCATCACCGGGCCCACCGCGACCGCGCCCGCCGAGCGCTGCACCGCCTTGTACGTGTTGTTGCCGGTGTTCAGGTCCGGGAAGATCAGCACCGTGGCCCGGCCGGCCACCTCGCTGCCGGGCAGCTTGGTCGCGGCGACGCTCGGGTCGACCGCGGCGTCGTACTGGATCGGGCCCTCCACCGGCAGGTCCGGGCGGCGCTCGCGGACCAGCTTGGTGGCCAGCGCGACCTTGTCCACCTCGGCGCCCTGCCCCGAGCCGCCGGTCGAGTACGACAGCATGGCGACCCGCGGCTCCACGCCGAACCGGGCCGCCGTCTCCGCCGACGACAGCGCGATGTCGGCGAGCTGCTCCGGCGTCGGATCCGGGTTGATCGCGCAGTCGCCGTAGACGAGCACGTGGTCGGCCAGGCACATGAAGAACACGCTGGACGCCACGCCCACCCCGGGCTGGGTCTTGATGATCTCGAAAGCGGGCCGGATGGTGTCCGCGGTCGGGTGCACCGCGCCGGAGACCATCGCGTCGGCCCGTCCGGTGTGCACCATCATGGTGCCGAAGTAGTTCACGTTGGTCATCAGGTCGTACGCGATGTCGCGGGTCATGCCCTTGTGCGCGCGCATCCGCGCGTACTCGCCGGCGAACTCCGCGCGCCAGCGGGCGTCCGCCGGGTTGACCAGCCGGGCGTCGCCCAGGTCCAGGCCGAGTTCCCGCGCCTTCTGCTCGATCTCGTCCACCGGGCCGAGCAGGGTCAGATCGCACACGCCGCGGCGGTTGAGCGCCTCGGCGGCGCGCAGGATGCGCTCCTCGACCCCCTCCGGCAGCACCACGTGGCGGCGGTCCGCGCGGGCGCGCTCGATCAGCTCGTACTCGAACATCAGCGGGGTGACCCGGTCCGGCCGGCTCAGGTCCAGCCGCCCCGCCAGCTCGATCGAGTCCACGTGCGACTCGAACAGGCCCAGCGCCGCGTCCACCTTGCGCTGGTTGTCGCCGCGCAGGCGGCCCTCCAGCCCGGTCAGCGCGGCCACGGTGTCGTAGCTGTCCGAGGGCACCGTGAAGATCGGCAACTCCACCCGGAACCGGCTGACCAGTGCGACCACCCGCGGATCGGGCTCCACGCCCAGCGTCAGCAGCAGCCCCGACACCGCGGCCTGGCCGCCCAGGTGCGCGGCGAACGTGGCCACGATCAGGTCGGCCCGGTCGCCGGGCGTCACGACCAGGCAGTTGTCCCGCAGGTGCTCCAGGAACGTCGGCACCGAGGCCGCGCCGACGACGGCGCTGACCACGTCCCGGGCCATCGCGCCCGGCGTCGCGCCGTGCACCGGGTTCGCGTGCAGCGCGGCGGCCACCTCGGCGACCGTCGGCGCGGCGATCGCGGGCAACTGCGGGATCGCGTACACAGGCACCGGCAGCAGCGGCAGCCGCGAGTCCGCGCCCGGCGCCACCCGGTTGGCGATCACGGCCAGCACCGGCAGCTCGTCGCAGGCGTAATACGCGGCGCGCACGGCGTCGGCGATGTCCCCGGAGTCCCGGCGGTGCCCGTTGACCACCGGCAGCACCGAGGCCCCGAGCTCACCCGCGATGCGCAGGTTGAGCTGCAGCTCTTCGGGCAGGGCGGGCTCGTCGTGGCCCTCGCCCAGGGTGCGGCCGAAGTCGGTGCCCACGATGATCACGGCGTCGCAGGAGCGCTCCAGGGCGTGGTAGTGCTCCAGGATCTCGCCGACCAGGTCGTCGACCCGGTGCGCGCCCAGCAGCTCCGACGCGTGCTGGTAACTCGGTCCGGCCGCGCCGACCGTGCCGTAGCGGCTGCGCAGCAGCGCCACCACCGGATCGGTCTCGCCGTCGTCGCGGGTGAGCGGGCGGAACACGCCCAGCCTGCGCACCCGTCTGCTGAGCAGTTCCGCGAGGCCCAGAGCCACGGCGGACTTGCCGCCGCCCGCCTCGACGCCGGTCACATATACGCCACGAGCCACAGTCATACCGTACGGCCTGCGCGGGGGCGCAGTCCCAGGGGTGACCGGAACCTAGTCCGAGATCTGCAACCGGCGGCGTCGAATCGCATCCTGAGCGACCGAGACCACATACGGTCCTTCAGCTCGCTGCGCCATGGTGAAAATCTGTACCTGGTGGTGCAGAAATAGGCGACCGGCGTCGGGTCCGGTCAGCCTTGCGTTGGCCAGGCCGAAGATTCGTGCGCTCGTCCTGCGCACGGCCTCGGCCTCAAGCGGGTTGCGGGCGATGGCGAGGTCCTTGCACAGGATCACCTCGCCGCGTTCCGAGGCGGCCGCTATCCAATCGACATCGGCGATGGCCTGGCTCTGTTCGAATCCGTACCGCTCGTCCATAGTCGTGAGCTGCCATCCGGCGGCTCGCAACAGGTCAGGAACCACACGGGAGCCTAAGCCGCGGTCGAGGAAGAAGCCGAGTGGCGCGGGGGTGGACGCCGACATGGGCTCCTATCCGGCACCCGCTAGTGAGACGACATCGGCGGGATCGAGGCCGTAGTCGTCGGCGACGTCGGCAGGGCATTCCCCAGCCCTCACTCGTCCCAGCACGTCGGCGACGCGCACGCCGCGCCTCCGCAGGGTGGGCTGGCCGCCGTTGAGCAGTGGGTCGGCGATGACGTCTGCCTCGTAGCCCGGGAGCCGGATCGCACTGATCCAACCGTTGCGGTACGTGACCCGCTTCAGGAACTGTTCGACCACGGGCCGGAAAACCTGCTGACCGCTGCGTATGACGACGAGACCCTCGATGGCCTCGCGGGCGTCGTCATCGTCTCCGTGGTGGGCGAAGTCGTACAACACCTCGGCCCCGTCGGTCATGAGCCGTTCGCTCGCCAGAGCCTGCGGTAGACCCAGATGCTCGTCCAGCCATTTGACCGCCGGACGGATACGCAGGACGGGCACACCGGCTTCGCGGAAAGCCAGCAGCGCATATGCCTCTGCCAGCCCGACGAATGGCAGCACCGCTCGGCTGCCGGGTCGTTTCGCCGAGCTGGTCACCAGGGGGTAGGCGACGGCCGGTGGCGCATCCGCGCGCTTGAGTAGGTAGCCGGTGGCCCAGTTGTGCAAGGTGGCCGGCGGCATACCCAGCATCCGAGCGCCCTCGGCGAACGAGTAGATCGCCGTGGTGAGGTGCCGGTCCAGCGTTGCTGTGATCATGGATGCACCTCGCTTCCGGATGCGCGATCTGTCGATGCGATACGCACTTTACCGGGCTTGGGCGCATGTCGCCCCACTTGATTGCTCAAGCGGGGAACATTGCTACTCGTCGTCCTCGTCGAGGCGGGCGAGCCAGGTCGCGAAGCGCTCGACGGGGGTCTCGAACTCGGGGTTCAGGTCGATGAAGTCGCGCAGGCGCTCGGCCAGCCACTCCAGGGTGACCTGCTCGTCGCCCCGGCGCTCGACCAGCTCCTCGATGCCGCGGTCGGTGAAGTACATGGCAGTCCTTAAGGAGAAGCCGCCGTCCCCGCCCCGCGCCTGCGGGCCGGGGACGGCGGTCATCGTCGGTTCAGGAGCGGGGCAGCGCCGCCTCCAGCAGCGCGGCCTGCTCGACGTCGTGCAGCTTGGTGGAGCCCACGGCCGGGGCCGCGGCGGCCGGGCGGGAGATGCGGCGCATGCGCACCCCGTCCAGGTGCTCCAGCAGGTTCAGGGCGACGAACGACCAGGCGCCCTGGTTGGCCGGCTCCTCCTGCACCCAGCAGAAGTCCTCGGCACCGGCGTACTTGGCCAGCTCCGCCTTGAGCTCCTCCACGGGCAGCGGGTAGAGCTGCTCCAGGCGGATGATCGCGGTGTCGGTGACGCCGCGCTCCTGCCGGGCCTGGACCAGGTCGTAGTAGACCTTGCCCGAGCACAGCAGCACTCGCTTGACCTGCGCGGCGTCGAGCTGCGCGGTCTCGCCGAGCACCGGCTGGAAGGTGCCCTCGGTGAAGTCGGCGACCGACGACACCGCGAGGCGGTGCCGCAGCAGCGACTTCGGCGTGAACACCACGAGCGGCTTGCGCTTGCTCGACAGCGCCTGGCGGCGCAGCAGGTGGAAGTGGCTGGCCGGGGTCGACGGGATGGCGATGCGCATGTTGTCCTCGGCGGCCAGCTGCAGCCAGCGCTCCGGGCGGCCCGAGGTGTGGTCGGGGCCCTGGCCCTCGTGGCCGTGCGGCAGCAGGATCGCGAGGCTGGACCGCTGGCCCCACTTGACCTCGCCCGAGCTGATGAACTCGTCGATCACCGACTGGGCGCCGTTGACGAAGTCGCCGAACTGCGCCTCCCACAGCACCAGCGCCGACGGGTCCTCGACCGAGTATCCGTACTCGAAGCCGAGGGCGGCGTACTCGCTGAGCAGGGAGTCCTGCACGTGGAAGCGGGCGTCGTCGGCGGCCACCGCGGTGGCGGGCAGGAAGTCGCCGCCGGTCTGCGCGTCCACGATCGCCGCGTGCCGCTGCACGAAGGTGCCGCGGCGCGAGTCCTGGCCGGACAGGCGCACGGTCACGCCCTGGGCCAGCAGCGAGGCGAACGCGATGATCTCGCCGAAGCCCCAGTCGATCTCGCCCTCGACGGCCATCTTCGCCCGCTTGTCCAGCAGCTGCTGGATGCGCTTGTGCGGGGTGAAGCCCGCGGGCAGCGCGGTGTGCGCCTCGCCGATGCGGCGGACCAGGTCGGTCGGGATCGCGGTGGCCACGGCCGGCTCCGGCAGCACCTCGCGGGCCCGGGTGAGCCGGCTGGACACCCCGGCGACCGCGTCGCGGGTGGCCTTGAACACCGTCTCCAGCTGCGTCTGGTAGTCGCGCAGCGCCTCCTCGGCCTGCTCGACGGTGATGTCGCCGCGGCCGATCAGCTCTTCGGTGTACAGCTTGCGCACCGAGCGCTTGGCGTCGATGATCTGGTACATCAGCGGGTTGGTCATCGACGGGTCGTCGCCCTCGTTGTGACCCCGGCGGCGGTAGCAGACCAGGTCGATCACGACGTCCTTGTTGAACGCCTGGCGGTACTCGAACGCCAGCCGCGCCACCCGGACGACCGACTCGGGGTCGTCGCCGTTGACGTGGAAGATCGGCGCCTGGATCATGCGCGCGACGTCGGTGCTGTACAGCGACGAGCGGCTGTACTCCGGGGCGGTGGTGAAGCCGACCTGGTTGTTGACGACCACGTGCACGGAGCCGCCGGTGCGGTAGCCGCGCAGCTGGGACAGGTTGAGCGTCTCGGCGACCACGCCCTGGCCGGCGAACGCGGCGTCGCCGTGCACCAGCAGCGGCAGCACGGTGTAGCCGTGCAGGCCCAGGTCGAGGCGGTCCTGCTTGGCCCGGACGATGCCCTCCAGCACCGGGTCCACGGCCTCCAGGTGCGACGGGTTGGCGGCCAGCGACACCGTGGTCGAGAACTGCCCGTCCGGCGAGGTGAACTTGCCGGTCATGCCCAGGTGGTACTTCACGTCGCCGGAGCCCTGCGCGGTCTTCGGGTCGAGGTGGCCCTCGAACTCGCCGAAGATCTTCTCGTACGGCTTGCCGACGATGTTGGCGAGCACGTTGAGCCGGCCGCGGTGGGCCATGCCGATGACGACCTCGTCCAGGCCGCCCTCGGCGGAGGCCTGCAGGATCTCGTCGAGCAGCGGGATCAACGACTCGCCGCCCTCCAGCGAGAACCGCTTCTGGCCGACGTACTTGGTCTGCAGGAAGGTCTCGAACGCCTCGGCGGCGTTGAGCCGGCCCAGGACGTGCTGCTGCTCCTCCGGGGTGGGCTTGGTGTACTTGCGCTCCACCCGCTGCTGGATCCAGCGCCGCTCCTCCGGGTCGGTGATGTGCATGTACTCCACGCCGACGCGGCGGCAGTAGGAGTCGCGCAGCACGCCCAGGATGTCGCGCAGCTTCATCACGTCCTTGCCGGCGAAGCCGCCGACCGGGAACGTGCGGTCCAGGTCCCACAGGGTCAGGTCGTGCTGGCGCACGTCCAGGTCCGGGTGCTTGCGGATCATGAACTCCAGCGGGTCGGTGTCGGCCATCAGGTGGCCCCGGACCCGGTAGGAGTGGATCAGCTCGATGACCCGCGCGGCCTTGTCGATCTGGCCCTCGGAGGTGTGCGCGATGTCGCGCACCCAGCGGACCGGCTCGTACGGGATGCGCAGCGCGGTGAAGATCTCGTCGTAGAAGCCGTGCTCGCCGAGCAGCAGCTCGTGCATGACCTTGAGGAACTCGCCGGACTGCGCGCCCTGGATGACCCGGTGGTCGTAGGTGCTGGTCAGCGAGATGATCTTGCTGACGGCCATGTCGGCCAGCTGCGACTCGCTCATGCCCGAGAACGGCGCCGGGTACTCCATCGCGCCGACGCCGATGATGGCGCTCTGGCCCTGCATCAGGCGCGGGATCGAGTGCACCGTGCCGATGCCGCCGGGATTGGTCAGCGAGGTCGTGGTGCCGCTGTAGTCGTCCATGGTCAGCTCGTTCTTGCGAGCCCGGCGCACCACGTCCTCGTACGCCTGCCAGAACTGGCGGAAGTCCATCTGCTCGCAGCCCTTGATGGACGGCACCACCAGGTTGCGCGTGCCGTCGGGCTTGGCCAGGTCGATGGCGATGCCGAGGTTCACGTGCTCCGGCTTGACCAGCGACGGCTTGCCGTTGACCACGGCGAAGTGGTTGTTCATCTCGGGGTGCATGCCGATGGCGCGCACCATCGCGTACCCGATGAGGTGGGTGAAGCTGACCTTGCCACCGCGACCGCGGGTCAGGTGGTTGTTGATCACGATGCGGTTGTCGGAGATCAGCTTCGCCGGGACGGCGCGCACGCTGGTGGCGGTCGGCACCTCCAGCGAGGCGTCCATGTTCTCGACGATCTTGGCGGCGATGCCGCGCAGCGGCACGACCTGCGCGCCGGCGGGCGCGGCCTTCTCGGCGGGCTTGGCCTGCGCCGGGGCGGGCTTCGCGGGGGCGGGGGCGGCTGCGGCCGGAGCCGCCGGGGCGGCGGCGGGAGCGGCGGCGGCGGCCGGGGCCGGCTGCGCGGGGGCGGCCGGCTTGGCGGGCGCGGCCTTGGCCGCGGCGGGTGCGCTGTCCGCCGGCTTGTAGTCGGCGAAGAAGTCGTGCCACGCCGGATCGACGCTGGTCGGGTCGGCGAGGTACCGCTGGTACATCTCCTCCACGATCCACTCGTTCGGACCGAAGCTCGCCAGTGGGTTGTCCTGAACTGAGCGTCCAGTCGGGCCGGCGCCCGAGGTGTGCTGGGTCGACACGGGTTCTTTCGCCTCTTCCGCACGTCTTTAACGAGTACTCAGAAAACCGGCTCCCAGGCTACGCGGTGCACTCTGGAGCGGCACTCGCGGCACGGCTCCGTGTCGCATGACACACGCCGTCGTGTCCGCGACAGTACGCCCGGGGCGAAACCGCAGCTCCGAGGGTGACCCATGGCACTGCCGAGCCGTCCGCCGGCCTCACCCGCGGTGACGGGACCGCCTCAGGCGGCCACCGCGATCCAGGTCGCCTCGGCGCGTGCCAGCAGGGCCCCGTCGGGGGCGTAGAGCGACGAGCGGACCAGCGCCTTGCGGCCCTCGCGGTGCACCGGCTGTCCGACGACCACGCACTCGTCGTCGGACTCGGGCAGCCCGTCCACGGCCACGGTGTACCGGCCCAGCACGAACGCCTGGTCGCGGTCGATGACAGCCCAGCCGCCGGGACAGTCCAGCGCCGCCCATACGACCGTCGGCGAGACGTCGGGCGGCACGACGAAAGTGGCCGCCGTGCGCCCGTCGGGCAGCCGCCCCGGGAAGATGCGCAGCCCGTCGGGGCGCTGCGGCCCGCACACGAAACAGGTCGGGAACGGGTGGTCGGTGTGCCCCGCGTAACGGCCCGACGCGGCCAGCGCCTCGGTCCGGCTCACCGGCGGCACGGCCGGGATGTCGTCGGCGCGGCGGACCGCCGAGGCGATCAGCGCGCCGTCCGGGTCGGCCAACGCCCAGCCGTCGGCCGTCGTGGTGACCTCCAGCCCGGTGTCCAGCGGGGGCGGCTTGCGCAAGGTGATCTCGATCAACCCGTCGACCGTGCCGACAGCCCCCGCGACCAGGCCACTCGTCCAACCGCCGTTGCCGGAGCCGGGCGGGCCGTTGTGCCGGGCGTCGATCACCAGGGAGGTCATGCCTCCAAGCCTCTCACTCTTCATGTGCCGGTCATCCAGCACGGGCCCAGGTGTCAAGCAGGGCTTCTACACAGGGCACATGACAACGATGTTGCTCACCGCCGCCCCCACCGGCTACTCCGCGCTGATCGCCGGGGACGCGGCCACGGTCGAGGCGGCCCAGCGGCTGCGCTACCGCGTTTTCGCCGAGGAGATGGGCGCCCAGCTTCCCGACACCGGGGGCCTGGACGTCGACGAGTACGACGCGTACTGCGATCACCTGGTGGTGCGGGAGGACCGCACCGGGGAGATCGTCGGCACGTACCGGCTGCTGCCCCCGCAGCGGGCCATCTGGCTGGGCCGCCGCTACGGCGACAGCGAGTTCGACCTGACCGCGCTCACCGTGCTGCGCGACCAGCTGGTCGAGGCGGGACGCAGCTGCGTGCACCCCGACCACCGCACCGGCGCCGTGATCAACCTGATGTGGGCGGGCATCGCCAAGTACCTCGACCGGATGGGGCACCGCTGGCTCAGCGGCTGCGCCTCGGTGCCGCTGGCCGACGGGGGCGCGCAGGCGTCGCAGGTGTGGGACCTGGTGTCCCGCAAGCACCTGTCCCCGCCACAGCTGCGCGTGCTCCCGCGCAACCCGTGGCAGGCGCAGCCGGTCGAGCGGCCCGCCACCATCGCCGCCGCGCCCCCGCTGCTGCGCGGCTACCTGCGGTTGGGCGCCTGGGTCGCCGGCGCGCCCGCGTACGACGCGTCCTTCGGCGTGGCCGATTTCTATGTGCTGCTCGGCGTGGACCGGATCGACCCGCGCTACCTCAAGCACTTCCTGGCCGCGTGAGCGGCTCGCGACAAGGGGTGGACACCGTGCGAGCGATGAGAACCGCGCCCCGGGCGGCGGCCCTGCCGCCCGTTCAGGTCCGGCCGAACGCGTGGCCGCGCATACCGTTCGACCAGCTGTGGCGGCCGTCCGCCGACTGCGGTCGGCAGTGCGGATGTGATGGCGGACCGCAGGTCGGCCGGGCGTTGCGGGTGTTGCGGGCCGTGGCGGGCGGGCTGGTGCTGCTGCTCGGGGTGCTGCTGCCGTGGCGGCCCGATCTGCTGGCCCGCGCGCTGCTGCGGGCCATGGGCATCCGGCTGCGGGTCACCGGACCGGCGGTGGTGCCCGGCGCGTTGCTGGTCGGCAACCACGTGTCGTGGCTGGACATCGTGGTGATGACCGCGCTGAGCCGCCGGGTGGGCCAGCTGCGCATGGTGGCCAAGACCGAGGTCGGCGCGTGGCCGGTGATCGGGCGGATCGCCCGGCGGCAGCGGACGATCTTCGTGGACCGGGCCCGGCCAAGCGCGCTGCCGGGCACCGTGGCGCGGGTCACCGCCGCGTTGCGGTCGGGACAGGCGGTGCAGGTGTTCCCCGAGGGCACGACCACCTGCGGGCCGCACCCGGTGCCGTGGCGGGCGGCGTTCCTGCAGGCCGCCATCGACGCGGGCGCGCCGGTGCAGACGTTCACGCTGCGCTACGCCCACCCGGCGGCGGGTTTCGTCGGCGACGACACCCTGGTGGTATCGCTGCGCCGGGTGCTCGCCGCGCGGGGCATGTCTGCGGCCGTGCTGCTGAACGCGCCCCGCCCGGCCGACGCGCCCCGGCGCGAGCTGGCCGCCCGCCTCTCGCACGCCGACCTGCCCGGGGCCTGAACGCGGGCGTGGCCCGAATTCAGGCTATTCGCCGGATTCTGTCGTCGAACTCACAGGAAGCGTTCAGGGTATCCACAGCGCCGGGCGAGTGACCCGGAGCAGGATGGAGGACATGCCTGAGGCGAATCTGCTCGTGGTGGAGGATGACCCGAACATCCTGGAGCTGCTGTCGGCCAGCCTGCGTTTCGCGGGCTTCGAGGTCAAGGCGGTGGGCGACGGCGCGACCGCGCTCGACGCCGCCGCCAAGGTGCGGCCCGACCTCGTCGTGCTCGACGTGATGCTGCCGGACCTGGACGGCTTCGAGGTGATCAAGCAGCTGCGCCAGGACCGCGGCCGCGTGCCGGTGGTGTTCCTGACCGCGCGCGACGCCACCGACGACAAGATCCGCGGGCTGACCCTGGGCGGCGACGATTACGTCACCAAGCCGTTCAGCCTGGAGGAGCTGACCGCCCGCATCCGCGCGGTGCTGCGGCGCACCAACGGCGAGACCGGCACGCCCCGGCTGACCTTCGCCGACCTGGAGCTGGACGAGGAGACGCACGAGGTGCGCCGGGCCGGCAACCTGGTGCAGCTCTCGCCGACCGAGTTCAAGCTGCTGCGCTACCTGATGCTCAACCCCAACCGGGTGCTGTCCAAGGCGCAGATCCTCGACCACGTGTGGAACTACGACTTCCGGGGCGACGACAACATCGTCGAGTCCTACATCTCGTACCTGCGCCGCAAGGTCGACAACGTCTCACCCCGCCTCATCCAGACCCTGCGCGGCGTCGGTTACGTGCTGCGCAAGCCGACGTCGTGAAGCTGGCCCGGCCGACCCGCGACCAGCCGCTGCGCGTCAAGCTCGTGGCGTACACGATGCTGCTGCTGGTCCTGGCGATCGTGCTGATCGGCGTGGCCAGCCACATGGCGATGCGCCGCTACCTCACCGACCGCCTCGACGGCGACCTCGACGGCGCCATGAGAGCGCTGAAAGCACAGGTGGCCAAGGTTTCCTTCCAGCCCGGCACCAACACCACCGTCCTGCTGCCCAGCGACTTCATCATCGGCGGCGAGAAGGGCGGCGAGCTCGCGCCGGGCGAGGAACCCTGGTGGCTGCACGGACCACCCAACGTGACCGAGCAGGACCTGCCCCGGTTGCCGCCGCCCAGCGAGCTGCGCGGCCGGGCCGGCCAGTACCTCACGGTCCACGCACGCGACGGCGCACCGAACTGGCGGGTCCTCGTGGGCGAGCTGAAGCTGAGTGACCGCACCGACGTGTTCCTGGTCGCGGAGCGGACCACCACCATCGACGACGCGGTGAACCGCCTGCTGTGGATCAACATCTACGGTGGCGCGGCCGTGCTCATCCTGGCCGCGATGATCGGCACCGAGCTGGTCCGGCGCAGCCTGCGGCCGCTCGCCGCGATCGAGAAGACGGCACGGGCGATCGCCGGCGGCGACCTGACCCAGCGCGTGCCCGACCCGGAGGAGGGCTGCGGGACGCCCCGTACCGAGGTCGGCTCGCTGGCCCGCGCGCTCAACGCGATGCTGGCGCAGATCGAGACCGCGTTCACGGCCCGCGCCGCCTCCGAGACGTCGGCCCGCGCGGCCGAGTCCGCCGCCCGCGACGCCGCCGAGGCGGCACAGGTTTCGGAGGGGCGGGCGCGCCGCTCGGAGGAGAAGATGCGGCGGTTCGTCGCCGACGCCTCGCACGAGCTGCGTACGCCGCTGACCACCATCCGCGGCTTCGCCGAGTTGTACCGGCAGGGCGCGGCCCGCGAGCCGGCGGAGACCGCCGCGCTCGTGAAGCGGATCGAGGACGAGTCCCGCCGGATGGGGCTGCTCGTCGACGACCTGCTGCTGCTGGCCCGGATGGACCAGGAGCGCCGGTTGCAGCCCGGCCCGGTCGAACTGCGCGTGCTGGCGGTGGACGCGGTGCAGGCGGCGCGGGTGATGGATCCGACGCGACAGGTCGAGCTGGTCGTCGCTCCTGACGCGGGCCACCTGGTGGTCGCCGGGGACGACGCCGCGCTGCGCCAGGTCATCGGCAACCTCATGAGCAACGCCCTGGCACACACGCCCCCGGGCACCCGCGTCGAGTTGCGGCTGCGCTCCGAGTCGGAGCAGGCTGTGCTGGAGGTGGCCGACGAAGGCCCCGGCCTCGACCCGGCCCAGCGGGACCGGGTGTTCGAGCGGTTCTTCCGTGCGGACGCCGCGCGGACCCGCCGGGCCAACGGCCACGTCAGCACCGGACTGGGCCTGGCCATCGTGGCCGCGCTGGTGGAGGCGCACCACGGCACGATCGAGGTCGACAGCGAGCCCGGCAAGGGTGCCGTGTTCCGGGTGCGGGTGCCGCTCGTTGAGATCACCGACGATGCAGATGATCAGTTCGACAGCCCGTCGGAGCAGGTGGATGCCTGATGAAACGCGCCTTCGACCCCGTGTTCGACCCATGACCGGGCCCGACTCACAGACATTTTCCAGATCCAACCCAGAACAGACGCAGCGTCGCACGGAAGACTGAGGACATGAGCGAGTACGACAAGCCCCAGACCGCAGCGGAGCCGGCCGGACCGGTCGAGCCTGCCGCCGTACCCCCGCGTCCGGAGGCGACGGCCGGTTCCGTGCCGGCCACTCCTGCTCACGCGGCACCCGATGACACCGTCGTCAACCCGCCCCAGACGGCTGCTCAGACGCCCGGCCTGCCGGTCGAGCCCGCGCCGGCGACGGCCCCGGCGACGTGGCCGCAGCCCGCCGCGGCGGCTCCGCCGCAGCCCGCAGCCGGACCGCAACCGCCCGCGGCCGCCTACCCGGGTGCCGCGCAGACCGGTTACCAGCAGCAGGGGTACCCGCAGGCCGCCCCGGCCTCGGCACAGCCCGGCTCCGCCTACCCGGGCACTCCGGCGACCTACCCGACGTCCGGTTACCCCGGCGCCCCGACGTCCGGTTACCCCGGCTCGGGATACCCCGCCGCGGGCTACCCGACAGGTTCGTACCCGACCGCCGGCCAGCCCGCGTGGACTCCGCCCGGCACGCCCGGCAAGAGCGTCGGCGGCACCATCGCCAAGGTGGCCCTCGGCTCGGTGGCCGCGGTGCTGCTCGCGCTGGGCTCCGGCGTGGCCGGCGCGGTGATCGCGACCAACTACGCCCAGGACGGCAAGATCACGGTGTCGTCCGGCAGCACGGCCGCCGCACCCGTGGTGGACCGCTCCTCGCTGTCCGGCGTGGCCAAGGCGATCCAGCCCAGCGTGGTGAACATCAGTACCGGAACCGGCGAGGGCTCGGGCATCATCCTGACCGAGAACGGCTACATCCTCACCAACAACCATGTTGTCGCCGGTGCCGAGGGGCGTGACGTCACGGTCACCCTGTCCAGCGGCAAGAAGGTGCCCGCCAAGATCGTGGGCACCGACCCGCGGACCGACCTCGGCGTGGTCAAGGCCGAGGCGACCGGCCTCACGCCCGCCCCGTTCGGCAACAGCGACCAGGTCGCCGTCGGCGACACGGCGCTGGCCATCGGCAGCCCCCTGGGCCTGCGCGGCTCGGTGACGGCCGGCATCATCAGCGCCCGCGACCGCACCATCTCGGTCGGCGAGGGCCGCTCCACCTCGCTGTCCGGCCTGCTGCAGACCGACGCCCCGATCAACCCGGGCAACTCCGGCGGCGCGCTGGTCAACACCAAGGGCGAGGTGATCGGCGTCAACACCGCCATCGCCACGAACGGCAGCAGCGACGGCAACATCGGCGTCGGCTTCGCCATCCCGAGCAACAAGGCCAAGGGCATCGCCGAGCAGATCATGAACGGTAAGCCGGTCAGCCACCCGTACCTGGGCGTCTCGGTGACCGCCTCGGACACCGGCGGCGCCGCCATCAGCGCGGTGACCGAGAACAGCCCGGCCAACAAGGCGGGGCTGCAGAAGGGCGACATCATCAGCAAGTTCAACGGGAAAATCATCAACGACAGCGATGACCTGGTGTCTGCCGTCCAATCGGGCACCGTCGGGCAGCAGGTGACCGTCGAGTTCAGCCGAAACGGCGAGGCCAAGACGGCAACTGTCACGCTCGGCGAAGCGTCCTAATAGCAGCGCACAGGATCTGTGCCTCCTCCCCACCCGGCGGCGGGCGGGGGTGACCATCGGGGTTGGTCACCACCGCCCGCCGCCACCTTTGTGCCCGGCCTGTCGCGCGCCATGATCGCTCGACTTGCCGGGCACCTGTGCGTATCTTGAGCAGGCATTCGCCCGGTTGCCAGGCAAGTCGGGCGATCATGTCGGAGCATTCCGTTCTGGGTCTCCCCGGGCGGCGGCAGCATGCCAGGCCAGCGGGCCGGTCAGCCGGCCGGTGCGGACGGGGCGTTGGGTGGCGATGGGCGCGCCGGTAGTGCCTTCTTTCCGGGAAATGGTTGCCTCAGGGCGGGTGAGGCGGCTCAGTGCTGGTTCAAGATCTGTTTTTGTGGACGATGGACGCCCCTATGGGGGCAGTTGGCGTCCACAAAAACAGATCTTGTCGCTGGGCGAAGGCGCGGGGGTGCCGGCGTCGAGGCGAGAATGTCTCACCGTCTCGCCTCCTCGCCGCGTGCTCGCGTGGCGGCGTGGCGGCGTGCCTGGGTTGCGGTGCGAATGCTGACGCTCTGGCTGACCGGCCCCGTGGCGATCGCGGGCGTGCTCAGGTGAGACGGACTCGGTAAGCAGCTCACCGGCTGTAGCGCGTTAAGAAGGGCACCTTCTATATCGCGGAGCGACAAGAAGGTGCCCTTCCTTTGGTTGCTGCCCGTCCCGGGGAGGCGGCCCCGGGACGGGCAGGGTTGGGGGAGGACCGGGGTCAGCGGAGGGCTTCGGCCAGGTCCTCGTCGGTGAGGTCGGTACGCGGCTGATGGGCCACGGTCGCGGCGGTCGCCTCGGTGTGCTGCTCGGCGCGCGGGGCGGAGTGCTTGCCGCCGTTGCGCTTGCGCTTGACCCGGGCCTTGAAGCCCTCCACCAGGGAGTAGAGGACCGGGACCAGGACCAGCGTGAGCAGCGTGGAGCTGACCAGGCCGCCGATCACCACGACGGCCAGCGGCTGCGAGATGAACGCGCTGGACTCGGTAAGGCCTAGCGACATCGGCAGCAGTGCGAAGATGGTCGCCACGGCCGTCATCAGGATCGGGCGCAGGCGGCGGCGACCGCCCTCGATGATCGCGTCCCGCGTGGTGTAGCCGTCGGCCCGGTACTGGTTGATCAGGTCGAGCAGCACGATCGCGTTGGTGACCACGATGCCGACCAGCATCAGCAGACCGATCATGGCGGCCAGGCCGAGCGGCTGACCGGTGACGGCCAGCAGCCCCAGCGCGCCGGTCGCCGCGAACGGCACCGAGATCAGCAGGATCAGCGGCTGCACCAGCCCGCGGAACGTGGCGATCATGATGATGAACACCAGGGCGATGGCGACCAGCATGGCCAGTCCCAGGTCGCCGAAGGCGTCCTGCTGAGCCTCGGTGACACCGCCGATGGAGTACGACGCGCCGTCGGGCAGGTCGAGGCTCTTCAGCTTCTTGTCCAGCTCGGCGTTGATCGTGCCCAGGGCCTCCTGGCTCGGGGTGCCCGTCACCTTGGCGGTGCGGACCTGGTCCACGCGGTTGATCTGGCTCGGGCCGGCCACCGTGTTGACGTCGGCGACGGCGTCCAGGGTGACGCCGGGGCCGATCGGCAGGGCGCGCAGCGCGGCGATGTCGGCCGGGGCCGCACCGGTACGCAGCACGACCGGCTGCTCGATGCCGTTGAGCACGACGCGGGTGAGCGTGGTGCCGCGGAACGCCTGCCCGACCAGCTGACCCAGCGCGGCGTCGCTCAGCCCGGCCCGAGCCGCGGCGGCTCGGTCCAGGGTGACCTGCACCTGCGGGGTGTTGGCGGCCAGGTCGCTGTCGACCTCGGTGACGTTGGGCAGCTCGGCCACGGCTGCGCGGATCTGCTCGGCCGCGGCGCGCAGCGTGGCGTCATCGGCCGCCTCGACCGCGACCTCCAGGCCGTTGCCGCCGAAGCCGCCCTGCACCGCGCCGACCACGACCTCGCCGACGGCGCTGTCGTCCAACGCGTCGATCTTGTCGCGCAGCGTCTCGGTGAGCTTCGCCTGGTCGGTGCCGGTCTCCGAGGTCACCTGGAAGCGGGCCTGGGTGGTGTTGGCGCCGCCGCCACCGCCGAAGATGCCGCCGCCGCCACCGACGGTGACCTGGTACGACTTCACGCCGTCGGTCTCGTCGAGGATCTTCTCGACCCGCTTGGCGGCCTCGTCGGTGCTGGCCAGCGAGGTGCCGATCGGCATCGTCTGGCTGATCGAGAAGGAGTTGCCGGAGCTCTCGATGAAGCTGGTCTCGATCTTGGTGGCGAGGTAGCCGGTGCCCGCGATCACGCCGAACGCCAGCAGCAGAGTCACGAAGCGGTGGCCCAGCGACCAGCGCAGCACGGGTACGTACACCCGCTGGAGCGGGTTGCGCAGTTCCTTGGCCTCGGCCTCGGCCCGGACCTTCTCCAGCTCCTCGGCGGTGCCCTGCGGCGACTTGAGGAACCAGTACGCCATGACGGGCACGATGGTCAGCGACACCAGCAGGGAGGCCAGCAGCGCCGCGGTCACGGTCAGGCCGAACGGGCCGAACAGCTGCCCGACCATGCCGCCGACGAGCGCGACGGGCAGGAACACCGCGACCGTGGTCAGCGTCGAGGCGGTCACCGCGCCGGAGACCTCCTTCACCGCGGTGAGGATGGCCTGCTTCTTGGGTTCGCCGTACTCCAGGTGGCGTTTGATGTTCTCGAGGACCACGATCGAGTCGTCGACCACCCGGCCGATCGCGATCGTCAGGCCGCCCAGGGTGAGCAGGTTGAGCGAGTAGTCGCCGGCCCACAGCGCGATCAGCGCGATGACCACGCTGACCGGAATCGACACGGCGGTGACCAGGGTCGAGCGGACCGACAGCAGGAAGACCAGGATCACCAGCACGGCGAAGGCCAGGCCGAGCGCGCCCTCGGTGGTCAGGCTGCTGACCGAACGCTCCACCTCGGGGGCCTGGTCGAAGATGACCTGCAGCGCGCCGCCCGCGCCGAGCTGTGCGGCGAGTTCGGGCAGCTTGTCGTTGACCTGGTGCGAGATCTCGACGGCGTTCGCGCCGGGCAGGGCGGTGACGCCGACGCCCAGGCTCGGTTTGCCGTTGGTACGGGTCAGCGTGGTCGCGTCGGCGGGCGCGGAGGTCACCGTGGCGACGTCCTTGAGCTGCACCGGGGCGGCGGCGGGCTTGCCGGCCACGGGCCGCTGGCCGCCGGCCGCGCCGAGGTACAGGTTGCCGATCTCGTCGACGGTGCTGAAGCGGCTGCCGACCGCCACGGAGTAGACCAGGCCGCCGTCGGTGATCACGCCGCCGGGCATGCTGATGCCGTTGGCGGTCAGCGCGCCGGTCACCGCCTGTGCGGTCAGGCCCTTGGCGGCCAGCTTGGCCGGGTCCAGGTCGACGGTGACCTGCGGGGTGCGGTCGCCGGACAGGGTCGCCTCGCGTACGCCCTCGATGTTGTTGAGGGCCGGCAGGACGGTGGCGCGCACGCGGCGGGCCAGCTCCTGGTCGTCGCCGCCGGCGCCGCTGGCGGCCAGCTGGATGACCGGGATGTCGTCAGTGGTGCCCGCGAAGACCGCCGGGTCCACGTTCTGCGGCAGGCGGGCGTCGATGCGCGCCAGTGCCTGCTGGATGTCGCCCTCGACCTGCTCGACGTCCGCGCCGTAGTCGAAGCTGACGCCGATGGTGGCGGAGCCGTTGCGCGACGTCGAGGTCACGTTGGTGACGCCGGTGACGCCCGCGACCGCCTGCTCGATCGGGATGGCGACCTGCTGCTCGACGATCTCCGGCGTGGCGCCGGGGTACGCGGCGACCACGGAGACCATCGGGAACTGCAGGTCAGGGAACATCTGCTGCCGCAGTTGCGGCAGCACGAAAGCGCCCGCGCCGAGGATCGCCACGGTGATCAGCGCGACGAGCCCGCGGTTGGCGAGGCTCAGCCTGGCCAGGAAGGACATGACGACTCCAGGTGCAACACGGTCGAGCGGTATGGGGGAATGCGACCGCCGCAGTCAACCAGCCCAACGCGCAGGAACTGTGAACCGAACCTGAAAGCCAGCCGAAAGCCGCTTCGAGTTCGTCACAGTCGGTCCTCGCCAGTTGCCCGGGGGACAGGGGGAACGAGTCCCCAAGGTACGCGCCGCCGACCGGCGAATCAGGCGATATCGGGCGTGAGCTCGGTGACTTTCAGCATTTATTCGGGTTCTCTGCAGGGGGCATGCGGGCCGGACCGGGCACACTTGCCACGCCCGACGAAGCGCGCACCCCTGGGAGCTGTCGATGAAACCCGAGAAGGGCGAGCAGCGCCGCCTGCTCGTGGTGGACGACGAGCCCACCATCGTGTCGCTGCTGTCGGCCAGCCTGCGGTTCGTCGGCTTCGAGGTGCGCACCGCCGCCACCGGCGCGGAGGCGCTGGCGGTGGCCGCCGAGTTCAAGCCCGAACTGCTGGTGCTCGACGTGATGCTGCCCGACTGCGACGGCTTCGAGGTGGTCCGGCGGCTGCGGGCCGGCGGCGCGCACGTGCCCGTGCTGTTCCTGACCGCCCGCGACGGCGTACAAGACAAGATCACCGGGTTGACCGTCGGCGGCGACGACTACGTCACCAAGCCGTTCAGCCTGGAGGAGGTCGTCGCCCGGATCCGCGCCGTGCTGCGCCGCACCTACACCGGCGCGGCCGCGCCCACCGACGACACCACACTGCGTTTCGCCGACCTCGAACTCGACGAGGAGACCCACGACGTGCGCCGGGCCGGCAAGCTCGTGCGGCTCAGCCCGACCGAGTTCAAGCTGCTGCACTACCTGCTGGTCAACTCCGACCGGGTGGTCAGCAAGGCGCAGATCCTCGACCACGTCTGGCGGTACGACTTCGGCGGCGACGCCCGCATCGTCGAGTCCTACATCTCCCTGCTGCGCCGCAAGGTCGACACGGTCGACCCGCCGCTCATCCACACCCTGCGCGGGTTCGGCTACTCCCTGCGGCTGCCGAGATCGTGAGGCGGCTGATGCGCGGGCCGAAGCGCTGGTCACTGCGAGCCCGGTTGCTGGCCGGGGTGCTCGCGCTGGTCTGCGCCGGCTTCGTCGTCGCCGACATGGCCAGCGTGTCGCTGCTGCGCATGTACATGATCCAGCAGATCGACGACCAGCTCGACCTCGCGATGCACGACCTCACCGCACGTGACCGGAGCGAGTTCACGCAGGACGAGGTCGACAAGTTCACCAAGGACAAGGCCGACGGCAGGTCCTTCTTCGACGCGTACGTCCTGGAGCTGCGGGACAACGACGGCGGCGTCCAGGCGCAGTACGGCCGCGACCAGCGCGGCGGGCCCGCCCTGCCGCGCCTGGACATCGAGTCGGTGCGGCGGCTGGCCGGCAAGCCGTTCTTCGTGCCCAACGAGGTCTCCTACCACCGGCACCCCGGCTACCAGGTGCTGGTGGGGGAGCGGCTCGACGGCACGGGCAGCGTCGTCATCGCCTACGACCTCACCGGGGTGGCCAAGACGATGGCCCGGCTCGGGGCGATCGAGATCGCGGTGACGCTCGCGGTGCTCGGCCTGGCCACCGCGCTCGGCGTATGGGTGATCCGGATGGGTCTGCGGCCGCTGACCGAGGTCGAGCAGACCGCAGAGGAGATCATCGCGGGCGGCGACCTGTCCCGCCGGGTGCCCGAACAGGTTGCCCCGCGCACCGAGATGGGACGGCTCTCGCGCACCCTCAACACGATGCTGGCCCAGATCGAGGGCTCGTTCGCTGAACGCACCGAGTCCGAGGCACGGCTGCGCCGCTTCGTCGCGGACGCCTCGCACGAGCTGCGTACCCCGCTCACGGGCATCCGCGGCCTGGCCGAGCTGCACCGCCAGGGCGTGGTCACGGACCCGGCCGAGGTCTCGGCGCTGCTGGCCCGGATCGAGACCGAGGCGACCCGGATGGGCCTGCTCGTCGAGGATCTGCTCATGCTCGCCCGGCTCGACGAGCAGCGACCGCTGCGCAGCGAACCCGTCGACCTGGTGCCCATCGCCGCCGACGCCATCGAGTCCGCGCAGCTTCGCGAGCTGGACCGGCCGCTGCGGCTGGAACTGCTCGACGGCGAGCCGCCCGTCGTCCTCGGCGACGAGGACCGGCTCCGCCAGGTCGTCACCAACCTGCTCGGCAACGCCCTCACCCACACCCCGGCGGGCACGCCGGTGACGGTGCGGGTCGGCGTCGAGGACGACCGGGCCGTGCTCCAGGTCATCGACCGTGGTCCCGGCCTGTCCCCGGCCCACGCCGAACGGGTCTTCGAACGCTTCTACCGCGCCGACCCGGCCCGCGCCCGCGACCACGAGCGCTCGCCCGCGGCCGGTTCCGGCCTTGGCCTGTCCATCGTGGCCGCCCTGATCGCCGCCCACGGCGGCGAGGTCTGCCACCGCCCGACCCCCGGCGGCGGCGCCACCTTCCGCATCACCCTCCCCCTCTGGGCGTCCTGACCCCTCCGCCTCCGCCTCCGCCTCCGCCTCGGTGCGAAGGAAGGGCACCTTCTTATCGCTCTGCGTAGAGGAAGGTGCCCTTCTTAACGGCGAGTGGCGGGGGCCTGCGGCGATGATCGCGGTTTGTGGCCAGAAAGTGCGGTCCGAGCCCACTTTCTGGCCACAAACAGCGATCATCGCCAGGCGTTCTTCACGCAACACAAGATGATCATGAAGTTGGGGCCGCGACACGCCGCCGAGCCGTGTCATAGGTTTATGATCAACTCGGGTGGGTGGGGAACCTTAAGCGCGGGTTAAAGATCGGCAGTCACCTCTTGTGTGGCCGAGGTCACCGGATTAACTTTTAGCAAACTTAACTAACGGTTTCCTCATAGCTGCCTCGCCCCAGGAGGGTGATCGTGCAACGCAAACCGCTCCTCAACATCTTCGTCGCCACGGCGACGGCGCTGGTCGGGACCGCTGTCGCCATCGCGGTGTCGGGCACCGCCGGTGGCGCGGCCGTCGACCACACCGCCTGCCGGCCGGATGGTCTGTATCAGACGCCCGGCGTGACCGTGCCCTACTGCGACGTCTACGACACCAACGGCCGCGAGTCGATGGGGGCGGGCCACCCGCGCCGCATCATCGGCTACTTCACCAACTGGCGCACCGGCAAGAACGGCGCCCCGGCGTACCTGGCCAACCAGATCCCGTGGACGAAGATCACGCACATCAACTACGCGTTCGCGCACGTGGACGGCACCAACAAGATCTCGATCGGGAACCCGGCCGAGGCCAACAACGCCTCCACCAACATGACCTGGCCCGGCGTGGCCGGCGCGGAGATGGACCCGGCGTTGCCGTACACCGGGCACTTCAACCTGCTCAACAAGTTCAAGAAGCAGTACCCGGACGTCAAGACGCTGGTCAGCGTCGGCGGCTGGGCCGAGACCGGCGCGTACTTCGACGGCAGCGGCGCGCGGATCGACTCCGGCGGCTTCTACCGGATGACCACCAACGCCGACGGTTCGATCAACACGGTCGGCATCAACACCTTCGCCGATTCCGTGGTGACGTTCCTGCGCACGTACGGCTTCGACGGCGTGGACATCGACTACGAGTACCCGACGTCCAACAAGGATGCCGGTCACCCGCTGGACTTCGGCCAGTCGAACGCGCGCCGGGCCGGCCTGAACGCGTCGTACCAGATCCTGATGAAGGCGCTGCGGGAGAAGCTCGACACGGCCGCCGCGTCCGACGGCAAGTACTACATGGTCACCGTCGCCGCCCCGGCCTCCGGCTGGCTGCTGCGCGGCATGGAGTCCTACCAGGCCACGCAGTACCTCGACTACATCAACATCATGTCGTACGACCTGCACGGCGCGTGGAACCAGTACGTCGGCCCGAACGCCGCCCTGTACGACGACGGCCAGGACAACGAGCTGACCGCGGGCGGCGTGTACAACGCCTACGCCGGCATCGGCTCGCTGAACACCGACTGGGCCTACCACTACTACCGCGGTGCGGTGCAGAGCGGGCGCATCAACATCGGGGTGCCGTACTACACCCGTGGCCACCAGAACGTCACCGGCGGCACCAACGGCCTGTGGGGCACCGCGGCCAAGACCGCGAACTGCCCGATCGGCACGCAGAGCCCGTGCGGCAACGGCGCGATCGGCATCGACAACCTGTGGCACGACCTGGACACCGCGGGCAACGAGGAGCCGGCCGGCTCCAACCCGATGTGGCACGCCAAGAACCTGGAGAACGGGATCGCGGGCTCCTACCGGGCGGCGTACGGCCTCACCCCCGCGACCGACCCGGCCGACACCCTGACCGGCACCTACGTGCGCAACTACTCCTCGACGCTGGTCGCGCCGTGGCTGTGGAACGCGCAGAAGAAGGTCTTCCTGTCCACCGAGGACGAGCAGTCCATCGGGGCGAAGGCCGACTACGTGGTGAACAAGGGCATCGGCGGCATCATGATCTGGGAGCTGGCCGGCGACTACGCGTACGACTCGGCGGCCGGTGAGTACCGGATGGGCAACACGCTCACCAACACCATCGCCGCGAAGTTCGCCACCGCCTCGGCATACGGCGCGAGCCGGTCGAACACGGCGCTGCCCGCCCAGACCATCAACGTGGACGTGCAGCTCGGCGGGTTCGCCCTGGGCGACTCGAACTACCCGATCAACCCGAAGCTGAAGCTGGTCAACAACACGACCACCACCATCCCCGGCGGGGCGGTGCTCGACTTCGACTACGGCACCTCCGCCCCGGGCAACATGAGCCAGCAGTCCGGCTGGACGATGGCGGTCACCCCGGGCCACACCGGCAACAACGTCGGCGGCCTCAAGGGCGACTTCCACCACGTGAAGCTGACCCTGCCGAGCTGGCAGACGGTGGCCCCGGGCGCGTCGATCGAGCTGACGCTCAACTACGTGCTGCCGATCGCCTCGCCCTCGAACTACACGCTCACCTTCGGCGGGCAGACCTACAACCTGGCGGTCAACCGCAGCCGGGGCGGTGTCGCCCCGACGGTGTCGCCCTCGGGCTCGGTTCAGCCGAGCGCGTCCGCGTCGCCGAGCACCCCGCCCGGCACCTGCACCGACCCGGTGTGGAGCCCGACGCAGATCTACACCGGCGGCAACCGGGTGTCGTACAACGGCCGCGCCTACCGTGCCCAGTGGTGGACGCAGGGCGAGACCCCCGGCGTCGCGTCGGTCTGGGTCGACCTCGGCCCGTGCACGGGCGGCAGCGCCTCGCCGTCGGCCTCGCCCAGCGCGTCGCCGTCGACCAGCCCGTCGGCCTCGCCGAGCGTGTCGCCCAGCGCTTCGCCGAGCGCCAGCCCGTCCACCTCGCCCGGGGCCTACCCGGCGTGGGCGCCGAACACCGCGTACGCGGTCGGCGCGCGGGTCACCTACGGCGGCCGGTCGTACCAGTGCCGCCAGGCGCACACCTCCATCACCGGCTGGGAGCCGCCGAACGTCGGCGCGCTCTGGCTGGCCCTGTAACCGGTCCGGCCCGGCGCGCCGCCCCTTCCAACCGGCGCGCCGGGCCGGCCCTCATCCCGTGAAAATGTGCTGCCGGTCACCGTCTGAGCAGGTCTGACAGCTCGGACGGGGCCGGCATCGGGCATGATGGCGGCGTGGGGACTACCGCGTTCGTGCTCGGCGGCGGTGGCGTGCTGGGCGCCGTCGAGGTCGGCATGCTGCGCGCGCTGTTCCGCGCCGGCATCCGCCCCGACCTGGTGGTGGGCCTGTCCATCGGCGCGATCAACGCCGCGCTGGTCGCCGCGGACCCCGAACCCGAGGTCACCGACAAGCTGGTCCGGCTGTGGGCCACCCCCGAGATCAGCGAGGTGTACGGCGACTCGGTGCCGCGCCAGCTGCGCCGCCTGGCCACCCGGGCGCACCTGCACTCGCCCGCCCCGCTGCAGCGGGTGCTGGAGCGCTCGATGCGGGCCGGGGTCACCTTCGAGGACATGCGCGTGCCGCTGCACCTGTGCGCGGCGAACGTGGAGCGCGCCGAGGCGCACTGGTTCAGCACCGGCCGGGTCGTGGACGCGGTGCTGGCCGCGGCCGCCCTGCCCGGGGTGCTGCCCCCGGTGGAGATCGGCGGCGAGCACTACCTCGACGGCAACCTGGTGGCGTACCCGATCAACCACGCCGTGGAGCTGGGCGCGGACGAGGTGTTCATGCTCCAGGTCGGACGGCTGGAGCGGCCGTTGCAGCCGCCGCAGCGGCCGTGGGAGGCGACCAACGTCGCCATGGAGATCGCCCGCCGGGTCCGCTTCACGCGCGAGCTGGCCGCGGTTCCCGAGGGCGTACGGGTACACGTCCTCCCGGGTGGGGCCGGCGCCGACGAGAGCCCCTGGGCGTACCGCGACGCCGCCGCCGTGGGCCGCCGTGTCAGCGCCGCCTACGCCGCCTCCCGCGACTACCTCACCGCCGTCGGCCACTGACCCGCCGCCCGCGCGGCCCGGCGTGGGCGCGGCGCGAGATCATCCGACTTGCCGGGCATCGTGCGTATCTTGAACGCGCATTCGCCCAAGTGCCTGGCAAGTCGAGCGATCTTGAGCGGTGCCGCGCCGCGGCGCGCCCCCGCGACGCGGGGTGGGGTCGGGTGGGGTCAGGCGACGCCGGGGACGGAGTTGGAGCGGGCGGCGCGTTTGGCGGCGCGGCCGGAGGTGAAGCCGAGGATCAGCTGGATGATGCCGAGGGCGATGAGCCAGAAGCCGGTGATCCAGACCAGCACGGTGAGCGTGATGCCGGGCCAGAAGAACAGGATCAGGCCGGCGGCGATGCTGAGCAGTCCCATCAGCACGGTGCCGATCTTCGGCCAGGTGCCGTGGGTGCGGGCGAAGCCGGTGACCACCTCGGCCACGCCGCCGACGATCCAGACCAGGCCCAGCACCACGGCGAGCACCTTGATCGAGTCGGCGAGGTGCCGCAGGCAGATGATGCCGACGACGATGTAGAGCACGCCCATCACGGCGATCAGGGCGCGGTGGCCGCCGCTGACTCCCTTGGCGGTCAGGCCCTCGGCGATCCGGAAGATCCCGACGACGACGAGCCAGACGCCGATCAGCGCCGCGATCAGCACGATCGTCTTCTCGGGCCAGAAGGTGAGCGCCAGACCCGCGGCGATGGAGATCAGGCCGCCGATGATCGACATGCGTTTGAACGAACGCAGGGCGCTGGCCTCTAGTTCGGCATCTCCGTACGGATCAATCATGGTGCGAAGATAACTCGCAATATCCGTGATTTCTCCCTTTTCGGATGAGTAGCCTCAGTCTGAGATGAAGGGGGCAGTGATGAAGAGGGGTCCGCTCGAGTTCGTGGTCGTCGAGTTCGCCGGCCGCATCCCCGGGCGCCGCATCGCGCCCGAGCTGCATCGCCTGGTAGACCAGGAGATCGTCCGCATCATCGACATGGTGGTCGTCGACCGGGCCGCCGACGGTGCGGTCACCTCGCACGAGCTGCGGGATTACCAGGGTGACGAGGACTTCGAGGCGATCGACCCCGCGATCCAGGCGGTCGACGGGCTCATCTCGGAGCGGGACGTGCAGGACCTGGCCGAGGCGATCACGCCCGGCGCGCAGGCGCTGGTCCTGCTCTTCGAGCACCGGTGGCTGGCCGGCGTACGCGCCGTGGTCGCGGAGGCCGGCGGCGAGATCGTGCTCGCCGAACGCATCCCCGCCCCGGTGGCCGACGCGGTCGAAGCGGTGGTGCACCCGGCACCGGTGGGAGGCTGACATGCTGCTCCGACGTCCCGTGGGGACCCGGCGCGGTCCGGGCCTGCTCGGCTCGGTGGCGCGCACCGCCGTCGTGGCGGGCACGGCGACCGCCACGGCGGGCGCGGTGCACCGCTGGTCCGAGCGCAGGCAGGCGGAAGCCGCCGAGGTCCGGGCCGCTCAGCAGGCTGTGCACGACCAGCAGCTGCAGCTTGACGATCAGGTTCAGGCCGAACGGCAAGCAGAGCGGGGCGAGCCGCAGGCACAGCCTCTCGGACAAGCGCCTGGCGTGGACCTCATGTCGCAGCTCAGGCAGCTTGCGGACCTCAGGGCTGCGGGCGTGCTGACCGACGCGGAGTTCACCGCCGCCAAGGCGAAGCTGCTGGGCACCTGATGACGGAGCCCGAGGACCCGGCGCCGTCCGCGTGGGAGCGGCGGCTCGCCGGTGCCGTCCACGAGGCACCCGAACCCGCCGCGCCCGTGGCCCGGCGGCCCGGCGGCACCGCGCGCACGCTGCGCTGGGCCGGGGCGTTCGTGCTGGCGCTGCTGTCGGCGGTGCTGGTGCTGGCCTCGGTGACGGCCCGCTTCGCCCGAGCCGAGCTGCTCGACACCGACCGGTATGTGGAGACCGTCGCGCCGCTGGCCACCGACCCGCAGGTGCAGGCGGCGGTCACCGACCGGGTCACCGACGAGATCATGGCGCGGCTGCCGCTGGAGAAACTCGCCAGTGACCTGGCCGCCGCGGTCGACCTGCCGCGCGTGGAGGCGGTCATCCAGCTGGTGCTGCCCGCGGTCACCAACTGGCTGCAGGGCCAGATCCACAAGGTGGTCGGCGAGCTGGTCACCTCACCCCGCTTCCCCGTGGTGTGGAACCAGGTCAACCGCATCGCCCACCAGAACCTCGAGGGCCTGCTCACCGGCCGGGGCACGCCGATGCTGCACAGCTCCGGCACCGACGTGGTGGTGGACCTGGGGCCGGTGCTGGCCGCCGCCCGGCAGGAGCTGGTGGCCCGCGGCTTCGGCCTCGCGGCCCGCATCCCCGACATGTCCATCCCGTACACGGTCGCGCAGGTGGATCAGCTGCCCGAGATCCAGCGCTACGTGCGCCTGCTCGACGTCAGCGCGAACTGGCTGCCGCCGCTGGCGCTGGTGCTGCTCGGCCTCGCCGTGTGGGCCGCCCCGAACCGGCGGCGCGGGCTGATCCTCGGTCTGACGCTCAGCGCGCTGATGCTGGTCGTGGGCTTGATCGCCAACCAGATGGCGCGCGACAAGGTGGCACAGCGGGCGACCGAGCGCGGCCTGGACCGCACGGTGACGCTGGACGTGTACGACACGGTGCTCCGGTTCCTGCTCACCGCCCTGGTCACGGTGCTGGTGGCGGCGCTGCTCGGGGTGCTGTGGGCGCTGCTGGCGGGCCCGTCACGGCCCGCGGTGCTGCTGCGCCGGGGCGTGAACGCCGTCGTCGACCGGGCTGTGCGGCCACTGGCGCGGGAGCCGTGGGCGGTGCGGACCGGCGCGTTCGTACGCCGTCACTTCCGCTGGTTCGCGATCGTGCTCGGCGTGCTGGCCGGGTGGTGGCTGCTCGCCCGGCCGTCGATCGCGACGGCGGTGTGGGCGTTCGTCCTCGCCGGTCTGGTCACGCTGGTGCTGACCATGGGCCGCCGCATGCCGGCCACGGTCCTGGAGCCGCTGCCCGCGGGCCCACCGGTCGGCACCGACCTCGCCGCCGCCGAACCTGAGACCGCCGCCGAACCCGCGACCGTCGCCGAGGCCGCCGAGCGGGATCTCGCGGACGAGTCGACCCCGTGGGAGCTGTCGGAGCCGCTGCCCACCGAGCAGGCCGCCAAAGCCGAGGGCGATGAACCGGACTCCGCGCCGGAAGAGCCCGACAAGCAGCGCGGAGCCGGCCCGGCCGGTCCGCCGTCGGCTTCGGACAGGTCACCGACAGACCCCACCGACCGAGCGGTCGATCCCTGATTGGCGCGACTACGGCATGCTGACCGGCATGACCGAGCACGCGTCGTACCCCTGCCCTCGCTGCAGAGCCGCTGCCACGCTGGACGGGCCCTGCCCGGGTTGCGGCCGCGCGCCGGACCCGGACGCCGCGGCGGTGCTGGCCTACGACGCGCAGATCGCCGTGCTCGCGCCGCAGGTGGAGCAGGCTCGCAGCGCGTACGAGTCACTGTCGGGCCGACTCTCGCAACTGCGCCGCGACCGTGAGGCGTACGCCACGAAGGTCCGGGTCGCGGTGGCCCGGGAGCAGTCGGTGCACCAGCCCACCCTGCTCACGCTGCCGCCCACCACCGCCAGCACTCCGCCGGGGACCGTCCCGCCGGTCGCCGCCGCCGTGCCGGGCCGCGGGCCGGAGTCCTCGCCGCGCACCGTGCAGAACCTGCTGTTCATCCTGGGCGGGCTGCTGCTCGGCATCGCCGCGATCGTGTTCACCGCCGTGGCCTGGGCGACGTTCGACGTGGTCGGCCGGGCGCTCATCCTCGGCGTGCTCACCGTCGGCGTGCTGGCCGTGCCGCCGCTGGTGCGCCGCCGTGCGCTGACCGCGACCGCGGAGACGTTCGCCGCGCTGGGGCTGCTGCTGGTGGTGCTCGACGGCTACGCCATCTGGTACGTCAACCTCGGCGGTGTCGCCGACCACTGGGACCGCGGCTTCTACGCCGGAGCGGTGGCCACCTTCACCGCCCTGCTCGGCTACGGTTACGCCCGGGTCGTCGGGACGAGCGCGACCCGGTTCGGCGCGCTGCTGGCGGCGCAGCCCGCGCTCCCGCTGTTCTTCCTGGAGTCCTCGGCCGACGTGGCCGGCTGGTCGGCGGTGTTCACCGCGGTCGCGCTCGGCGACCTCCTGCTCTACGGGGCGCTGCGGCCCGCCGCCCGTGCGCCGGAGGCCGCCCCGGACGAGCCGTCGGCGCCGGCGTCCGTGCCCAGGCAGTCCGGGCAGGACCTTCCCGCGGCCGGTCCGGCCGTGCCGCCGGTCGCGGCTTCGGCGCGGGTGGCGGTGGAGCTGCCGGGCCGGACCGGGCTGCGGGTGCTGGCGCTGCTGGCGTACCTGGCGATGCTCGGGATCGGCGGCCTGCTGTCGCTGATCGCATGGCTGCTGGGGGCCGATCCGGACACCGCGGTCACCGGTTCGCTGGTGCTGCTCGCGGCAGCCGGGGTGCTGGCGGCGGGGCTCGGGCTGGCAGGCGCCGGCAGCGCCGCGGCGTGCGCCCTGCCCGCGGCCGGTGCGGTGGTCACGGCGGCGCTCGCCGCGGCGCTGGTGCGGCCGGCGCTGGTGCAGTGGCAGCACTACTGGCTGCTGGTGATGGCGGGCGCGGCCGCGCTGGTGGCGGTGCTGGTGACGGTGCTCGGCGGCGTGCTGTCGACCCGGTGGCCCGCGGTCCGCGCCGGGATGATCGGCGGCGCGGCGCTCGCGCTGAGCGTGCCCGCGCTGTGCGCCATCGGCTGGGCGCTGGGCGAGGGCTGGCAGTCCGTGCTGGACGCGACGCCGTGGTGGGCCGCCGATCCCGCGCCGTTCGACGGCTCGTACGGCTGGCAGTTGCCGGTGAGCCTGGCCCTGGTGGCCGCCGCGGCCTGGCTGCTGACCGGGCCGCCCGTGCCGGAGCCGGTGCGGGCCTGGGTCGCCGCAGGGGCGGTGCTGCTGCTCCCGCTGACGGTGCCGGGGCACCCGGCGCTGACGCCGTGGTCGGCCCTCGCCTGCGACCTGGTCGCGGTCGCCGTGGCCCTGGCCCTCGCCCTGCTGCTGCGCCGCCACGTCGTGCTCTGGGGCGTGGTGGCCGGGCTGCTCGCCGGACACGCCATGCTCGTCGGCGCGGGCAGCCGGGTGCTGTCGGCGTGGGCGCTGGGCGGCGTGGTGGTGCTGGGGCTGGCCGCGGCGGCGGTCGGCTGGCGCAGCGCCCTGGTGCCCGAGAGCGGTACGAGGAGCGTGGCCGGGACTGGCACGGTGAGCACCGCGAGCGCACTGCACGGCGTACGCGTGCTGGGTGGGGTGAGCGGCGCGGTGGCGCTGGCGCTGCTGCCGCCGATGACGCACAGCATGGTGGCCGCGGCCGGGGTGGACGATCCGTGGTCGCGCCGCGCGCTGCTGGCCGCCGCCCTGCTGTCGCCGCTGTGGGTGTACCTGTCGCCCGCCCGGTTGCGGGACTACGCCGTGGTCGGGGGTCTGGCGGGGGCCTTGTGGGCGCTGCCGGGCGGCCAGCCCGCGAGCGACTCCGCGGCGGTCTACGCCGCGCTGTGCACGTTGGCCCTCGCGCTGGTCGCGGTGCAGTCCCGCTGGGCGCGGGCGGAGCTGCCCGCGCAGGTCGTGCTGGCGCTCACGCTGCTGATGTGCGCCGAGGCGCTCTACCTGATCTTCATTGCGCCGTGGAGCTGGCTGTTCCGGATCTGGGCGGGCGACCCGGTCGGCACGGGCCTGACCGCCTACCCGAGCGACCGGCTCCCCTGGTCGTACGCGGTCGCGCTGCTGCTGCTCGCGCCTGCCGTCGCGCTGTGGTTCCGCCGGGGCGGGACGCGCCTGATGGCGGCGGCCGGCGGCGTCGTCGCCGGGGTCGCCGGGCTCGCGGCACTGGCCGCCGCGCAGGTGCCCTGGCCGGCGATCAGCGCCGTGCAGCTGGTGCTCGGCGCGGCGCTGCTGGTGCTGGCCGGGCTGCGGGCGTACGGCGCGCTGACGCTGGCGGGCGGGCTGTTCGGGCTGCTGCTGACCGGGGCCGGTCTGGCAGGCTCGCTGGCCGAGAAGTGGTCGACGGTCGCCGCGCTCGCCCTGGTGACCGTGGTGCTGGCCGTCATCGCGGTGGGCGGACGGACCCGGCCGGTGCGCACCGCGGGCTGGCTGACCGGGGCCGCGGCGAAGGTGCTGCTGGCGATCGCCATCGGCGAGGCGGCCGAGCTGAGCTTCGAGTTCGTCGCCTACCTGGTGCTCGGCGTCGCGGCGATCATCCTGGGTCTGGCGTACGCGCCGTTCGCCCGGGAGCAGCGGGCCGCGGCGGAGGCGGCGGCTCACTCGGCGGCGCTCGTGGCGCTGACACTGTGCCACGGATACGCCCGGTCGATCGCTCTGGTGCTGGCGGTGTGGGGGGTCGCGGTCGGACTGACCGTGTTGGCCGCGCCGCGGGGGCAGCGGGTGCCGCGTGCCGCCGCGGCCGCCGTGGCGGAGGGCGTCGCCTGGTGCGTGATCCTCGCCGCGCAGGGTGTGGGGCTGCTGGAGGCGTACACCCTGCCGGTGGCGCTGCTCGCGCTCGCCGTCGGCTGGTACGCGGCGCGGGCCCGGCCGGACCTGTCCAGCTGGCTGTTCGCCGGTCCGGCGCTGGCCGCGGCACTGCTGCCCAGCCTGGCCGGGGCGCTGACCGAGGAGTCGGGCACACCGCTGCGGCGGCTGCTGCTCGGGCTCGGCGCGCTCGCGATCACGGTCTTCGGCTCGGTGCGCCGCCTGCAGGCCCCTGTGCTGCTGGGCGGCGGCACGCTGCTGGTGCTGGCGCTGCACGAACTGCTGCTGGTGTCGCGGCTGCTGCCGACGTGGGTGCCGATCGCGGTCGGCGGGGCGGTGCTGCTGGCGCTGGCCATCACCTACGAGCGCAGCCGCCGGGACGTGGCCAGGTTGCGGGGCGCCATCGGCCGGATGCGGTAACCACCTCCCGCTGAGGCACTCTGCCCGCAAGAATGGGGGAGAGTGCCACATTAGGGGGGAAGATGGACTTCTGGGACGTCTTCTGGCTGTTGCTGATCTTCATTCCGCTGCTGCTGATCTGGGCCTTCGCGATCGTGGACATCTTCCGCCGCGACGACCTCTCCGGTTGGCTCAAGGCGTTGTGGATCGTGGTCGTCATCCTGCTGCCGTTCCTCGGCACCCTGATCTACCTGATCTTCCGGCAGCCCGGGGCCACCGCCCAGGAACGCCGGGCGATGGACCAGGCAAGCCGCGAGTTCGTCGAGAAGTACTCGCCGAGCGACTCGGCACAGCAGCTCAAACTGCTGGCCGACCTGCACGACCGGGGCAAACTGACCGACGCGGAGTTCGCCGAGGAGAAGTCCCGCGTGCTCGACTCCGCCCGCGCCCACGACGCCGCCCAGACGCGCGACACGTCGCCCGGCGGCACCGCCGGCTCGCCGGCAGTCCCGAGCACCGGCGAGCCGAGCGGACCCGCCGCGCCGCCCCCGGCCGCGGGCGGCAGCGAGCCGCCGCGCCGGCCCCGGGGCTTCGGCGCATAGACGGCAGGCTGTGACGCTGGACGTTTGCGGGTTGCGGCAGGTCGCGCACCGAACCTAGGGTCTTGGACTATGAGGTTCGAGGTCAGTCATGTGCTGGATGCGATCGAGCGGCGGCTGGGCACCGACCCGGCTCTCGCCGCCGGGGTGCTCGACGTGGCTGAATTGATCTATTGCGCCGACCTGGACGGCGGCCGCCCCGCCAACCTGGTCCGGCTCGGCATGGTGGTCGACGGGCTCGCCCGCCAGGTCGGCGAGGAGCACGTCTCGGCATACTGCGTCGTCGACAAGTCCCTGCTCTCCAACCAGGACCTGACCTCCAACGAGCGCATGGTCATGCGCCGCTGGGGCGACGACGGCATCGTCGAGGTCGTGGTCGGCGCGGCCGCCCGTGTCGTCGAGGTCTCCGAGCTCACCGGCCTGCCGATCGTCTCGCGCGTGCTGCCCGCCGTCTGGTCGCCGCTGCCCGGCGCGGGCGGCGTCGTGCTACAGCCGCGCGGTCCCGTGCCGACCGGTCCGTCGCCGGTCGGTCGCCAGCTCACCGCCCGCTGGTGGCACTGCCCGGACCCGGACTGCGCCAACTTCGGCCCGGCCCGCCGCGGCAGCGGCCAGCCCGTGCCGCGGCTGCGCAACGGCCAGCCGATCTGCCCCCGGCACGACGCGCCGCTGGGCGACAACGGCCCGCGCCCGCCGCAGCAGGTGCTCGCGGTGCGCGTCGACGGCGTGATCCGGACCCGCTTCGTGGTCACCGCCGCCGGCCCGGTCGTGGTCGGCCGCGCCCCCGACGGCGGTCAGGGCCAGGTCGGCGTACAGCTCGGCCCGTGGCTCAGCGAGGACGCCCGCGCCAAGGTCAGCCGCGCCCACGTCTCGGTGTCGCTGAGCCCGCAGGGCATCTCCGTCACCGACCTCAGCATGAACGGCACCCTGGTCCGCCTCGGCGGCGCCGCCGACGGCGAACTCCAGCTCAGCCGTGGCGCGAGCCGCCAGCTCGGGGTCTCCGACATCGTCGAACTCTTCCCCGGCGTCGAGATCGGCCGCATCGGCGCCCTCGCCACCACCCGCCCCCTCGACTCCTCCTCCGTCATGTCCGACGCCCCCACCATGACCTTCCGCCCCGGCTACTGAAAGGAAGGGCACCTTCTTAACGCCATGCGTAGAGGAAGGGCACCTTCTTAACGCAAAGGCGCTCCCTGCCAGGCAGGGAGCGCCTTTCGCTTGCCGGTGCGCGGCGGGTCAGGCGGCGCCGATGACTTCGGCGAGCTGGCGTACCGCCCAGGTGATCTCGTCTTCCTCGATGACCAGGGGCGGGGCCAGGCGGATCGTGGTGCCGTGGGTGTCCTTGGCGAGCATGCCGCGGCCCATCAGCTTCTCGGACGCCTGGCGTCCGGTCATCACGCCCGGGTCGATGTCGACACCGGCCCACAGGCCGCGACCGCGCACCGCGGTGACGCCCCGGCCGATGAGCGCCCGCAGCTGCTCGTGCATCATCGCGCCGAGCTGCGCCGAGCGCTGCTGGTACTCGCCGGTCTCCAGCAGCTTGATGACCTCGATGCCGACCGCGCAGGACAGCGGGTTGCCGCCGAAGGTCGAGCCGTGCTGGCCGGGCTTGAGGACGCCGAGCACCTCGCGGCTGGCGGCGACGGCGGAGACGGGCACAATGCCGCCGCCCAGCGCCTTGCCCATGATGTGCATGTCCGGCTTGACGTCCTCGTGGTCCACGGCGAACGTACGACCGGTGCGGGCCAGGCCGCTCTGGATCTCGTCGGCCAGGAACAGCACGTTGCGGCTGCTGCACAGGGCGCGTACGCCGGACAGGTAGCCGTCCGGCGGGACCAGCACGCCGGCCTCGCCCTGGATCGGCTCCAGCAGCACGGCGACGGTGTAGTCGTCGATCGCCTCGGCCAGCGCCTCCAGGTCGCCGTACGCGACGATCTCGAAGCCCGGGGTGTACGGCCCGAAGTCGGCCCGCGCGTCCTCGTCGGTGGAGAAACTGATGATCGTCGTCGTGCGGCCGTGGAAGTTGTCCGCCGCTACGATGATCTTCGCCTGACCGTCCGGAACACCCTTGACCTGGTAGCCCCACTTGCGGGCCACCTTGATCGCGGTCTCCACGGCCTCCGCGCCGGTGTTCATCGGCAGCACCAGGTCCTGGCCGGTCAGCGCGGCCAGCCGCTGGCAGAACTCGGCGAACTGGTCGTGGATGAACGCGCGGCTGGTCAGCGTGAGCCGGTCCAGCTGGGCGTGCGCGGCGGCGATCAGCGCCGGGTGCCGGTGGCCGAAGTTCAGCGCCGAGTATCCGGACAGGAAGTCCAGGTAGCGCCGTCCGTCCACGTCGGTGACCCAGCAGCCGTCGGCCTCGGTGATCACGACGGGCAGCGGATGGTAGTTGTGCGCCGTGTACCGCTCCGCCGCGTCCACCGCGGACGGCGTACGGCTGTCGACGATCGAGTTCATGACCGCAGCTCCAGGGTGCAGCACTTGGGGCCACCACCCGCCAGTCGCAGCTCGGAGACGTCGACTCCGATCGGCTCGTAGCCGGCCTTGCGCAACTCCTCCGCGAGGTGGGTGGCCTGGACCGGCAGCACGACGTTCTCGCCGTCGCTGACCGCGTTGAGTCCCAGCACCTCCGCATCCTCGATGTTAGCGATGACGGCGTTCGGGAACAGCTGACGCAGCACATTCTGGCTGCCGGGCGAGAACGCCTCCGGCAGGTACGCGATGTTGGCCGGCTTGCCGTCGGCACCGGTCGACAGCACGGCGAGCGCGGTGTCGAGGTGGTAGAAGCGCGGGTCCACCAGCTGCAGGGTGATCACGGGGCGGCCGAAGATCTCCTGGACCTCGGCGTGCGAGGCGTGCGCGGTGCGGAAACCGGTGCCCGCCAGCACGTACTCCCCGGCCAGCAGGATGTCTCCCTCGCCCTCGTTGACGTGCTTGGCGTCGTGCACCTCGTACCCGGCGCGCTCGGCCCAGTCGCGGTAGGCGGGGCCCTCATCGGCGCGCTCGGCGTGCCGGAACTGCGCGGTGAACATCCGGCCGTCGATCACCGTGCCGCCGTTGGCGGCGAAGACCATGTCGGGCAGGCCGGGGATGGGGTCGATGAGCTCGATCTGATGTCCCAGGTTCTCGTACGTGGCCTTGAGGCTCTCCCACTGGCTGATCGCCAGGGTGGTGTCGTACGGCGCGGCCGGGTCCATCCAGGGGTTGATCTTGTAGGTGACGGCGAAGTGGGTGGGCCGGCACATCAGAAAGCGCTTCTGCATGGCCCTAACGCTAGAGGGGAAGATCGCAGCATAACCATCATTCGCTCATGCTTATGACCTTGGTTTCTTGCGTAGTTCACCCTGGCGACCAACGATCCGTTGCGTCAACCCCGGCAGGCGCTTTCCGGCCGCCGGGCCGAGCGCTCGCTCCCGCCGACCGTAGCTCGCTTCGGCGCGGCGCGAAGGCGCACCATGATCGTTCGACTTGCCAGGCAGGTGGGCGAAAGCGCGGTCAAGATACGCACAGGTGCCCGGCAAGTCGGATGCCCTTGGGCGGCGCGGGGCGGCGGGCGGCTTGGGGCGGGGCGGTGCGGGGGCGGCGCGCCCGGTGGTGCGGGGCGGTTCCGTGGGGCGCTGAACTGTCGTTAAAGTGCGGCGCATGACTGACAGCCAGAGAGTAGCGATCGTCACCGGTGCGGCCCGGGGCATCGGCGCGGCCACCGCCCGGCGGCTGGCCGCCGACGGGTTCGCCGTCGCCGCCGTAGACCTGACCGAGGACAACTGCGCGGACACCGTCGCCGCGATCACCGCGGACGGCGGCCGGGCCATCGCGGTCGGCGCGGACGTGTCCGACTCCGCCGCCGTGGACACCGCGGTCGCGCACGTCGCCGCCACCCTGGGCGCGCCGTCCGTGCTGGTCAACAACGCGGGTGTGCTGCGCGACAACCTGCTGTTCAAGATGAGCGACAGCGACTGGGACACCGTCATGTCGGTGCACCTGCGCGGGGCGTTCCTGTGCAGCCGGGCCGTGCAGAAGCACATGGTCGAGCAGAATTACGGCCGCATCGTGTCGCTGTCCAGCACCTCGGCGCTCGGCAACCGGGGCCAGGCCAACTACGCCGCCGCCAAGGCTGGACTGCAGGGCTTCACCAAGACCCTCGCCATCGAGCTGGGTCAGTTCGGCATCACCGCGAACGCGGTCGCGCCGGGCTTCATCGTCACCGAGATGACCGCCGCCACCGCGGCGCGCGTCGGCGTCGACTTCGAGGCGTTCCAGGCCGCGCGCGCGGCGGAGACCCCGGTGCGCCGCGTCGGCACGCCCGCCGACGTCGCCCACGCCATCTCGTACCTGGTGAGCGAGGGCGCCGGCTTCGTCACCGGCCAGGTCATCTACGTCGCGGGCGGCCCGCGCGGCTGACCCTGTTTTATGTAGACGATGGCCTATCTCATCGACTATTCGTAGATCGAATTCGATGAGATAGGCCATCGTCCATTAAAAGCTACCCACGGGTATTGTGATCTAGCTCACGGCATGGTTACCTCTCGGTAACTTTTTCGAAGCAAGGCCGACACCCCCGTGAGGTCCGCCGTGAGGAAGCTCCCCTCCCTCCTGACGGTGGTCGTGCTGGCGCTCGTCACCTGGGCCGCTCCCGCCCAAGCCGCCGCCCCGACCACCGGCTTCCGCTTCATCGACATCACCGTCCCCGACGGGACCGTGCTCAAGGCCAACGTCATCGAGCCCACCACCCCGGGCCGCCACCCGGCCGTCGTCTTCCCGGCAAGCTGGTCGCTCAACGACCTGGAGTACATCGCTCAGGCGAACGCGCTGGCCCAGGGCGGTTACACGGTCCTGTCGTACACCCCACGCGGCTGGTGGGCCTCGGGCGGCGAGATCGACACCGCCGGCCCGAAGGACATCGCCGACGTGTCTCGGGTGCTCGACTGGCTCGTCGCGAACACCACCGCCGACCCGGCCCGCATCGGCATGGCCGGGGTCTCGTACGGCGCCGGCATCAGCCTGATCGCATCCGGCCACGACAGCCGGGTGCGGGCCGTGGCGGCGCTGTCCGGCTGGAGCGACCTGGTCGCCTCGCTGTACGGCGGGGACACCCGGCGGCTGCAGTCCTCGGCGCTGCTGGTCGGCTCGGCGGCGCTGCTCGGCGACACCAGCGACGAGTTCGACGCGATCATCGACGACTTCTACGCCAACCGGAACATCGCCGGGGTCAAGGAGTTCGCCCGGCTCCGGTCGGCGGGCACGTACCTGGCCGGCATCAACGCCAACCGCCCGGCGGTGCTGCTGGCCAACGGGTACGGCGACAGCATCTTCCCGCCGAACCAGCTGATCGGCTTCTACGGCGCGCTGGCCGGTCCGAAGCGGCTGGAGTTCGCCCCCGGCGACCACGCCATCCCCGAGTTGACCGGGCTCATCGGCCTGGACAACCACGTGTGGACGTCGGTGCGGCGCTGGTTCGACCGGCACCTGTCCGGCATCGCCAACGGCATCGACACCGAGCCGCCGGTGGTGCTGCGCTCGCTGACCGGCGGTCCGGTCGAGTCCTACCCGAACTGGGCCGCGACCAGCACCACGACCAGCCGGTACGGCCTCGGCGAGGTCAACTGGCTCACCGGCACCGGCAAGCTCGGCGGCACGGCCACCACCGGCTGGTCCCGGCGCACCTGGTTCAACGACGACACGATCGCCACCGGCGGCCTGGTGCTGCTGTCCAACGGACTCCAGGCGCTGACCGGCATCCCGCCGACGGCCTGGCTGCCCGCGGTGGACCGGGACAACGCCGGGGTCTGGATCGGCGACGCGGCCGGCACCACGGTACGCATCCGCGGCAGCGCCACCGTGCACGCCCGCATCACCCCCACCGAACGCAGCGGCACCATCGTGGCGTACCTCTACGACGTCGACGCGCTCGGCACCGGAAAGCTGATCACCCACGCCCCGGTGTCGTGGCTCAACGCCACCGCGAACACCGCCCGCACCGCCGACATCCCGCTACCCGCGACCAGCTGGGACCTGCCCGCCGGCCACCGCCTCGCCCTGGTGATCGACGGCCACGACGGCCTCTACCTGGACGAGAACGGCTGGCTCGGCTCCGTCCTCTTCTCCGGCCAGTCCTGGCTCGACCTCCCCATCCGCTGACCCACCACCCTCCCGCCGCCGCCCACCTGCCGCAACTCTTAAAGAGTCGCGGCCTAGGGACTGCCCGGAAGGCGCGACTCTTTAAGAGTTGCGCCTTCGGGGCGGGTCGGTGGGCTGGTCAGTCGGCGGTGCTGCCGCGGGGCGGGACGACGAGGGCGTAGATGACCAGGATGCAGAGGCCGATGTTGATGAGGGACCAGAACGGGTACACCGGCAGGTAGAGCATCTGGAGCAGGGCGGTCGCGCCGGCCAGGCCGATGCCCGCGCCACGGGCCCACTCCTTGCCGGACCAGATGCCCGCGCCGACGGCGATCAGCACCGCGCCGAGCAGGACGTGCAGCCAGCCCCAGGTGTGCAGGTTGAACACGTACAGCTCACCCTGGGTGGATGTGGCATACGCGGCATACCGGTCGTTGGCGATCGCGAAGATGCCCTCCACCACGTTGAACACCCCCAGGAGCAGAATGAGCAGGCCGGCGAAGGACAGCCAGCCCGAGCCGATGCGCTCGGTCGCTTTCGCCACGGTCGACATAGCACCCACCTTCGTGCGAAACGGACGAAGCACCTTCACGTTAACGCCGAATGCTTCCCTGATCAGGGCGAACGCCGGAAACAGCTCAGGCGGCGTCCGGTTCGGGATGGCGGTGGGGCTGGTCGGCCCGGTGCCGGTGTGAACGGGCGACCGCCCAGGCGGCCAGCGCGGTCGTGATCGGAACAGCGGCGATGAGACCGATCGTGCCGACCACGCCGCGGACGATCTCGGCCGCCATCACCTGTGTGGAGAGCACGTCGCGGGTGCCCGTGCCCGCCGTGACCAGCAGCAGCATCAGCGGCAGCGACGCGCCGGCGTACGCCAGGATGATGGTGTTGACCACGGAGGCGACGTGGGACCGGCCCACCCTGATCGCCGACCGGTACAGCTGCCGCGCGCTCAGCGTCGGGTCGGCCAGCGACAGCTCGCCGACGAGGGCCGTCTGGGTGATCGCGACGTCGTCCAGCACGCCCAGCGTGCCGATGATGATGCCGGCCAGCAGCAGCCCGCGCAGGTCCACCCCGGCCAGCACGTTGGCGAGGATCGCGGCCTCGTCGCTGCCCGATCCGGTCAGGTGCAGCAGGTTCGTGGTGAGCAGGCCGAGCAGCCCGGTCAGCACCAGCGCGGCGAGCGTGCCGAGCAGCGCCATGGAGGTGCCCACACTGACCCCGTGCGTCAGGTAGATCACCGCGAACATGATCGCGGCCGAGCCGACGATCGCCACCGCCAGCGGCGGCTCCCCGCGCACGATCGCGGGCAGGATGAAGACCAGCAGCACCGCGAAGCTCACGACGAGGCCGACCAGGCTCGCCACCCCGCGCCAGCGGGCGAACGCGATCACCGCGGCCGCGAACAGCGCGACCAGCGCCAGCAGCCAGCCCCACCGGTCGTGGTCGACCACTGCGTATCGCTGCCCGCCCTCGGCGTCGACCGAGGCGATCAGCACGACGTCGTCGCCGACGCCGACCACGGGCGCGCTCGGCCCGGTCGGCACCACGGCGTCGACGACTTCCTCGCCGATACGCACCTGGGCGGTGCCGCAGTCGCCGCCGGGCTGGGCCGGGACCTCGCGCGGGCAGGCGGGCGTCGCCGACACGATCTCGCCGTGCAGCCGCTGTGTGGTGTCCGAGGCCTGCTGCGGGCTCGACCCGCGGGGCCACAGCACGATCAGCCCGATCAGGGTCGCCACGATCAGCGGCACGATGATCATCGTGACGATGCGGCGCAGGTCGGGCGGGGCAGGTGGCAGCGTCTCACCAGGCTCGTGACTGTGTCCGGCCCCCATGAGCCGAACCTAGCCGTCGAACCCCGCGCAGTAGGGGCCTTTGCCCGGGTTGGGCGGCCCGGTCACCAGCACGGCGTACCGCCGGCCACTGTCGGAGTACGTCACCAGCACCTTGCCGTCTCCGCTGGTCACCAGCGCGACGTGGAACAGGTCGCCGGTCAGCAGCGGCAGCGCCACCCGGCGGGCCCGGTCGGCCGAGCCGGGCGGGCAGTGCCAGAGCACCAGCCGGCCGGTGCCGTACTCGGCTGGGGCCAGCGGCACCGGGGCGGCCAGATCGGACTCCGTGCCCAGCACGTACAGGCCGGGGCCGCCCGCGCCGATCGCCACCGGCGCGTGGAAGGTGACCGCGTCGCCGCCCGCGACCAGCCGCGGTGTGCTGCCCGGCAGCAGCACGGCCTGGTCGGCGGCGCGTTCCGGAGCGCCGATCTCGGTGATTTTGGCGGTGTCGCAGGCGGCCGTCGGGCAGGTCGCGAGCCAGGCCCGGCGTCCGGCGGGATCGCGAAGCAGCACCGTCGGCCGGTCCGACGCGTCGAGGATGAGCTGCAGCAGCGGGGCGTACGCGGGCGCGGCCACCATGCCCTCGGGCAGCCAGGCGCTCAGCTCGACCTCGACCGTGCCGAGCACGTCCAACGAGCGACGGTTGCAGTGCACCGTGTTGCACCGGGTGACCGCCAGCTGGACTTTCGGCCGGGCTCCGCTGCGCACCCGGAGCGGACGGGCCGTGGCGACCACGACCGAACCGGCGGGCCCGGCCGCCACGGCCAGGTGTGCCTGGCCCTCGTCGCCGCCGCTGTGCCAGCGGGTGATGCCGTCCTCGCAGCTGCCCGGCTTCGGCCGGGCGGTGGCCGGACCCCAGGGCGCGGTGCAGCGCTGCATCTGCACCGCGTCGTCGCCGTCGGTCTTGACCGCCTGGCTCTCCCGGCCGCGGATTCCCGCCGAGACCACGTCGCCGTCGGCGGTGATCGCGGTCGCGGGCATCGGCGCGCCCAGCATCAGCGGTTCGGAGCTGCGCGATCGCACGGAGTGGCACCCGTCGTCGAGGCACCAGTGCGGGCCGTAGTCGGTGACGACGACCGGGTGGCGGCCCGCCGGCCAGGCCGTGGCCAGCACCTCGCCGCTCCACGAGACGCTGTGCCGGCTCGCGTGCGGGCTGTCCCACGGGTCGGTCGCCGCGAAGCCCAGGCCCAGCAGCGCCGGCAGCAGCAGCGAAGCCATCGCCGCGACCAGCGCGGGCCGGCCGGTCCAGGGCCGGCCGAGCGCGGCGTGGGCCCGGCGGAGCACGGCGGTGGACCGGCGAAGTGCGGCGAGCGGCGGAGCGGGCAGGGCGAAGCGTCCCGGGCGCGCCACCGCGCCGTGCCGTGGGCCGGTGGCCCGCACTGCAGCGGTGCGGCTCGGCTTGGTGGGGTCGGTCAGGGCGTGGGCCGCCGATGCCTTCGCACCGTCGGCCGAAGCGGGGGCGGTGCGGGACGGCTCCGCCGAGAGCGCCGTGCCGTCAGCCGGGTCGACTCCGGCGCGGGCCGGGTCCGCCGGCGTGGGGGAGGGCGCGGTCGCGGGGGACAATGCCGACAGCGTCCGGTCGACGCGGTCGAGGTCGGCCTCGGCGCCGCGGCTGCCCGCCGGGCGGCGCTGCAGGTAGACGGTGACCAGGACGGCGGCCTGGACGGCGGGCACGATGACCCCGGCCAGCGCGGCGAACAGCAGGGCGAACGCCGGTTGCGCCTGCGTCAGCGCGGCCGCTCCCATGCCCACCAGCGCCGGGGCCACCACCACGCCGGTCGCCAGCGCGCCGCCGGTCGTCAGCATCCGGCCCGCGGCGAGCGCGTGGGCGTGCAGCAGCCAGGAGACCGTGCCGTCACCCAGCACGATCGCGGGCACCGACAGCAACCGGCTGGCCAGCACGACCAGCGTCAGCACGAAAAGGCCGAAGACGGCCGCGGTGGCCACGTCCTGCGGCAGGGCGATGTCGAAGAAGGCGACCGCGACCAGGGTCAGGACCTGCAGCCCGACCGCGGCGACGGCGATCAGCAGCAGGGCGGGCACCAGCGCGGGCAGCCGGCGCAGGGCCAGCAGCAGGGCGGCACGCGGATCGACCGGGATGCCGCGCAGGCCGCCGGACGCCACCGCGATGCCCGCGACCAGCGCCACGACCCAGCCGAGCCCGAGCGCGACCAGTCCCGCCCCGCCGGCGGCCGCCGCGGGCGCCGGGGTGAACGTCCCGTTTACCACCGTGGCGTTGGTGTTGAGCGCGAACAAGCCGATGACCTGTCGTGCCAGCAGCGCCGGCACGAGCGTGGCCGCGGCCACCACCAGCAGGCCGCGCCACTGCCTCAGGGCGAGGTCGGCGGCGTCGCGCAGGATGGCCGGCAGGCTCCGGCTGGCGAGGCGGTCGGCGTTCGGCACCGGCGCAGCGTACCGGCGACACGCGTGTCACGCCTATGGCTGAGACGTCCTCCGAAAAGTCGGCACGGCGCGACAGGTCAGCTCGTGCCGGCCACGGCGGTGTGCGCGGGGCCGAGCGTGATCGCGCGTACGTGCTCGATCAGGGTCACCAGCACCTCCCGCCCCGAGCGGCGGTCTCGCACGTCGCACATCACCACAGGCACGTCCGGGTCGAGCGACAGCGCCCCGCGCACCGCGTCCACACCGAACGGCTGGTGGCCGTGGAAGCAGTTCACCGCGACGACGAACGGGATGCCCCGGCGCTCGAAGTAGTCGATGGACGGGAAGCTGTCCGCCAGCCGCCGGGTGTCGGCCAGCACGACCGCACCCAGCGCGCCGATCGCCAGCTCGTCCCACAGGAACCAGAACCGGTCCTGGCCCGGTGTGCCGAACAGGTAGAGCACTGCGCTGTCGCCGATGGTGATCCGGCCGAAGTCCATGGTGACCGTGGTGGTGCGCTTGCCCTCCACCCCGGACAGGTCGTCGGAGTCGGTGCTCGCTGAGGTGAGCACCTCCTCGGTGTGCAGGGGCAGGATCTCGCTGACGTTGCCCACCATTGTCGTCTTGCCCGCGCCGAAGCCCCCGGCGACCAGTATTTTGATCGCCGTGGGAATGGACCGGGCACGCTCGTCACGCATGACGGAGGCCAAGGATCACCGCCTGGAGGATGTGGTCGTCCGGAATGTGGCCGGGGGCCACTGCGGGTGCCATACGGGTGACGGCGCCCTCGTCGAATAGGTCTGCGAGGAGTACCCGGACCACGCCGAGGGCAAACCCGGCACGGGAGGACAGCTCGGCGACCGAGATGGGTTCCTGAGCGAGGGCGAGGACCGCCCGGTGCTCGGGTTGCAGGCGGACGGCGTGGCGGCGTTGCCCGGCCGGTGTCGCCACGACATAGGTGAGCAGGTCGAACGTGCTCGCTCCGGGGCGTGCCCGGCCGCCGGTGACCGCGTACGACCGCACCAGCGGCCCGGCTTCGGCATCGAGCCACTCGTGCGCATCGTCTTCGTCGTCAGCGCGCATGGGTGGAGGTGGGCCGCGGCTGCGTGCCGAGGCTGTGGCCGATGCGCTCGACGACCATCGCCATCTCGTACGCCACCATGCCGATGTCGGATTCGGCGTCGCTCAGCACCGCGAAGCAGCTGCCCTGGCCGGCGTCGGTGACGAGCAGGACGGCCTCCTCCATCTCGATCACGGCCTGGCGCACCGGGCCGGCCTTGAAGTGCCGGCCGGCGCTGCGCGACAGGCTGGCGAAACCGGCCGCGATCGCGGCCATGTGATCGGCGTCGGCCTGGGACAGGTCGCGGGACGCGCCGAGCAGCAGCCCGTCCACGGAGAACACGACGGCCCGCAGCGCCGCGGGTATGCGGTCCACGAAGTCGTCGAGCAGCCAGTCGAGGCCCGCGGGATTGCTCATGATGTCGACTCCTCAGGCGGTTCGGCCGCTGCCGGGGTGTCAGCGGGAGGGGCGGGGACGGTGCTCACCGCTGCCGCGGACCGGCCCCGGTGCGCGCCCGCGAGCAGGGAGGTCAGGATGCTGCGGGTGCGCTCGGCGGGGCGCACCGGCGAGGCGGGCCCGGTGCCGCCCGGCTCGTCGAGCACGATCACCGGTTCCTCGCGCAGGGGCGCGGCGAGGTGGGTCTGCGGTGCGCGCACCGGCAGTTCGGCCTCGGTCGTGGGGCCGCCTTCGAGCAGGTCGGCGGGCGCCGGCGCGGCGGCCGGCGCTGTCGGTGAGCCCGCGGTCAGCGCCGCGATCGGGGTGGCCAGGGCGGGCGGCGCAGCCGGCGGCGAGGTGCTCGTGTCGCCGTCGACGACCAGGTCGCGCGGCAGCAGCACCACCGCGGTGAGGCCGCCGTACGGGGAGGGGCGCAGGGTGACCTTGATGCCGTGCCGGGCGGCCAGCTTCGCCACCACGAACAGGCCCAGCCGGGAGCTGTGCGCCGGATCGAAGTCGGGCGGGTCGGCCAGGCGCTGGTTGGCCTCCTCCACGGCGGACGTGGGCATGCCGACGCCGCGGTCCTCGATCTCCACCGCGTAGCCGTTGGGCAGCAGCTGCCCGGCGACCGTGACGTGGGTGTCGCGAGGGGAGTAGGCGGTGGCGTTCTCCAGCAGCTCGGCCAGCAGGTGGATGACGTCGCTGACGGCCCGGCCGCGCAGCGCCAGCTCCTGCGGCGGCACCACCGTGATCCGGGTGAACTCCTCCACCTCGGACACCGCCGAGCGCATCACGTCGTGCAGCGGCACCGGGTGCCGCCAGCCCCGGCCGGGCTTGGCCCCGGCCAGGATCACCAGGTCCTCGGCGTGGCGGCGCATCCGCGCGCCGAGATGGTCGACGCGGTACAGGTCTTCGAGGTCCTGGGGGTCGGTGGTCCGCCGCTCCATCGCGTCCAGTAGGGCGAGCTGGCGGTGCAGCAGCACCTGGCTGCGCCGCCCGATGTTGAGGAAGACCTGGTTGAGGCCGTTGCGCAGGGTCGCCTCCTGCACGGCCGACGCCACAGCGGTGCGCTGCACCTGGGCGAACGCGTTCTCCAGCTCGTTGAGCTCGTCGTCGACCGCACCCGGCGGCGGCACCTCGGCGTCCACGTCCACGTCCGTGCCCGCGCGCAGCCGCGCCACCACGTCGGGCAGGCTGTGCTCGGCGACGTGCAGGGCCTGCGCGCGCAGGTTGTTGATGCGGCGGATGATCGAGCGCGCCACCCGGAACGAGACCAGTGCCAGCACCACGATGGCGATCAGGCCGACCCCGCCGGCCAGGCCGAGCCGGACCAGGATCGCGGTGGCCGCGGGCATGGTCGCGTCGATGGTGCGCGATGCGGTGGCCGACTCCAGCTCGTACAGCTTGCCGTCGACGGTGGCGTAGTCGGCGGTCCACTGCTTGGCGTCGATCGCGGGAGCCGGGCGGCCGAGGTCGGCGAGCCGGTCCTCGACGGCCCGCATCCGCAGGTAGGCCGCGCTGTCCAGGATGGCCGTGTAGTGGACCGCGTCGTCGGGGTGCAGGTAGCGCGTCGCCGTGTCGTGTGCGCGGCGCTGCAGGCCGATCAACGACACCGCCTCGGAGCGCTCCGCCGCGGACATGCCGCCGCCCGCGATGGCGGCGCTGATCAGCGCGTTCTCGCGGGCGTAGAGTTCGCGCGCCTCGGTGAGCGCGATGACCGTGCCCGCCTGCCGGTTCAGCTCGTGGTCGTCGAGACCGGAGACCGAGCCGTACAGGCCGAAGGTCTTGTCGATGATCCCGCTGTACAGCCGCATGATCTGCACCCGGTCGTACTGCCGGGTGTCCACCACGGCCCGGCCCAGCGGCAGCTCCTCCAGCGCCTTGCCGACCGCGGCCAGGTGCTGCCGGGTGAGGTCGCTCGCCGCCGACTCGGCGTCGTCGCTTCCGGTGAGCCGGCGGAACGCGGCCAGCGCCAGGTCGGTCTCGGCCCGCTGGGTGTCCAACTCGGTCGCCACGCCCGGGCCGCCGCTGAGGAAGCGCATGGACAGGGCTCGTTCGGCCTGCAGTTCGCTGACGAGTTCGTAGGCGGGCGTGCCGAACATGTCCACGCCGGACTTGACGTCGAGCAGGTTCGCCGCCGGGCCGACCGTGACGGTCGTGCTGAACAGCCACATGCCCATCAGCGGCACCAGCGGGGCCAGCAGGAGCAGCATCACCCGTGACCTGATCGACCAGCTCTGCTGGGAGAAGAAGCGGCGGGGCATAAACGACCTCATAAGCGCACCGGGGGGCGGGACCACGCGAGGGAAACGTGGAAATACTACTGATCTCACGGCCCCGGCACATCTTTCGGGTGTCGCCAGTTCACCAGGTAGGACGCTGAAAACACGATGACCGGCACCGATGCCGGTGCCGGTCATGCGCTGACGTAGATCGTTTTATGCCGGAGCGAACCAGACCGCGCCGTACGGTCCGACCGCGACGGAGGCGTTGCCCTCGGCGTCGGTGCGGATGCGGCCCATGTTGCCGACCCCGGAGCCGCCGTAGACCTCGGCGTCGGTGTTGAGCACCTCCAGCCACGCCCCCGTGCGCGGCAGCTTGATCCGGTGGTCGTGCAGCGGGATGCCCGAGAAGTTGGCCACGCAGGCGAGCAGCTTCTTCGAGGTCTTGCCGTGGCGGACGAAGGAGACCGTGTTGCTGCCCGAGTCGTGCGGGTCGATCCAGCTGAACCCGCCCGGCTCGGTGTCGCGGGCCCAGAGCGCGGCGCTGTCCCGGTAGATCCGGTTCAGGTCGCGCACCAGGCCGCGCACATCACCGTGGTAGTCGGCGTGCGCCCAGTCCAGCCCGAACTGCTCGCTCCACTCCGACTCACTCGCCAGTTCCGCGCCCATGAACAGCAGCTTCTTGCCGGGGAAGGCGTACATGTAGCCGAGCAGCCCGCGCAGGCCCGCCAGCCGCTGCCAGCGGTCGCCGGGCAGCTTGCCCAGCAGCGAGCGCTTGCCGTGCACCACCTCGTCGTGGCTGAGCGGCAGCACCCACTGCTCGTCGAAGGCGTAGCAGCTCGGCCAGGTCAGCTGTGCGTGGTGGTAGCTGCGGTGCGCCGGGTCCTTCTTCAGGTACTCCAGCGTGTCGTGCATCCAGCCCATGTTCCACTTCATGCCGAAGCCCAGGCCGCCGAAGTCGACCGGGCGGGAGACGCCCGGCCACGCCGTCGACTCCTCGGCGATGGTGAGGATGCCGGGCTGGTCGGCGTACACGGCGGTGTTGAGCTCCTGGAGGAAGTCGACCGCCTCCAGGTAGGTGTTGCCGCCGAACACGTTGGGCGTCCACTGCCCGGCCTGGCGCGAGTAGTCGAGGTAGAGCATCGACGCGACGGCGTCCACGCGCAGACCGTCGACGTGGAACTCCTCGCACCAGTAGCGGGCGTTGGCGATGAGGAAGTTGCGCACCTCGCGCCGGCCGTAGTTGAAGACCAGCGTGCCCCAGTCTGGGTGCTCGCCGCGCTGCGGGTCCTCGTGCTCGTAGAGCGGGGTGCCATCGAAGCGGGCCAGGGCCCACTCGTCCCGGGGGAAGTGGGCGGGCACCCAGTCCAGCAGCACCCCGATGCCGGCCTGGTGCAGCCGGTCCACGAGGTGGCGGAACTGGTCCGGGTCGCCGAAGCGGGCGGTCGGCGCGTAGAACCCGGTGATCTGGTAGCCCCACGAGCCGCCGTACGGGTGCTCCATCACCGGCAGGAACTCCACGTGGGTGAAGCCCAGGTCGGTGACGTACGCGACCAGCTCGTCGGCCAGCTCCTTGTAGGACAGACCCGGCCGCCACGAGCCCAGGTGCACCTCGTAGGTGGACATCGGCCGGGCGTGGTGGTCGGCGCGCTTGGCCCGCCCGGTGATCCAGGACTCGTCGTTCCAGGTGTAGTCGGAGGAGAACAGCACCGAGGCGTTCTCCGGCGGGCACTGCGCCGCGACGGCCAGCGGGTCGGCGCGGTAGGTCCAGCGGCCGTCCGCGCCGTGCACCCGGTAGCGGTAGCGCTGGCCGGCCACGGCGTCCGGCACGGTCGCCGCCCAGACACCGCTGCCGCCCTGCGGGCTCATCGTGATGCCGTCGCCCGGCCACCAGCCCGAGAAGTCGCCGATGACCTGCACCTCGCGGGCGTTGGGCGCCCACACCGCGAAGCGCCAGCCCTGGCCGTCGGGCTCCGGGTTGGCCCCGAGCACCTTCCAGAGCCGCTCGTGCCTACCCTCGCCGATGAGGTAAAGATCAAGATCGCCGATCAGGTTCATCGCTTCTCCTCGCCGTTCCGGTTGCCCCGTTGACCAACGAGCCGAAGTGGTATCCGTACCGTCTGCGCTGGTCATCGCTTCGCTTGCGGTAGGGGTGGGGCTCTGCTCGCTCATCGGAGGAGGTTTCCGTCAGGGACGATGATCTGGGGACGCTCACCGCCGGCCTGCTCGGCCAGGCGCTCGACCTGGAACGCGGGTTCCTGCGCGATGGCGCCGCGGTAGGTCTGCACGGTGCTGGCCGCGATGGTCTGCCAGCCGTACCGCTTGGACACCATGGTCAGCGCGCGCTTGGCGATCTGCTTGGCCTTGACCGGCTCGGCGAGCAGCGTGCCCACGGCGCCGGCCAGCGCCTCGGGGTTGCTGTGCGGGAAGGTCATGCCGGTCACGCCGGGCTCGACGATCTCGGCCAGGCCGCCGGTGTCGGCGACGGCCAGCGGTGCGCCGGCCGCGGCCGCCTCCAGGGCGACCATGCCGAACGGCTCGTAGAGGGACGGCACCACGGTGGCGTCGGTCGCCGCGAGCACGGCGGGCAGCTCGCGCTCGGACAGGAAGCCGATGAAGCTGACCTGCTTCTCGATCTTCAGTTCGTGCGTGGCCTCGACCAGCTGCTCCCGGTAGGGGCCGTCGCCCGCGATGACCACCCGCAGGCCCGGGTGCTCGTCGGCGAGCTGCGGCACGGCGCCGACCAGGTGCTGCACGCCCTTCTCGTACACCAGCCGCCCGGCGAAGCCGACCAGTGGGCCGTCCCCGGCGAACCGCGAGCGCGCCTCGCGCACCGCCTGCGCGGGGGCCTTCCAGACCCGGCCGTCGACGCCGTTGGGGATGACGTCGACCTTGCTGATGGGCAGGTTGAGCAGCCGGGTGACCTCCCAGCGCATGTACTCCGAGCAGACCAGCACCCGGCAGGCGCGGTGGCCGAGCCACCACTCGACGGAGTGGATGCTCTTGTTCAGGTCCTCGGGCAGCCACCCCTGGTGCCGGCCGGCCTCGGTGGCGTGGATGGTGGCGACCAGCGGCTTGCCGAGGTGCTCGGCCAGAGTGACCGCGGTGTGCGTGACCAGCCAGTCGTGGCCGTGGATCACGTCGTAGTCGTCGGACTCGGCGGCCCGCAGCGCCGCCCGGGTGAGCGTGTGGTTGAACGCCATCGTCCAGGCCAGCAGCGTCGGGGTGGCCAGCGGGAACAGCGGCGGGTCCTCCGGCGCGCGCACGACGCGCACACCCTGGAAGCCCGGCGCGGGCGGAGGTGCGTACTCCTCCAGCGGGGCACCGGGCGCGTGCCGGGTGACCACGGTGACGTGGTGCCCCGCCAGCACCAGCGAATTGGCCAGCGCGTGCACGTGCCGACCGAGGCCGCCGACCACAACCGGCGGGTATTCCCAGGAAAGCATCATGATCCGGAGCGGCTTCGCTGCCGTCGACGGACCCGATGGAACGGGAAGGTTCATGGTCATGCGGCCCCCTCGCAGACTCCCGGGCATACGGAACTAGGCACCGGACACTCGGTGCCGTACGCCATTGGGGTTGTACAAAGTCTGACTGATACCAATTTCGAGCTGGGGACCTTGTGTTTCGTGTCTGTTACGCTCTGCTACTACTCAGTAGATGTGAGGTGAGCACGCAACGTCTCGGCCACGCTCCACGCCTGGAACGGGCAGCCCGTCGCCCCGTGCGGCGCGTCCCCGTCGGCGGTCTCGCTGACCGAACCGAGACCGAAGTCACCCAGGTGCGCCAGCAGGCCCGTCAGCACCTCTCGGGTCGGCAGCCCGGCCTTGCGCCGCGCGTCGGCCAGCGGCCCGATCAGCCACGGCCACACCGTGCCCTGGTGGTACGCGAGATCGCGCTCACGCAGCGAGCCGCCGTGCCGCGGCCGGTATGCCGGGTCGGCCGGGTCCAGGCTGCGCGGCCCGAGGGGGGTGAGCAGGGCGTCGGTGATCCGGCGCAGCGCCACCGGGTCCGGCTCCATCGGGGCGTACGGCAGCGACCAGGCCAGCAGCTGGTTCGGCCGCAGCGCGGCGTCGTCCGGGTCGATCACGTCGTAGAGGTGCCCGGCCGGCGCGGGGAAACGCCGCCGGAACGCCGCCTCCGTCACCGCGTGCCGCCGCCGCACGTCGTCGCTGTGCCGCCCGGCGCGCTCGCGCAGCGCGGCCAGCGCCGCCAGCCCGTTGCACCACAGCGCGTTGATGTCGACGGCCTTGCCCGACCGCTGGGTCACGCCCATTCCGTCGACGCGGGCGTCCATCCAGGTCAGCGCCTCGCCGTCGGCGCCCTGCACGAGCAGCCCGTCGCTCTCGTCGACCTTGATGCCGTACCGGGTGCCGCGCAGGTGCGCCGCCAGCACCTCGTCCAGCGCGGGCACCAGCTCCGCGGCGAGATCGTCGTCGTCGGTCGCGCGCACGTGCCGGTCGATCGCGTGCAGGAACCACAGCGTCGCGTCGGCGGTGTTGTGCCCGACCGCGCCGCCGTCGGCCGTGTTGGCCAGCATGCCCTCCGACAGCGTCGCCGCGTACGCCCGCAGCAGCTCGCGGCCCAGCGCGGCGCGTCCGGTGACCAGGAACAGCCCTTCGTAGGAGGTCATGGTGTCCCGGGACCACGCGCCGAACCACGGGTAACCCGCCACGACGTCCGGTCCGTTCGCCGTGGTGACCACGAACGCGTCCGCGGCCAGCGTCAGTTCCGCGGTCGCGTCGACCGCGCCCGCGGTCAGGACGCGCCGGCGGTCGCGTTCGGCGGCCACGATCGCCGCAGCGGGCGGCGGCTCGACGGCGAGGTCACCGGCCCACGCGGTGATCTCCAGCGCGTCGCCCGGCTCGGCCAGCGTCGCGGTGAACCGGCCCGCCAGCAGCAGGTCCTCGTTCGCGACATAACCGCGGGCAGCCTCCATACGGTGGTGCACGCTCAGCAGCCAGGTGCCGTCCGCGGCCCAGGCCGCGTCGGCTTGCCGCTGCTCCCACGGCCGGGTGTCGGGCGGCCCGGCGGCAGCCGTCGCGGCCCGGCCTCCGCTCGCCAGGTGTCCCCGCAGGCGGTACGCGTCGGCGACGACCGCACCGCCCGCGACCTCCCGCACCGGCAGGTCACCCGCGCGGCGCTCGCCGTGCTGGTCGCGCCAGGTGCACAGGGCCTCCAGCGACAGCTCGACCGGGCCGCCACCGATCAGCCGGTCGACCACGGCCACGCAGGACGAGCCGTGGCGCATCGCGAGGGTGCGTTCCAGAACGGTCGCACCGATCCGCCAGCGCCACCGGGGCAGCCCGTCCACCAGGGCGAACTCTTCCAGTAGCAGGTCTCCGCGTGGGGCGAGGGTGCCGTCGGCCCACTCGTGGGCGCCCAGCCGCACGACTCGGCCCCCGGGCAGGCGTACCACCGGATCCAGGGCGGCGAGGCCGACGTGCCGCGACGCCGGCGTGTCCCCGGCGACCACCAGCAGCCCGTGGTAGCGGCGGGTGCGCAGCCCGCTCACCGTGCCCATCGCGTAGCCGCCGCGCCCGTCGGCCACCAACCACTCCCGCGCCGCGCCGAGGGCCGGCTCACCACATACCTGGGTACCGAATCGCATGCAGCAACTCTGTCAAAAAACCGGGGCAATCGGGATGGTGATCGCGCGACTCCGCCAAAGTTACGCAGACCCGTAACAGACGCAGGAGACAATCACGGGGTGGGCGAGCAGAGCGGGGAACAGGCGTGACGGATGCCGAACGTAGACGGTTGGCCGATGCGGATGCCGGGGCCGAGCCTTGGCGGATGTGGGGGCCCTACCTCTCCGAGCGGGCCTGGGGCACCGTGCGCGAGGACTACAGCGAGCACGGCACGGCCTGGGAGTACTTCCCGCACGACCACGCCCGCTCGCGGGCGTTCCGGTGGAACGAGGACGGGCTGGCCGGCATCTGCGACGAGCGGCAGACGTTCTGCTTCGGCCTCGGCCTGTGGAACGGGGCCGACCCGATCCTCAAGGAGCGCATCTTCGGGCTGACCGGCAACGAGGGCAACCACGGCGAGGACGCCAAGGAGTACTGGTGGTACACCGACTCCACGCCGACGCACTCGTGGATGTCGTGGCGCTACCACTACCCGCAGCGCGAGTTCCCGTACTCGGAACTGGTCGCGGTCAACCGGCAGCTGGACCGCTCCGAGCCGGAGTATGAGCTGGCCGACACCGGGGTGTTCGCCGACGACCGTTACTGGGTCGTCACCGTCGACTACGCCAAGGCGAGCCCGACGGACCTGTGCATGCTCGTCTCGGCGACCAATCGGGGCGCGGATCCGGCGACCCTGCACGTGCTGCCCACCCTGTGGTTCCGTAACACCTGGTCGTGGGGCCTGCCGGGCCGGGACGACAAACCGGAGATCGTCGCGGAGCACGTCGACGGCGGCGGCGAGTTGCGCGCCCAGCACCGCATCCTGGGCCGGCTGACGCTGCAGGGCGACGGCGCTCCCGAGCCGCTGGCCTGCGACAACGAGACCAACGCGGCGCGGCTGTGGGGATACGAGGAGACGCCCGACTATCCGAAGGACGGCATCGCCGACCACGTGGTGCACGGGCTGCCGACGGTCAACCCGCGGCGCACCGGCACCAAGGCCGCGCTGCACTACGTGCTGACCGTGCCGCCGGGCGAGACGGCACAGCTCAGGCTGCGGTTGACGCAGATCGCCGCGCCGGGTGGCAAGGCGCGCCCGGCGCCCTCGCTGGGCGCGGAGTTCGACCATGTCATGGCCGCCCGCAAAGCCGAGGCCGACCAGTACTTCGCCTGGCTGGTCCCGCCGGGCACCCCGCCCGCGCAGGCGCAGGTGGTGCGCGAGGCCGTCGCCGGGCTGATGTGGGGCAAGCAGTTCTACCACTACGACGTCGCGCGCTGGCTGGACGGCGACCCGGCCTCGCCCGCGCCGCCGGAGGGCCGCCGGTTCGGGCGCAACAGCGCCTGGCGGCACATGACCAGCTTCGACGTCATCTCCATGCCGGACCCTTGGGAGTACCCCTGGTACGCCGCCTGGGACCTGGCCTTCCACTGCGTCGCGCTGGCCCGCGTCGACCCGCACTTCGCCAAGGAGCAGATCCTGCTCCTGCTGCGCGACTGGTACCTGCACCCCAACGGGCAGATCCCGGCGTACGAGTGGGCGTTCGGCGACGTCAACCCGCCCGTGCACGCCTGGGCGGCGCTGCGCGTGTTCGAGATCGATGGCGGGCGCGACTACGCGTTCCTGGCCCGGGCCATGCACAAGCTACTGCTCAACTTCACCTGGTGGGTCAACCGCAAGGACACCGGCGGCAACAACCTGTTCGAGGGCGGCTTCCTGGGCCTGGACAACGTCGGCCCGTTCGACCGCTCGGCGTCGCTGCCCGTGCCCGGCGTGCTGGAGCAGTCCGACGGCACCGCCTGGATGGCGATGTACGCCCTCAACCTGCTGGAGATCTCACTGGTCCTGGCCACCCACGACCGGGTGTGGACCGACATAGCGACCAAGTTCCTGGAGCACTTCGCGTACATCGCCAACGCGGCCTCGCACCAGGGGCTGTGGGACGACGAGGACGGGTTCTTCTACGACCTGCTGCGGCGCACCGACGGGCGGGAGGTGCCGCTGAAGGTCCGCTCGGTGGTCGGCCTGCTGCCGCTGTGCGCGACGACGACGCTCAGCTCGGTGACGCTGGTCCGGCTGCCGGAGATCGCGGCGCGGCTGCGCTGGTTCCTGACCAACCGGCCGGAGTTCACCGAGGTCGTCGGGGCGCGGCGGATCTCCGACGGGGGTCAGCAGCAGCGGCTGCTCGCGGTGGTGGGGCCGGAGCAGCTGCGGCGGATACTGAGCCGGATGCTGGACACCGAGGAGTTCCTGTCGGACTACGGGCTGCGTACGCTGTCGCGCGCTCATCTGGACAAGCCGTACACGATCCGGCTCGGCGGGCACGACTACACGGTGGGGTACGAGCCGGCCGAGTCGACGAACGGGCTGTTCGGCGGCAACTCCAACTGGCGCGGGCCGATCTGGTTCCCGACGAACTACCTGCTCATCGAGGGCATTCGGCACTACGCCCGGTTCTTCCACGACGACCTGCTGGTGGAGTATCCGACCCGGTCGGGGCAGAAGCTGACGCTCGACCAGATCGCCGACGACCTGTCCGACCGGCTCATCGCGCTGTGGCTGCCCGACAAGGACGGCAACCGGCCGTACCTGCCGAAACACCCGATGCTCGGTGACCACCCGGACTGGACGGCCCACCTGACGTTCCCGGAGTTCTTCCACGGCGACAACGGCATGGGCCTCGGCGCGACCCACCAGTGCGGCTGGACCGCCCTCGTCCTCGACCTGATCCTCACCCGCAACCGCCCCGGGCGCTAGCGCTTGGCCTGCACTTTCAAGGAAACTGCAGTATTCGGGCTGTCGAATCACGCAGTTTCCTTGAAAGTGCAGTGGCGAACCGGCTGGGCGGTTCATTGTGTCCGCGGTCAAGCGGCGCCTGATTGATCGCGTCGACCGTCGGAGGGCTGGTCGAGGCTCTGCTCGCGTTTTCGCTGCTCCGCCTTCAATCGCTCCACCTCTTCGACCAGGAGCAACATGATATCGGGGCCATCTTGGTTCGCATAACGGAAGATGCCGAGCTCTGCCGAATCGAGCTCATATTGAATGGCGTCCGCCGTCTGCTGTAGATAGAAGCCTCGCTCCCGATACTTGAAGTAACCCATAAAGCCGGCCGAGAGTCCTACTGCGAAGCTTCCGCCTACCGCGGGCCACTGCCAATGGCTGCCGTCGAGCGCTATTCCGGTGACTGTACTGTTCACCAGCGAGAATACGATGATGATCGACTGCATGATGTTGTGTACGCGCCGATAGCGGCGACTTCCTTTCCGGAATCCCTCGATATCGCTTTGGAGCTGCTCGCGGTAAATCGTCCGGCGATAGTTGACGTCCAGGCCCATCAACGCCAACTGCCGACGACGTTGCTCCTGGATCGCGCCAAGCTTGAGCTCGGCCACTTCGACGGTGTCGATATCCAGAATCGGCTTGTTGAAGAAGTCGGCGTGGATGTAAGTCGCGCCCACGGCAATTGTGGCAAGGGAGGTCAGTACGCCGAGTATCACCCATCCGCCGATGTCGATGATGCCCCGGCTCAGCATCCCGGAGATAATCGAGCCCAGCAGCAAGGCGGGGCCGACTGTCGCTGCGGCCCGACCCACGCGTCGGATTGTTCGCGCTTGCCTGAGTGTGGTCTCCATGCGACGCATCTGCATGGTGAGCTCGAAGAGTTGTGTCAGTGGCGCGGCAACTGGGCTGAGTTGCTGGGTCAACAGGGGCCTCCGGGCGGGGGTGTAGCCATGAGTCATGCAAGGCGCTGTCCAGTGCGCACATTGAACCGCAGTGGTACGACGCATCCTGGGCACCAGGCCTGGCCGGGTTCGATTTGTGCGGGATATCGATCGAATGCCATGGCAGTTGTGTCCGCTCACCACTCGGGTGGGGTTCCGCCAGGCGGCGATGCAAGCTGTCCGTGTTGCGAAATAGACCTTGACGGATGCGTCACAAGAAGGCGCAGCTTGACTGCTGCCCCTGGTGAAGAAGGGCACCTTCTACCTCGTATTCCGATAAGAAGGTGCCCTTCCTTGGGGTCAGGCGAAGCGGCGGGGTTGGCCGGTGGTTTCGAGGACGGACATCCAGAGGTCGCCAGCCGGGTCGACCTGGTTGCGCTTGCTGATGGCCAGCGCTATCGGGACGTGGACGAAGCGGCCGCGCCAGCGGCCGACGACCATCGCGGTGCGGCCGGCCATCGCGGCGTGCACAGCGGCGTGGGCGAGGCGGATGCAGTAGACGCTGTCGTACGGGTTGGCGGGCACGCTGCGGATGGCGTAGCTGGGGTCGATGTACTTGAGGCTGGTCTCCATGCCGTGCGCGGCGAAGTCGTCGGCGATACGCCTGCGCAGGTAGAGGCCGATGTCCTTGAGTTTGCGGTTGCCGGACTTGTCGACCTGGCCAGGCTCGTCGGACTCCAGGTACTCCTGCCCCGCGCCCTCGGCGGCGACGACCACCGCGTGCCCGCGCTGGGCGACCCGGCGGCGCAGGTGGGCCAGGAAGCCGTCGTCGCCGTCGAGCTGGAACGGCACCTCGGGGATGAGCACGTAGTCGGCGTCGTTGTTGGCCAGCGCCGCGTAACAGGCGATGAAGCCGGAGTGGCGGCCCATGACCTGCACCAGGCCGACGCCGTTGGGCACCGCGCGGGCCTCGACGTGGGCGCTGCGCAGCGACTCGGTGGCCTTGGAGAACGCGGTCTGGAAGCCGAAGCTCTGGTCGATGTACGGGATGTCGTTGTCGATGGTCTTCGGCACGCCGATCACGGCGATCTTCAGGCCGCGCTCCTTGACCACGTCGGCGATGGTCAGCGCGCCGCGCATGGAGCCGTCGCCGCCGATGACGAACAGCACGTTGATGCTCATCGACTCCAGGCAGTCCACGATCTCGTACGGGTCCTGGCTGCCCCGGGAGGTGCCCAGGATGGTGCCGCCGTACTCGTTGACGCCGCTGACCGCCTCGGCGTCGAGGTCGATCGGCGGGTGGCCGTACTTGGCGATGAAGCCCTGGTAGCCGTTCTGGAAGCCGTAGATCTTCGTGACGCCGTAGTGCGAGGTCAGCTCCAGCACCAGGCCGCGGATGACGTCGTTGAGCCCGGGGCACAGGCCGCCGCAGGTGACGATGCCGACGCGGGTCTTCGACGGCTGGAAGAAGATCTTGCGGCGGGGTCCGCCGGGTTCGAAGCCGGGCAGCGCGTCCAGCTTCGCCTTGCGCGCGGCGACCATGTTCACGGTGTCGTCGAACAGCACCCGGTCGTTCTCGTCGACGTAATGCTCGGTGCTCTCGGTCGAGGCCAGCAGCGGTGCCAGCGGTGATTCGATGCGGCAGTCGCCGAGCGTGCGCACGGTCAGGTCAACGGACTCCGGAGCCATCGCCGTCCTCCAAGCAGCTGCCGCAGCGGGGGCGAGCAGCCTATCGAGACAATGTTTCGCCAGGTGCGCGGCTGCGCCGCCGCGTACCGGCAGGTGGATCATCGCTCAGAAAAGCAGCCAGGTCGAGAAGAGCATGCCCATCGGCAGCGCGATCAGACCCGCGACGGCGGCGTACGGCCACAGCAGGCGGGCGGGCAGGTGCCGCAGCACCAGCAGCGCGGGCAGCAGCAGCGTATGCGACCGGTACTGCGACACCCCGGGTCCGGCGATCAGCGGGCCGACGAACATCGCCACCGCGTACAGCGCGAGCCCGGCGTCGTACGGCCGCAGCCGCCCGCGGCCCGACGCGATCACCGCGGCGGCGACGGCCAGCAGCGCCAGCACCAGCGCCCACCACAACTCGGCGTCGGTGAACGTGTGCAGCACCCAGAGCAGGTCCTGCCGCGGCTCGGCGATGACGATCACGGATGGCTCGATCGCCAGCTTGGCCAGCGAGTGCAGCGGGTTGTGCACGCCGTTGCCGTAATGATCCTGGATCAGCAGGTACGCGTTCCAGTGCCCGAGCGTCAGGTGGTGCAGGCCGAACACCGCGCCCAGCCCGGCCAACGGCAGGCCCACCACGGCCAGCCCGGCCCGCAGCGCCGCCCACGATCGCAGCTCGCGGCGGCCGATCAGGGTCACCACCGCGCCGAAGCCGATCGCGGCGACCGCGACCCCCATCGGGTATGCCGCGGCGACCAGCGCGCCCGCCACTCCCGCCAGGACCCACCGGCGGGCCGCCACGAGCGTGACGCAGCCCAGCAACAGTGCTCCGGCCAGCGCCATCGGGAACACGGCGTGCAGGTAGACACCGGCCGGCAGCAGCGTCGCCAGGGCGAGCACAGCCACGGCGACCGGCCGGCGTGTGTCCCGCAGCAACCGCCACAGCAGCACGAACGAGACCAGCAGGCTGACCTCGGTGATGATCAGCGCGGCCGGGTACGCGCCGAGGCCGGTCGATGTCAGCAACCGGATGAGACCGGGGTAGAGCGGGAACCAGCCCGCGGTGCCGCACCACGCGCCGGGCGCGAACTGCGGGGCCAGGACCGGATCGCTGTCGCACAGGAACAGCTCGTACCCCTGCTCGGCGATCTTGACGTAGAGCCCGGAGTCGGCGCGGACCCGGCCGGTGATCGGCAGGAACGGCTCGGCCACCAGTGCCCCGGCCACCGTGTACACCAGGTGGCCGACCAGGTATGCCAGCACCGGCGGCAGCAGCGCCAGTCCTCGGTCGCGCCACCTCGGCGTGCCCCCGGGAGCCGTCGCCGGTGCCTCGGGGGTGAGGACGGCGGCGGGCACTGAGGACATGGACAGAATCCTCCCCGGACCCCGTCCCCGCCCGCAGCCCGGGTCCCCGCCCGGCGGCCGCCGTCACCCAAGGTCATCCGATTTGCCCGGCAGATGTGCGTATCTTGAGGTCGAATACCCACAGGTGCCAGGCAAGTCGGGCGATCATGGCGGGCGACGGTGACGGCGACGGCCACGGCGACGCTGCCCGGCGCGGTCACGGCGGGTCAGGGGCGGTTCACCAGGCGGAAGCCGAGGTGGCAGGTCGAGGTGTCGACGGCCTGGGGCATGCGGGCGGCGGGGCGGTAGCGGCGGCAGTAGTTGGGCGCGCAGAGGAACGAGCCGCCCTTGCTCACCCGGCGCGGGATGCGGACCTCGGGCGTGGCCGGGTCGTAGCTGGCCTGCTCGGCGTTGCCGCGCGGGCGCGCCGGGGCGCAGCAGGCCTGCTGCCTGGCGGGGTCGTGGAGGCCGTACCAGTCGGACGTCCACTCCCACACGTTGCCGATCATGTCGGACAGCCCGAAGGCGTTCGGCGGGAAGGAGCCGACGGGCGAGGTCGTCTCGTAGCCGTCGGCGGCCAGGTTGAGCACCGGGAACTCGCCCTGCCACAGGTTGGCCAGGTGTTCGCCGCCCGGGGTCAGCTCGTCGCCCCAGGCGAACTCGGTCGGCTCGCGCGCGCCGCCGGACGCGGCGTACTCCCACTCGGCCTCGGTCGGCAGGTCGCCGCCCGCCCAGGCCGCGTACGCGGCGACGTCGGCCCAGGCCACGTGCACGACCGGATGGTCGTCGAGGCCGTGTAGGCCCGAACCGGGGCCGTACGGGTGCCGCCAGTCCGCGCCGGGCATCAGCTGCCACCAGCGCCGCACGTCGCGCAGGCCCACCCGCCGGGGCGGCCGGACGAACACGACGGACGCGGGGACCAGCAGCGACGGGTCGGCTCCCGGGTAGTCGGCCGGGTCGGGGGCGGTCTCGGCGACCGTGACGTGGCCGGTCTGCCGGACGAACTCGGCGAACCGCCGGTTGGTGACCTGGTGCCGGTCGATCCAGAAACCGCCGACCCGGGCCTGGTGGGCGGGGGCCTCCTCCGGGTAGTGCGCGTCGGAGCCCATCCGGAACGTGCCACCGGGCAGCCACACCATGCCCGGCCGGGGCGGCGGGCCCGGGGCGTCGCCGTCCCGGCCGGGCCGGGTCAGGGTGATCGGTTCCGTCACGCGGTGACCGCCGTGCCGCCGGGGCCGACCAGGCCCTGCTCGGCCTTGTGCTTCAGGTCGCGCATCCGGAACGCCATGATGAAGTCGGTGATGCCGCGGGCCAGGCAGATCGCGCCGACGAACACGATGAGCAGGAAGAACGAGCGGGTGAACCTTCCCGCGGCCCAGAAGCCGAGCAGGATCTCGATGATGCCGACGACCAGGCCGAGCCACCAGCCGTCGTGCTCCTTCTTGGTGAGGAAGGCCAGCACGATGTCGGCGGCGCCCTTGAACAGCAGGTACCAGCCGATGAACGCGGCGAGCCAGAACACCGTGCCGCCGGGGTTGATCCAGCAGATGAAGCCGGTGATCAGGAACAGCACGCCGAGGATGGCGTGCAGCCAGCGCCAGCCGGGCGCGGTGAACGCCTGGAACAGCTCGAAGATGCCGGCGACCAGCACGACGATGCCGGCCAGGGTGGCGACGACGCCGATGCTGCGTACCGGCGACTGGTTGAAGGCCAGCACGAACCAGCTGACGATGATCCAGCAGACGCCGGTGACGAGGAACAGCCACCACGGCACGCGGGACGCGGGCAGCGGTGTGGCACCGCTGAACATGTCGCCGGTCGCCGTCGTGCCCGGTGGGACGGGACCGGGCCTGGTCCCGGTGGCGGCCGCTGCGGTGCCGGTGGCCACGCCCTCCTTCGCCGCGTGGGCGCCGGCCGCGGCGGCCTGGCCCGGCTTACCCGTGCCGGGGCTGCTGGGCGATGCGGTGCTCATGCCTTCTCCTCACTGCGTTCGACGGCCGTTGGAGCCGACCGCGTCAGAAGTGCTCGCAACGCCTGCTCATGCGTACCGCCGGAAGTAAGAGCCATCCGGTTGCAGACTATGCACCGTCTCATTCTGATATGAGGTGATTCAGTAATTCTGCGCCGACATTCGGCTAGTCCAGGGCCGACAGCGCGCCGGCCACCGCGAAGCCGAGCACCGCCAGCAGGCCGGTCGCCTTACCGCCCTGCCGGTAGGCCTCCGGGATCATCGAGTCGGCCAGCATGGTCAACACCGCCCCGGCCGCGAACGCCTCGACGTAACCGCCGTCGGCCCGCGGCACCACCCGGTACGCCAGGTAGCCGAGCGACGCGGCGAGCGCCGACGCCGCCACGATGGTCCACCAGACTCGGTACGCCTGGGCCTTGGTGTGACCGTGGGCGCGCATGGCGGCGGTCGCGCCGAGGGCCTCGGGCAGGTTGGACACGAACACCGCGACCAGGAAGGCCACCGCGACCTCGCCGCCCATGGCCACGCCGACGCCCAGCACCAGCGACTCCGGCACGCCGTCCAGCAGCGCGCCGATCACCAGGGACCGCTCGGCCGAGGCCGCGCCCATGCTGCGGCGGCCCGCGACGACCGCGTCGGCCACGAAGAAGACGACCGCGCCCAGGCCGAACGCGGAGAACAGCAGCACGTCCTGGTGGAACCCGGTGGGCACCAGCTCGTACGCGATCGCCGCGAGCATCGCGCCGGAACCGAAGCCCATCACCATGCCGACCCGCGACGGGGGCACCGGGGTCGGCCGGTACGCCAACCACGCCCCGATGACCAGGGAGAACGCTGCGAGCGTCGCCCACCCGGCCGCGGCCAGCACGCCCATGGGACCTCCATCGTCTGCATCCGACGGTATCAACGCATTCCGTCGATAACGGAAATATGGTTCGCATCTCCGGAATACTGGACCGCGGTATCCGTGTCTCTGGGAGGCGACATGCCGCGTACGCAGCCGACGGCGAAGAAGGTCCCCGCGAAGAAGGCGGCGGCGAAGCGGGCGACCGCGAAGACGACGACGGCGAAGCAGGCCACCCCGGTGCAGAAGGCCGCCACGAAAGCGCCCGCACGCAAGTCCGCCACCACGGCGAAGGCGGTGCCGACGGCGAAGGCCGCACCGGCGAAACGGGCGCGCGGGACGACCGCGGCCGCGGGCCCGTCGTCCGGCGGCCCGGCCGCTCGCAAGGCGGGGCCGGGTAAGAAGGCCGTGGCACCCGTACCCGCCAAGAAGGCACCGCCCTCGCGCGCGACCACCCGCACCGCGGCAGACCGCGGCCCGGCGCGCAAGTCCGCGCCACGGTCCGCGGCGGCCGGCGCAGGCGCGGGACGCAAGCCCAACATCCTGGTCATCTGGGGCGACGACATCGGCATCACCAACCTGAGCTGCTACAGCGACGGGCTGATGGGCTACCGGACCCCCAACATCGACCGGATCGCCGACGAGGGCGTGCGCTTCACCGACTACTACGGCGAGCAGAGCTGCACCGCCGGGCGGGCCGCGTTCCTGACCGGCCAGGCGGTGTTCCGCACCGGCCTGTCGAAGGTCGGCATGCCCGGCGCGGACCTGGGCCTGCAGGCAGCCGATCCGACCATCGCCGAGCTGCTCAAACCGCACGGGTACGCCACCGGCCACTTCGGCAAGAACCACCTGGGCGACCGGGACGAGTTCCTGCCGACGGCGCACGGCTTCGACGAGTTCTTCGGCAACCTCTATCACCTCAACGCCGAGGAGGAACCGGAGCAAGAGGACTACCCGGACCCGCGGCGCTTCCCCGATTTCCGCAAGAACTTCGGCCCGCGCGGGGTGCTGCACAGCTGGGCGCTGCCCGGCGGCGGCCAGAAGATCGAGGACACCGGCCCGCTGACCCGCAAACGCATGGAGCTCATCGACGACGAGGTGTTCGAGCACGCCTCCGACTTCATCGGTCGGCAGGCCGCCGCGGACACGCCCTTCTTCGTCTGGTTCAACACCACGCACATGCACTTCAAGACGCACCCGCGCCCGGAGATCAAGGGGTGGGCCGGGCCGTGGCAGTCCGACTACCACGACGTGATGGTCGACCACGACCGGATCGTCGGCGAGCTGCTCAACCTGCTCGACCAGCTCGGCATCGCCGACGACACCATCGTCATGTACAGCACGGACAACGGCCCGCACATGAACACGTGGCCCGACGCGGGTATGACACCGTTCCGCAACGAGAAGAACTCCAACTGGGAGGGCGCCTACCGGGTGCCGGCGATGCTGCGCTGGCCCGGCCGCATCCCCGACGGCTGGGTCTCCAACGAGATCGTCAGCCACCTGGACCTGCTGCCGACGCTGCTGGCCGCCGCGGGCGATCCCGACATCGTCGAGGAGCTCAAGGCCGGGCACGAGGCCGCGGGCAAGACGTTCAAGGTGCACCTGGACGGCTTCAACCTGCTGCCGTTCCTCACCGACGACGAGCCGCACAGCCCGCGCGAGGGCTTCTTCTACTTCTCCGACGACGGCGACCTGACCGCGATCCGCTTCGACAACTGGAAGCTGGTCTTCATGGAGCAGCGGGCCCCTGGCACGCTGCGGGTCTGGGCCGAGCCCTTCACGGTGCTGCGGGTGCCGAAGATCTACAACCTGCGCACCGACCCGTTCGAGCGCGCGGACGTCACCTCCAACAGCTACTACGACTGGCTGCTCGACCGGGCGTACCTGGTGCTCGCCGCGCAGAAGCTGGCCGGCGACTTTCTGGCCACGTTCCGGGAGTTCCCTCCACGGCAGGAGGCGGCGAGTTTCACCATCGACCAGGTGGTGAAGAAGATGACGGAAGGGATCGGGAGTCACTGATGGCGTTCCTGCCCTCCTGGCGGCCGGGCCCCGCCCGCGACGCGATCACGTCGTTCCTGGACGAGTCGCTCGCGCTGCCCCCGGAGCAGCGGGTGGCCGTGCTCGACAACGACGGCACGCTGTGGTGCGAGAAACCGGACTACATCCAGTACAGCTTCCTCGTGCGCACGCTGCACGACGCCGTCGAGCACGACCCCGGCCTCGGCGAGCGCGCCGAGTACCGGGCGCTGCTCGACAGCGACCACGCGGCGCTCGGCGAGCTTGGCCTGCAGCGCATCGCCATGGCACTGCTGGAGCTGTGCGCGGGCTGGACGCCGGACGAGTTCACCGCCCGGGTGCGCGACTTCATGGCGACCGAGAAGCACCCGGACCGGGGCGTGCCCTACCCGAAGCTGGTCTACCAGCCGATGCTGGAACTGCTGGACGTGCTGCGCCAGCACGACTTCGACGTCTTCATCGTCACCGGCGGCGGCACCGAGTTCGTGCGAGCGATCAGCCGGGAGCTCTACGGCGTGCGCCCCGACGACGTGGTCGGCACGCTGGTCGAGTACCACCACGAGCAGCACGGCGACGGGCCCGCGCTGGTGCGCACCGCGCAGGCGCAGGGGGAGGTCAACGAGGGCTGGGCGAAGGTCGAGCACATCCAGACCCAGCTGGGCCGCCGCCCGATCTTCGCGGCCGGCAACAGCGCGGGCGACAGGGAGATGCTGGAGTACGCCCGCGCCACCGGCATGCCCAGCCTGGCCGTGCTCATCGACCACGACGACGCCGAGCGCGAGTACGCGTACGCCTCGGCCGCGGTGACCTTCGCCGACACCGAACCGATCACGACCACGGCCAACCGTCTGGGCTGGACGGTGGTGTCCATGCGCGACGACTGGTCGACCGTCTTCCCGCTCTGACCCGCACTAAACTCACCCACCAGCACCGACAGAGCAAGGAAGGGCACCTTCACAACGCTTCGCGTTGTAGAAGGTGCCCTTCCCAACCGGAGGAGCGCTGGCATGGCCTACGACCTGCTACTGGCGGGCGGACGGGTGATCGATCCGGACGGCGGCCGCGACGGCGCGGCCGACGTGGCGGTGGCCGCCGGGCGGATCGCCGCGGTCGGCGCGGACCTGCCCCGCGCGGCCGCCCGCGAGGTCGTCGACGTGACCGGACGCCTGGTCACGCCGGGCCTGGTCGACCTGCACACGCACGTGTTCCCCGGCGCGACCTACTGGGGCATCGACCCCGGCCCGGCCGCCTGGTGCTCCGGCGTCACCACCTGGGTCGACGCGGGCTCCGCCGGGGCGTACGGCCTTGGCGCGCTGCGCGCCGCGATCCGCGGCTACCGGGTGCGGGTCCCCGTGCTGCTCAACATCTCGGCGGTCGGCCTGACCGGGCTCACCGGCGAATCCCGCGACCTCACCGCCTGCGACACCGACCTCGCCATCACCACCATCACGGCCAACCGCGACCTGGTGTACGGCGTCAAGGCCCGCATCGACGCCAACACCGTCGGGGCGAACGGGCTGGCGCCGCTGCGCCGGGCGATCACCGTCGCCCGGGCCTGTGAACTGCCCGTCATGGTGCACGTAGGAGTCGCGCCGCCCACTGTCGCCGAACTGCTGCCGCTGCTCGGTGCGGGCGACATCGTGACCCACTGCGCCAGTGGCATCGCCCTGGGCCGGGGCGGCCCGGACCAGGCGCTGCGCCGCGCGTACGACGCCGGCGTGCTGTTCGACATCGGACACGGCTCGGGCGGCTTCGCGTACGACGTGCTGGAAGCCCAGCTCGCCGCGGACATGCCGCCGCACGTCGTCTCCACCGACCTGCACGCGCGCTCGCTGCACGGCCCGGCCTTCGACCTGCCGACCACGATGGCCAAGCTGCTCGCGGTGGGCCTGCCACTCAAACAGGTCGTCGCGGCGGCGACGTGTGCGCCCGCCCGCGCCCTGGGGCTGCCCGCGGGCGCCGGCACGCTCGCCGTCGGCGCGCCCGCCGACCTGGCGGTGTTCGCCGTGGAGCAGGGCCGCTTCCCGCTCGCCGACGTGCACGGCCAGCTCCGGAGCGCGCCGATGCGGCTGCGCAACGAGGCGACGTACGTGGCCGGGCGGCTGCTCCCACCGAGTCTGCCCGGCCCGCCGCCGCCGTGGATCCCGCTCACCGCCGCCCAGCGCGACGCGCTCGCCCGCCGCGACCGCACGATCCGCGACCTGCTCACCACACCCCTGGTCACCCCCGACGGCCTGGCCGAACAGTTCCCGCGCGACTCACAGCCTGGGCAGATCTAGCAGAGTTGTGGTCGCCCCAGCGACCACAACTCTGCTGGATCCAGTGCTGGTCAGCGGGGCGTGGCCGGGGTGCCGGAGGCGGCGCCGCAGATGGCGATCATCTGGTCGGAGAGGGCGTCGATGCGGGTGACGTCGAGCTTCTGCAGCGAGTTCAGGTCGGTGAGGCTCTTGCCCTGGGCTTCGAACTCGTCGGCGAGCTGGCCCAGCGTGGTCTTGACGTCGGCGGCGTCCGCCGTGGACGCGTCGGTGCGCAGGTTGGCGGCGAGGTCGACCAGCTCACTGCCGGCAGCCTTGACGGACTGGTCGGCGGCGGCCGTGTTGCCGGAGTCGGCGGCCTGCGTGACCTTGGTCAGCTCCCGCGCGAACTGGCTGAGGCCGTCCTCGACGGTCTTGGCGGTCTTGGTGCAGACCTGCGGCGTGGGTTCCGCCGCGGCCGGCACGGCGCTGAATCCGAGCGCGGCGAGGATCGTGGTGGAGAGGATGCAGGCTGCACGTGAGAGGCGTCGCATGACGTCCTCCAATCGGGGCCGCGGGCCCGGCTGGGAGAGCCGACCCAAGATGACCATTGTCCGCCCGCGTTCCGCAGACCCGGGCGAACTCCGCGAACAAGACAATGGGACGGCCGCTATTGCGTACGATATGAGGCTCTTTGCCCGTTAGCGCATCGCCGGTGGCCGGTCGGCACGGCGTGCCGGATGCGGGGTGAGGGCTTAGGCTCCTGCGGTGCGTTGGCGTTCCTGTGTTGCGGTTGTTGCCGGTGCGTTGATCGCGCTGCTGCCGGCGGGTTGCGGTTCGGAGGCTGCTCCGCAGCAGCCGCAGGGCGAGTGGGTGGCGGCCGGGGCCAGTGCCGCGCCGTCGTCGGCGGCTCCGAGCGCCGCGCCCTCGTCGCCCGCGCCCGCCACGGTGGTGGTGGGCAATCCCAAGGGCCGGGCTTCCGTGCCGGCCGAGGCGAAGGCCGTGGACACCTCGCGGCCGACCCGGGTGATCGGTGACGGCACCCCGGCGAGCTGCACCTCGAAGGCGGTCGTCGCGGCGGTCGCGGCGGGCGGCGTCATCACCTTCGACTGCGGGCCGGACCCGCTGACCATCACCATGGCCGCCACCGCCAAGGTCAAGAACGCGAACGGCCCGAAGATCGTGCTCGACGGAGGCGGGAAGATCACCCTCAGCGGCGGCGGCAAGCGGCGCATCCTCTACATGAACACCTGCGACAAGGCCCAGGGCTGGACCACCTCGCACTGCCAGGACCAGGACCACCCCCAGCTCACGGTGCAGAACCTGACCTTCGCCGACGGCAACTCGACCGGCGAGACGACGGAGGGCGGGGGCGGCGGCGCGATCTTCGTCCGCGGCGGACGGCTCAAGGTGGTCAACTCGCGCTTCATCCGCAACCGCTGCGACAGCACCGGGCCGGACCTCGGCGGGGCGGCGATCCGGGTGCTGAGCCAGTCCAAGGGCCTGCCGGTGTACATCGTCAACAGCACCTTCGGCGGCGGCAAGGGCCTGGGCGGCCGCTGCTCCAACGGCGGCGCGCTGAGCAGCATCGGCGTCTCCTGGGTGGTGCTCAACAGCGTGCTCACCCACAACAGCGCGATCGGCAGCGGCGCGAACCCGGCCCGCGCGGGCAAACCCGGCGGCGGCAGCGGCGGGGCGATCTACACCGACGGCAACCTGTTCACGGTCCGCATCGCCGGCTCGATCGTCACCGACAACCACGCCGAGGAGGGCGGCGGCGCGGTCTTCTTCGTCAGCAACGACCGCACCGGCACCATGACCATCGAGTCGTCCACCCTCCAGCGCAACCCCAGCGACGGCTTCGAGACCCAGGGCTTGCCCGGCATCTTCTTCCTCGGCGCCCGCAACCCCACCGTCAAGTCCTCCACCCTCCGCCGATAAGGAAGGGCACCTTCCCATCGGCCTGCGTAGTGGAAGGGCACCTTGTTAACGGTCCGGTGCCGCGAGCTGCGGGGAGCGGCGCGGGGGAGTGAGCGGCGAGTGCGGACGACTGGCGCCGGGGCTTGCGAAAGCGGGTCAGGTGGTCGCGGACCGGGGTGCGATCGGGGCCGCCGCGCCGGGACGTAGCGCCGTGGCCGCCGCCGCGACGAACAGCGCCAGCACGGCCGGCACGGCCAGCGCCGAAGGCAGCCCCACCAGCTCTGCCAGCGCGCCGATCACCAGGGGGCCGACGACGAAGCCGAGGAAGCCGAGGCTCGCGACGCGGGCGATGGCCTGGCCGGCGCGGGCCGGGTCCTGGGTGCCGGCGGCGGAGAAGACCTGCGGGGCGATGCAGGCCAGGCCCGCGCCGAGCAGGCCGAAACCGGCGACCCCGGCGAGCGGGTGGCCGATCAGCAGGGCGGTGCCGAGACCCGTGGCGGCGAGCAGGCCGCTGTAGCGGACCAGGCGCACCGCGCCGAGCCGGGCGGTGAGGCGGTCGCCGACGAGGCGGCCGGCCATCATCATGATCGAGAAAGCGGCGTACGCGGCCGCGGCGAAGCCCGCCGTGCTGCCGAGGCTGTCGCGCAGGTAGACGCTGCTCCAGTCGGCCGCCGCGCCCTCGCCGACCAGGCAGCAGAACACCAGCACCCCGAGGAACGTCACGCCCGGCAGCCCGCCCCCGCCCGGCCCGGTCTCCGCCGCCGGGACGGCCTGCGGGGCGAGCCGCCAGCGGGCGGCCACCAGGCCGGTGCCCGCGACCACGGCGGCGACGAGCAGGAACGTGGTCGACGCGCCGAGCCCCGCGTACGCGCACAGCCCGCCCACCGCCGCCCCGAGGAAGCCGCCGACGCTGTACACGGCGTGGAACGAGGACATGATCGGGGCCTGCCAGGCCCGCTGCACCTCGACGGCGGCCGTGTTCATGGTGATGTTGAGCAGCCCGTGCGCGGTGCCGAAGGCCAGCAGGCAGCCGGCCAGGACCGCCAGGTTCGGCGCGAACGCGGGGGAGACCAGCAGCACGCCATCGGCGAGCACGACGGGCAGCAGCAGCCGGCCGGTGCCGTACCGGTCGACCAGCCGGCCCGCCGCCTGCATGCCGATGATCGCGCCCGCCGCGAAGGCCAGCAGGCCCAGGCTGAGCGCGCCGTCGGTCAGCCGCAGGCCCTGCTTGATCGCCGGGATGCGGGCGGTCCAGGTGCCGAGGATCACGCCGTAGAGTCCGAAGAGCAGGCAGACGGCGACCCGGGCCCGGCGCAGCGGGACACGGTCGAGCGGTGACGAGGTCATGGGGTCCGTCTCCGAGGGGGCGGGTGCGAACATCATGAATGTATGCCGCCCGCAGCCCGGTCGTGCCCGCGCCCGAGCCTGTATGCTGCGCAGTGCCCTGGCCAGGCCCTGGGTTCGAGCGGCGGGCACGCTCGTGGCCGGCCGGGAGCTGACTAGTGCCGGTCGAGAACTGCGGGAGCCGAGAATCATGTCGAACGAGACGCTGCTGGTCACCGGTGGTGCCGGCTTCGTGGGAACACACCTCATCCGGGCGCTGCTGGACACCCGTCCGACCGCGCGGATCGTGTCCGTCGACAACTACTTCACCGGCCGCCACGACAACGAGATCGTCGACGAGCGGGTGACGTACCTCGACGGCTCGACGGTGGACATCTTCAAGATCTGGGCCGAGCACGGCTACGAGTCCCCGAAGATGGTGTTCCACCTGGGGGAGTACGCCCGGATCGTGCAGTCGTTCGACGAGTTCGACCGCACCTGGGAGTACAACACCCACGGCACCAAGGAGGTCATCCGCTTCGCCGCCCAGCACGGCGCGCGCCTGGTCTACTCGGCGTCCAGCTCGAAGTTCGGCAACGAGGGCAAGGACGAGCACCTCAACCCGTACGCCTGGACCAAGGCCAAGAACGTCGAGCTGATCAAGAACTACGGCGAGTGGTACGGCCTCGACTACGTGATCACGTACTTCTACAACGCCTACGGGCCGGGCCAGATCAGCGCGGGCACCTACGCGACCGTGCTCGGCATCTTCGAGCGGCAGTACCTGGCCGGCGAGCCGCTGACCGTGGTGTCCCCGGGCACCCAGACCCGTGACTTCACCCACATCTCGGACATCATCTCCGGCATCCTGGTCTCGGCCGAGGGCGGCAAGGGCGACGGCTACCTGCTCGGCAACGGCCGGGAGTGGGAGCTGGTCGAGGTCGCGAAGATGTTCGGCACCGAGCACGTGATGATCCCGGCCAAGCGCGGCGAGCGCACCCACGGCCGCGCCGACAATACGAAGGTCCGCGATCTGGGCTGGGAGCCGAAGGTGGCGCTGGACGCGTACATCGCCGAGTTCGTGCGGAACAACCCGCGCCCGTGACCTGACTGCGGTTTCGGGGAAACTGCAGTTCCGGCCCCCGGCAGGGCCAGTTTCCCCGAAACCGCACGGAGCCTTTGCCGAAACGGCGAGGCGGGTCAGATCCAGCCGCGGCGGGCGGCGATCGCGCCGGCCTGGAAGCGGTTCGCCGCGCCGAGCAGCTCGTAGAGGCGGCTCATACGGCGGCGCATGGTGCGCACCGACCAGTCCAGCTGGCGGGCGACCGCCTCGTCCTTCAAGCCGCTGACCAGCAGGTTCAGGAGTGCCCGGTCCTCCTCGGACACCGGGTCCTCGACCGGGGCGAGCAGCGGCACGGCCGCGCGCCAGCACAGCTCCCAGTAGTCGATCAGACCGTCGAGCAGCGTCGACGGCCGGATCACGGCGGCCCGCACGTCGGACAGGTCCAGCGACAGCGGCATCAGCGCGATGCGCCGGTCCGCGATGGCCAGCTTGATGCGCAGTCCGGGCAGCACCCGCGCCTGCTCGCCGTGGCTGATCAGCTCGCGGATGTCGTCGAAGACACCGGGCCACTCCAATGCTTCGGGCGCGTAGACGGCCCGGTACGTCACGCCCCGTGCGATGCCGGTCTGCTCGATCGGGTTCGACGTGGTCAGCGCGTACGGCGGCCGGTCCAGGGTGATGACCTCCTCGCGGGCCTCCTGCTGGATCTGCACGAACCACCGGCCCAGCGCCTCGCTGCCGGTCACGATCTCGATCTCCTCGCCGGTGCCCGAGTGCGCCGCGGCGAACAGCAACGACAGCTGCGCGGCGGCGGCCTGCACCTGGTCCAGTTCCGCGGAGCGGGCCCGAACCAGCGCGGACACCCCGGCCTGCGGCTCGATCGCGGCATACCGGCGGCGGGCACCGGCCAGCCGCCCGACGAGCCCGTGCTCGCGCAGCCGGTCCAGGGCGCGGGCCGCCCGGTCGACGGAGCAGCCGAGTTCCTCGGCGAGTTCGGCCGGGGCGGCGGTTCTGCGGACGAGGATGGCGCGGTAGACGGCCTCGTCGAAGGGGTCGACACCGGCGGGGGTGAGGTCGGAGGGCATGGCCCAGATCTTGGCCCAAACGTGCCACCGGCAGCAACGGGCCAGCGGAGATCATTGCGCCGGTCGGCCGAGGGCCAGTAGACCGCTTAGCTATGAAACTCCCCCCTCACTCACTGGCGAGCAGGTTGGCGGCCGGGCTCTCAGCCGTGGTCGTAGCCGGGACGCTCTCGGCATGGTCCCCGGCCGACGCGGCCACCCCAGCGCCCCAGCGGCGCGTCATCGTGCTGCTGGCCGGGGACGCGGCGGTGGCGTCCGCCCCGGCCGGCGCGCTGCGTGACGCCGCGGGCGCCGCCCAGGTCACCGGCGCGCGCAAGGCGGTGCAGGACCGCCAGCGCGCCTTCCTCGACGGAGCACGCGGCAAGGGCCTGCGGCTGACCCGCGAGCGCCCGCTGGGCCTGCTGGTCAACGCGGTCGCCGCCACCGTCCCGGCGGACGAGGTGGCGCGGCTGTCCGCGCTGCCCGGCGTGCTCGCGGTCGTGCCGGACCAGCCGGTGCGCGCGTACACCGACGTGAGCGTGCCGCTGATCGGCGCGACCGCGGTCTGGCAGCGCCAGGACGCCACCGGCACGCAGGTCAAGGGCCGCGGGGTGACCGTCGCCGTCATCGACAGCGGCGTCGACTACAGCCACCCCGACCTCGGTGGCGGGCTCGGCGAAGGCTTCAAGGTCGTCGGCGGGTACGACTTCGTGAACGGCGACGCCGATCCGATGGACGACAACGGCCACGGCACCCATGTCGCGGGCATCATCGCGGGCAAGGCGGCCACGCCGGGCGGCATCACCGGTGTCGCGCCGGAGGCGAACCTGCTGGCGTACAAGGCGATGAACGAGTGGGGCGAGGGTTACACCTCCGACATCGTCGCGAGCATCGAGGCGGCCGCCGACCCGGCGAACCCGCACCGCGCCGACGTCATCAACATGAGCCTCGGCGGTTACGGCGACGGCCTCGACCCGCTGGGGCTGGCCGCGACCGCGGCGACCCGGGCCGGTGTCGTGGTGGTGGCCGCGGCGGGCAACAGCGGGCCGGGCCGCGACACGGTCGGCACCCCGGCCGTCGCCGACGGCGTCATCGCCGTGGGCGCGTCCACCAGCAACATGGTGCTGCCCACCGCGTACGTCGGCGGGGCGCGACTGCAGACGTACCGCGGGGTCCTGTCGGCGAACCCGGCCGCCAAGCCGGTCACCGGCCGGCTGGTCGACGCGGGCTACGGCAGCCCGGAGGAGCTGGCCGCGGTCGGCGACCTGCGCGGCAAGGTCGTGCGGATCACCGGGTTCGCCGCGCCCGTGCTCGACTACCTGACCCAGTGGGAGCTCGACCTGGCCAAGGAGCTGGAGCGCCGCGGGGCGCTCGCGGTGATCTCGGGCCAGGACGACTCCGGTCCCGTGGTGGCCGCCGCCGACGGCTCCGTGCCGGTCGCGCCGTCCACCTCGGTCAAGGGCCTGCCCAAGAACCTGCCGGGTATCCAGGCCTCCGGCGACCTGTACCGGATGGACCGCCTCGTCGTGCTCGGCATGGACGGCACCCAGCACGCGGAGCTGACCGCGCGGCTGGCCGCCGGGCCGGTCGACGTGACGCTGAAGGGCGAGGACGTCACCGACCGGATCGCCGCGTTCTCCTCGCGCGGCCCGTCGCTGCGCTTCGGCCTCAAGCCCGACCTGGTCGCGCCGGGTGTCGGCATCCGCTCGACGGTGCCGACCGCGCTGTTCGGGCCGGGGCAGTACCTGATGTCCGGCACCTCGATGGCCGCCCCGCACGTCGCGGGCGCGGCGGCACTGCTGCGCCAGCTGCACCCGGACCAGGAGCCCGCGCAGGTGCTGGCCGCGCTGACGGGCACGGCCAAGCCGGTGAGCGGCCCGCCGACCGCGTACGGCGCGGGCCGGCTCGACGTGGCCGCGGCCGCGCGCGCCGTGCTCACCGCCGACCCGGCGTCCATCTCGTTCGGACTCGCCGACCTGGGCGGCTCGACCGTGGGCGGCAGCAGGACCGTCACCCTGCGCAACTCCGGCAGCCGCGCGATGACCGTGCGCCTGCGCGCCGACAGCAAGGCGGTCACCGTCAAGCCGGACCGGGTGACCGTCCCGGCCGGACGAACCGCGAAGGTCACCGTCACGCTGCGCGCCAAGCGGCCCACCGGGGACACCGAGCTGTCCGGCGTGATCACCGCCGACGGCGGTGCGGGCCGCGTCGCCCGGGTGCCGTACCTGCTGGTGGTGCGGCCGCTGATCGTGGCTGCGACGCCCGACCCCAGCGACGGCCACAGCACCGTGTGGATCGGCGCGCCGGCCGGGCTGGCCGCCGCGCCCGTCGTCACCGTCGACCGGCCGCGCGGCGGGTCGTTCACCGTGACCGCCACGCACCGGTACGACAACGTCTACACCGCCGACCTCACCGGTGAGCAGGCGGGCGCGTACCGGGTGAGCGTGCGGGCCACCGCCGCCTCCGGGCAGCGCCTGGTCGGGTCGAGCGGCTTCGAGGTGCTGCCCGAGGACGTGCGGCGCAACAGGTGGCAGCCGGTCGGGCCGTACGGCACCGGCGGGCAGCTCGCCCTCACCCCGGCCGACGGCTCGGTCGGCGTCATGAGCACCGACTACAAGGCGGGCCCCTGGCTCACCACCGACCACGGCGCGAGCTGGAGCCAGCTCAACCGGCTCCCGGTCGCCGGTAACGCGGGCGTCGGCACGGCCGTGCTCGACGCGAAGAACGCCGCGCGCTGGTGGTACGCGGTCAACGACCCGCAGACCGGCGGGAAGATCCTGCGCACCACCGACAAGGGCCGCACCTGGCAGACGCTGCCCACCCCGGCGGGCTGGGTCGACGAGCTGGTCGCTGACGCGCAGACCCGCGTACTCGCGGCGGTCATCTCCGGCGCGCTGTGGACCAGCGTGGACGGCGGCGACACCTGGACGGCGCAGCAGTCCGGGCTGCCCGGCGAGATCCAGCACGCGGCGATCGGCGGCGACGACCTCTACCTCGCCGACTTCGACGGCGTGTGGAAGCTGTCCGGCGTCGTCTCCGGCACGCCCGCCGCGGCCGTGCGGGTGTACGACAGCGCCTCGAAGTTCGTCGCCTCGCTGACCGCCGACGACGGCGTGGTCGCCGCGGTGGTGTGGAGCGAGGGCGTGGTCGGCTCGCACGACGGCGGCAAGAACTGGTCCACGCTGTTGCGCCGCGAGTTCGGGCTGCACACGATGCGCGCCTCGGGCGGCGACCTGTACGTCGCCACCCTGTCCGGCGAGGGCCTGGTCGGCCGCGACCACGGCCGCACCTGGGACACGGTCGCGCTGCCGGCGCACGACGCACTCGTCACCGACTACGACCGATGGGCCGACGGCACGGCCACCACGGCCACCTCGGCCGGCCTCTACGCGACCGGACCGGACGGCTACCGCCGGCTCGGCGTGCAGGGCACCACCGTGTACGACCTCGCGGTGGTCGGCGGCGACCTGCTCGCCGGCACCGAGAACGGCCTCTACCGCACGGCGTCGCCCGCGGCGGGCCCGGACTGGGGCGTTGCCGAGGGCGAAGGCTGGATCGGCGCGGGCGCGGAGTTCGTCGCCGTGTCCCCGGCCGACGCGAACACGGTCTGGAAGATCCGCCGGGCCGCCTGGGGCGACCAGTTCATGTTCGGCCGCAGCGACGACGGCGGCCGCACCTGGTCCGAGGTGCACACCGGCACCGAGAAGCCGACCTCGCTGCTGATCCACCCCGCCGACCCGAACCGGGTGTACGCCGGTTTCGAGCGGCTGTCCGGCCAGGGCCTCACCGTCACCCTCGACGGCGGCCGCACCTGGAAGAACCTGTACCTGGACGAGCGGGTCAACGCGCTGGCCGGTGACCCGGCGAACGCGAAGCGGCTGTGGCTGGGCATGAACAGCGGCCTCTACCGCTCCGACGACGGCGGCACCACCCTGACCAAGGTCGCCGACGGCCAGGTCACGGCGCTGCGGGTGGACGGCAAGCGGCTCGTCGTCGGCGGCCCGGCCATCCGGACCAGCACCGACGGCGGCCGAACCTTCCGCACCGCCGACACCGGTTCACTGGACCTGATGGTGTCCGACTTCGCCGCCAAGGGCGACACCCTCTACGCGGCCACCACCACGTGGTCCGCGTACGGCCTGGCCAAGGGCGGCCGGGGTGTGCTCCGCAGCGTCGACGGCGGCCGCACCTGGCACAACATCTCGTCCGGCCTGCAGAACCTGGATGTCACCACCCTCGCGGTGAGCCCGGACGGTCACTGGCTGTTCGCCGGCACCCTCCGCGGCGGCATCCACCGCCTCCCCCTCTAGGAGAAAGGAAGGGCACCTTCACATCGCTCCGCGATGTAGAAGGTGCCCTTCTTAACATCCACGTCGTGTCGGGGCAGGTGGGAGCGTTGCTTCCGGGTCTCGGGCCGGGCTCAGCGGCTGTCGCGGCGCCGGGCGGCGTACCGGCTGAGCACGGCGGCCAGGGCCAGCACTCCCGCGACGGCCGCCATCGGCAGCGGCCACAGCGTGCTCTCGTCGGTCGCGTAGCCGTCGGCCGTGGCCAGCCGGACCGGGTCGGCCGGATCGCGGAACACGGTGATCCGCGTGCCGGCCTCCAGCGTGCCGTGCCAGGTGCCGTACAGCCTGGCGCGGTGGGTCGCGCCGTTCAGGCGATAGGCGACGTCCGACGAGTCGGCCCAGCGGCTGTCGTGTGTGGCGACCACCGTCGCGGACACCGACTGCCCCTGCTCGACGATCCGCCCACGCTCCTGCGCGCCGAGCCAGTACACGGCGAACGCCGAGAGCCCCAGCAGCGCCGCGGCGCCGAGAACCTCCATCATGCGGCGGAAAGTCCAGGTCACGAGCGTCTCCAGGGGCGGGAAACGATCATTCTAAGCACCTGTCGTCAACTCTTGCCGACTCGCGGCCTCACGACAGTTCTGAGGCCGCGAGTCCGTAAGAGCTGCGCGTACGGACCGCGGTCGGACCCCGGCGGGCGTCGGACTGCGGGCTGGGCGTCAGTGGGAGTCGCGGGGGACCTCGGAGCCGCGGCAACCGGTGAGGAAGTCGAAGTCGGCGCCCAGGTCGGCCTGCTGCACGTGCGCGCGGTAGAGCCAGCGGTAACCCGAGCGGTCCGCGGCGGCGGTGTGCTCGGTCCAGTTCGCGGCCCGCTCCGCCAGTTCCTCGTCCGTGACCAGCAGGTCGAGGGTGCGCGCGGGCACGTCGAGGCGGATCCGGTCGCCGCTGCGGACCAGGGCGAGCGGGCCGCCGACGGCCGCCTCCGGGGACACGTGCAGGACCACGGTGCCGAAGCCGGTGCCGCTCATCCGGCCGTCGCTGATCCGTACCATGTCGGTCACGCCCTGGCGCAGCAGCCGGGTCGGGATCGGCACGTTGGCCACCTCGGGCATGCCCGGGTATCCCTTCGGCCCCGCGCCCCGGACCACGATCACGTCGTCGGCCGCCACGTCGAAGTCCTCGTCGTCGCAGACGGCGTGGTAGTCCTCGGGGGAGTCGAAGACCACGGCCCGGCCCTCGTGCGCCAGCAGGTGCGGCGAGGCCGCCGACTGCTTCAGCACCGCGCCGCGCGGGCACAGGTTGCCGGTCAGCACAGCGGTGCCGCTGCCCGCGGCCTGCAACGGCTTGTCCCAGGGACGGATCACCTCGTCGTTCCAGCAGCTCGCGTCGGCTACCTCCGCGCCGATCCCGCGGCCGGTGACGGTGACCGCGTCGCCGTGCAGCAGCCCGGCCTCGGCCAACCGCCGCAGCACCACCGGCAGCCCGCCCGCGTAGCAGAAGTCCTCCATCAGGAAGCGCCCCGACGGCATCAGGTCGACCAGGGTCGGCACCTGCCGGATCAGCCGGTCGAAGTCGTCGAGGCCCAGCTCGACCCCGACCCGCCCGGCGAGCGCGAGCAGGTGCAGCACCGCGTTGGTGGAGCCGCCGATCGCCGCGTTGGCCCGGATCGCGTTCTCGAAGGCGGCCCGGGTCAGCACGGCGCTGGGCCGCAGGTCCTCCGCCACCATCGCGACGATGCGCCGCCCGGCGGCCTGGGCCGTCTCGTACCGGCGGGAGTCGACCGCGGGCCAGCTCGCCGAGCCGGGCAGCTGCATGCCCAGGGCCTCGGCCAGGCAGGCCATGGTCGAGGCGGTGCCCATCGTCATGCAGTGGCCGTTGGAGCGGGCCATGCATCCCTCGGCGACGTGGCACTCGTCGACCGTCATCCGGCCCGCCTTGACCTCGGCCTCGAACTTCCAGACGTGCGTGCCCGACCCGACGTCGCCGCCCTGGTACTTGCCGTTCAGCATCGGGCCGCCGGTGACCATGACGGCCGGCAGGTCCACGCTGGCCGCGGCCATCAGCAGGCCCGGGGTGGTCTTGTCGCAGCCGGACAGCAGCACCACCCCGTCGAGCGGGTTGGCCCGGATCAGCTCCTCGCCGACCATCGCGACCAGGTTGCGGTACAGCATCGCGGTGGGGCGCATCAGCGTCTCGCCGGTCGCCATCACCGGGAAGACCAGCGGGAAGCCACCGGCCTGCCAGACGCCGCGCTTGACCGACTCGGCCACCCGGTCCAGGTGGGCGTTGCACGGCGCCAGCTCCGACCAGGTGGAGGCGATGCCGATCACGGGCCGGCCGTCGAAGACCTCGGGTCCGTGGCCCTGGTTGCGCATCCACGACCGGTAGACCATGCCGGACCGCCCCTCGGCCCCGAACCAGTGCCGGCTGCGCCGCGTCGGCGGGTCCTGCGCGTCCATGTCCACCTCCGGCACGTGCGCGGACGCGCGGCGATCGGCCGGACCGGTGCCGCGGCGGCCGCGCTGGGATTCCGTCTACCGGCACACTAGGGTCTGCTGGCATGTCGGCACCACACCCCGCGGCGCACATCGTCAGATACCAGGCGGCCGGTGCGCCGGAGGTCCGCGTCGGGCTGCACACCGACGGCGAGGTCACCGAGCTGCCCGGCGTCGCCTCGCTGGCACAGTTGTGGCGGCTGCCGCTGGCCGAACTGCGCGACCTGCTGACCCGGCCCGCGACCGGCCCAGCGCTGCCGCTGGCGCAGGTGCGCCTGCTCGCGCCCGTCGACGGCACCACGGAGGTATGGGCCAGCGGCGTCACCTACCGCGTGTCCCGCGAGGCCCGGATCGAGGAGAGCGAGCGAGCCGCCGACGTCTACCAGCTCGTCTACGATGCGGCCCGCCCCGAGCTGTTCTTCAAGTCGGCGGCGTGGCGGGTGCGCGGCCCCGGTGAAGCCATCGGGGTCCGCACCGACTCCGAAGTGGATGTGCCCGAGCCCGAGCTGGCCTTGGTGGTCAACCGGTTCGGCGAGATCGTCGGTTACACGGTCTGCAACGACGTGTCCTCGCGCACCATCGAGGGCGAGAACCCGCTCTACCTGCCCCAGGCGAAGATCTACTTCGGAGCGTGCGCGCTCGGGCCGTGGATCACGCCGGTCTGGGCCGTGGCCGACCCGTACGACCTGGACATCGGACTGGAGATCACGCGCGGCGGCGGCACCGCCTGGCGGGGCACGGCCGGCACCTCGCAGCTGCACCGGCGGCTCGACGACCTGGTCGGCTACCTGATGCGCGGCGACGTGCACCCGGACGGCGTGGTCCTGTCGACCGGCACCTGCCTGGTGCCGCCCGCGCCGTTCAGCCTGCGCGACGGCGACACCGTGCACATCACCGTCGGCGCGATCGGCACACTGGCCAACCCGGTCCGGCGCGGACTGCCCGCGACGGACGAGACGGTACAGGCCTGACGTGACCGAGCCGAGCCCGCAGGCCGATCAGGACACGCTGCACGACGGGATCCGCCGGCTGATGGCCGCCGCGCCGATGCCCGCGGTGGCGGTCAGCGTCTTCGACCGCGCCGAGACCTGCTTCAGCGCGGTGACGGGCACGGCCGACCTCACCACGGGCAGGCCGGTCGGCCCGCACGACTGGTGGGACCTCGCCAGCGTGACCAAGACGCTGGTGACGCTGCCGGAAGTGCTGGCGCACCTGGACCTCGACAGCCCGCTCGCCGACGTGTGGCCGCCCGCGCGCCCGTTTCCGGTCGGCCGGGCGACAGTCGGCCAACTGCTCTCGCACCAGGCGGGCCTGCCCGCCGTCCGGCAGTTCTTCCGTACGGCGGCCACCCGGGACGAGATCGTCGCGCAGGCCGTGGCGACCCCGCTCGTGCGGGAACCCGGCAGCGGGGCGGAGTACAGCGATCTCGGGTTCCTCCTGCTCGGCGAGGCGGTGCAGGACCACACCGGGCTGAGCCTGGCCGAACTCGCGCAGCAGCGCAGCGGCCTGCGGTTCGGGCCGGTGCCCGGGCCGGCGGTCGCCACCGAACGGTGCGGCTGGCGCGCCAGGGTCGTCGTCGGCGAGGTGCACGACGAGAACGCGTACGCCATGGGCGGAATCGCCGGCCAGGCCGGCGCTTTCGGCACCCTCGCCCTGGTCACCGCCGCGGCGCGGGCCTGGCTGGCCGGGACGGTGCTGCCCGCGCACCTGCACCGCGCCGCGACCCGCTGCCGGGCGCGCAACGCCGCGGACGAGCGGTTCGGCCTCGGCTGGTGGCTGCCACCGACCCGGGGGATCGGCGGACCCGCCCCGGGCGAGGGCTCCTTCGGCTGCTCAGGCTTCGTCGGCAACCGGATCTGGCTGGAGCCCGCGCGCGGCTACGGAGTCGTGGTCCTCAGCAACCGAGTCCATCCCTCACGCGACAATCCGGAGCCGTTCCGGCAATGGTGCGCCGACCTGCTCGAAACCGTCGCCACCGAAAGGAAGGGCACCTTGCACAACGCATAGCGATGTGAAGGTGCCCTTCCTTCGAGCCGGGCTCAGAAGGAGCAGTTGACCAGGTGGCATTCGGGGGTCAGGGCGACGTCGAACATGGCCTCCACGCCGTCGCGGATGTGCGCGGCGAACTTCAGCACGTCAGCCGTGGTCGCGCCGCCTCGGTTGGTCAGCGCGAGGGTGTGCCGGGTCGACAGCGAGACGGTGCCGTTGCCCCACTCGGTTCCGTAGCCCTGGCCGAATCCGGCGTGCTGGATGAGCCACGCGGCGTGCAGCTTGGTGCCCATGGCGTCCGGCTGGCTGGGGCATTCGCGAGCCCGGTCGGGCACCTCGGCGAGCACCGGGTTGAGGAAGAAGGACCCGACACTCCAGGTGTCGTGGTCGGCGGCGTCCAGGACCATCTTGCGCTGGCGGCGCTGAGCCAGGACGGCTTCGCGTACGTCGGCCGGGTCGGCGGTGCCACCGACCTGCACGCCCAGCCGCTCGGCGACCGCCGGGAACGTGATCGGCGCGGACTGCCCGCGGCGCAGCCGGAACGTCACGTCCAGCACGATCCAGCGGTCGCTGTGCTTGAACACCGACTGCCGGTGGCTGCCGAAACCGCACCGTTCCGGCGTCCAGACCTCGACATCGCCCGTCGTACGGTCGTACACAGTGACCGACTCCAGCACGTCCGAGGTCAGCGTGCCGTACGCGCCGACGTTCTGCACGGGCGTGCCGCCGACCGAGCCGGGGATGCCGGACAGCGCCTCGACCCCGGCCAGCCCTTCGGCCAGCACGGTGCGGACGAGGTAGTCCCACTCGACCCCGGCGGCGGCGGTGACCAGCTCGCCGTCGATGTCGAACTCGGCCGACTCCATCTTGAGGACCATGCCGTCCCAACCGACGTCGCCGACGACCAGGTTCGAGCCGCCGCCCATCACGAGCAGTGGCTCGTCGGTCCCGTCCGTGTCGCGGAGCAGTTCGATCGCGTGCGGCGTGCTGCGGGCGACTTCCAGCCGCGCTACCGGGCCACCGACCCGCATCGTGGTCAGGTCAGCAAACGTGATGGTCACGGGCAGGAGCCTACCGATCGAGCGGCGTACGCCCTCCGGCCGGTCACCGGACGGGCCACCGCAACCTTGACGTGGGTGACATCATCTGGAGTCCATGACCCCACTTCACCCGACGCAGACCGGGCGCCTCACCGTCCTCGCGCTGATCGCGCTGCTCACGGGCATTCTCGGCCTTGTCATCCTGGGCAACCTCGACCGGGACGGCGCGTACCTGGCGCCCGCGCTGAACTGGCTCGTCATCATCTCGTTCGCGCTGTTCGTGGTGATGTGCGCGGCCGGGGCCTTCGGGTGGATCCTCCGGGAGCACGAGGTGTGGCGGCACGCGGGCGGCCCGGCCGAGGGCGCTGCCAGGGCACGTGAGCGGGCCGAAGCCGATGGCGCGTCCCAGGTCAGGCCGCAGTACCGGGACGACGCCGCCGGGAACGCCGCCGCGGACGACAAACGGCAGGACTGACGCCGCGCCGTCAGGCCCGGGGTGTTCTGGGCTGGTTCAACCGGATCATGTTGCCGGCCGGGTCGCGGAACGCGCAGTCGCGTACGCCGTACGCCTGGTCGGCGGGCTCCTGGAGCACCTCGGCGCCCGAGGCGCGGATGTGCTCGAAGGCGGCGTCGACGTCGTCGGTGGTCAGGATGAGCCCGCGCAGCAGACCCTTGGCGAGCAGGTCGTACTGATTCTGTTTGTCCTCGGCGGAGGCACCCGGATGGGACTCGGGGGTCTCGATGGTGATCTCAAGATCGGGCTGGCTCGGCGGCACCACGCTCACCCAGCGCATGCCTTCGTAGCTGACATCGGTGCGCACCTCGAACCCGAGCACGTCACGGTAGAAGCCGAGGGCTTTGTCGTGGTCGTCGACGATGAGGAAGCAGTGGGAGACCTTGATGTCCATGCAGCTCACGTTACCGACGACGGTCGGGTCCGGGATGTGCCGTTCTGAGTAGCCGTACAGACGGCTGAAGCCGCCGATCTGCTTTCGCAGGTCTGCGGCTTCTTTGTGCTGCTGCCCCCGGCCGGATACATCCCAAAACTGCTCCCATTGGGTCGGCTGGCTACAGCGGCTGACCTGCCGATTGGATAACAAAAGAGTCATCGGGCGCTACGCAGGGTCTTGACTGCATGGCCCATGCCGTATCGGGCGACAAGTTGGTCCATGATCTGGTCCGGCGCCAGGCGCACTATCGCGGAGGCTCAGGGGCGACCCTGGAACGTTGTGTCATCGACCGCTGTCTCCACCGCCGGCCCAGCTTCACAACGAGCGCCGCGCTGGTCAGTACGATGAGCCCCAGCACGACGTAGGCCCAGTTCTGCGCTTGCCATGGCGACGGCGTCAGCTGTGGGCCATCGAGGGTCCACTGCTCCAGTGCATTGCGGGGGTAGCTCGGGCACCCGTACCCAGCCGCCCGCAGTGGCAGAGTCTCGGGGCTCTGGTCGGCCGGGACACGCACGATGGCGCATGAGTTGTCCGCGTCGTTGGTAACCGACAGGACCGGAGCGCCTTGCCGCCACGCGATGAGGTTCGGTCGATCTTGCCGGCCACGGACCGCCTCGTCCGTGACCGTTCCGGTGTCGACATCGAGATGTTGCAGGTGGAACCGCTGCCGGGCCGGCCGGTCAGGGGTTGGCCCGTCGCAGGACGGCGACGTAAGGCATTCCTCGATGAATGTGAGGATCAGTTGGTTGCCATCCGGCGACCAGGCGGCGCTGCCCGCGATCTGCTGCCGCTCGCCGAGCGGCACCGCACGTTGCACGGCGCCAGTCGCAACGTCCAGGATGAGCAACTCCTTACTTTGCGCGTCGCGGCCGACGGTGATGGCCACCCGGGTGCCGTCAGGCGAGAACGCCGCCCGGAAGACGTCTGCCTCAGCCACGTGGACGACCCGTAGACTGCCGTCCGGCACGCTGACGATGACGATGTTGTCCAAGCGCGTCGAATCGTTGATCCGCTCACCGTTCGGGCCGGTGGTTGGCACTACGTCGTCCTGCCCGATAACGGCGACGGCGCTTTGGCTGTCGGGCGACCACACGGCTGGCCAATGTGACGAGACGGCAGGACTGAGCTTGCGGGACTGCCCGGTGACCAGGTCGACAAGGTTGTCGCCCAGGAGGTAGCGGCCGTCTGGCGACAAACTGCCCATCAACTCGCCGGGGTCGAGGTAGACCAGCCGGAAGGAGTCGTCCCGGCCCACGACCACCAGCGACGAATCCAGATCGAGACTGTGCCCTGTCTCGAACACAAGCTTCGCCGGCCCGTTCGGATCCTCGCTGAACGTCTGCTGCCACAGGTAGGGCTGGGCGGCCCAGGCCGGCAGCGTACGGTCGTCAGTACCTGCGAACTGCGACCCGGTCGCATTCGGCGACGGCAGCCACATCGCGGTCATACTCACCAGCAGGCAGGCAAGAATCCCTGCGGCCCGGCGCCGCCAGCGGAGGCGACGTCCGCGCCGCCACAGGTCCTCCGGCATGCGCACGCTGGGCGCCTCGCCGGCGAGATCAACCAGAACTCGATGCAGCGTTGTAGTCATTTCGACACCTCCTGCAGGTCAGCCAGTTCGGGGGCGACGGCACGTAGACGGGCCAGCGCATCACGAGCCTGGCTCTTCACGGTGCCCGTCGACACACCCAGGACCTGTGCCGTCTGCGCTTCGGTCAAGTCCTCGAAGTAGCGCAGCACCAGCACGGCCCGCTGTTTGGGGGCCAGCTTGGCCAGCGCCTGGCGAACGGCGATCGCCGTCGTCGTCGGCCCGTGGGGGTCCGCCCCGGCGACCTCCGGCACGGCGGCGACCGGCAGCGGCTCCCGTCGCCACCTTCTCCACCAGGAGACATGCTGGTGGTACAGGACGCGCCGCACGTAGGCGTCCGGGTTCCCGTCCGCGACGATCTGTTCCCAGCGGGAGGCAACCTTGGCCAGCGTCTGCTGAACCAGGTCCTCCGCCAGATACGAGTCGCCGGTCAGCAGGAACGCCGCACGCACAAGCGTCCCCAGGCGCGCGTGCACGTATTCCCGGAACGAATCCGCAGGACCGGCTGTCATCACTGGCACATCAACATCACTGGCACATCTCATACACGCGCAGAAGGCGACCGTTGGAGGGGCGGCTCGGGTGCTTGTTGAAAAGCCGGTCAGCCAAGGCCGCCGGAAGTGCTTGGACGGGGGAGAGGACGTGATGAGGCAACGAATGGAAGGGCACTGGGCATCTGGGAGGCCGGGAAACTTTGGCTCGCATTTGGCGCGGGCAGCCGTAGAGGGCCGGATTTCACCGGACACAGTCGTACAGACGCTTGAAGCCGCTGATCTGGTTTCCCCAGGTCAGCGGCTTCTTCGTGCTGGTAGATCGTGGTGCCCCCGGCAGGATTCGAACCTGCGCCCCCGCCTCCGGAGGGCGGTGCTCTATCCCCTGAGCTACGGGGGCTCAGTGACCGACAAAGAGTAGCAGGTCCCCTTCGTGGCATCGAATCGGTATCCGGGTCCTCCGTTCGGCCGATGGCGTGTCGTGTCGATCATCAGCCCACAGCCGGTTAATCCGATCCGAGCCCTCTTCACCCCCGGTCACGATGTGGCGTTGCACCACTTCCACCCTCCGGAGGACCCATGAACAAGCGTCTGCTGGCGCCGCTGGCCACCGTCTCGCTGGCGGCCGTGGGCGCTGGGCTCGCCACGTTGTTCGCCCTGCCCGCGCAGGCGCACAACGCGCCGACGGCTCCCTACGACGCGGTGCTGCACCACGCGCACCACAACACCGAGGCGAAGATCTTCACCCGCGGCTGTACGGAGATCGGCAACCTGGCCGCCGCGGACAAGGACGGCTGGGTGTTCAACATCGCGCCGGACGAGTTCGACACCGCGATCGGCATGTGGGCGAAGTTCGACACCCCCGGTGGCCCGGTGACCACCTACATCAAGAACGGCGACGCCGACGCGTACCCGCACGGCTTCGCCAACGCCACCAACAAGCACCTGGCCTGGGTGGTCGTGCCGGCCGGCTGGACCGTGCTGGACGCCGAGGGCAAGAGCGTCGGCGGCAAGAACGTGGACCGGATCGTGGTCACGCACACCTGCGCGGGGGAGGGCGGCAACACCCCGTCGCCGTTCCCGTCGGAGTCGCCGAGCGGCACGCCGGCACCGGGGACGCCGACGCCCGGCACGCCGACCCCGGACTCGTCCGAGTCTCCGGGCACGAGCGGCACGCCGGACGTCCCGGGTGACTCGCCGTCGCCGTCGGAGCCAGGCCTGCCGGTGACCGGCGCTGCCGTGACCGTCTTCGCTTCGGTGGGCCTGGCCCTGGTCGTCGGCGGGGCGGGCACGATCTTCCTGGTGCGTCGCCGCCGGGACCTGCCGACCGAGGTCTGAGCGCGCAGCGATGAATGAGAAGGGCCCCGCCGGAGTTCCGGCGGGGCCCTTGCTCTGCGTGTCCGATCAGCGCTTGGCGAGCGTGGTCTGCAGTTTCTGCATCTCGGAGATCTCCAGCTGCTGGCGGGCCTTCATGCCCTTGGCGAGCCAGAGCACGTCGGGATCATCGGTCTGGGTCAGCACGGCGTCGACCATGTGCACGCCGCCCAGGTGATGCTTGATCATCATCTCCAGGAACAGGCGGTCGACGTCCTTGCCGGTGGCGTTCTCCAGCGCGGTCATCTCCTGCGAGGTGGCCATGCCGGGCATCAGGTTGCCGTTGGTCAGCGACTTGTCGCCGTCGGGCATCCAGGCCATGGGCTTGGCGTCGGAGTTGATGTTCAGGCTCCAGTCGCGCAGCCACTGGCCCATGATGCCGATCTGGGCCTGCTGGGTGAGCGCGATGTCCTCGCCGAGGACGCGCACCTCGTGCGCGTTGCCCTTCTTCGCGGCGATCATGGCCATGGCCACGGCCTGGGCATGGTGCGACGACATGTCGCGCGCGAAGCCGGCGGCGGCCGAGTCGTCGGCCGGCGTGGCAGGTGCGGCCAGCCGGGTCACGCCGAAACCGATGGCGAGCCCGACCAGCACCGCGAGCGCCACGGAGAGGGCCAGCCCTCGCGTGCTGAACCGAGGGCTGTTCCCCACGTCCGTCATGTCGCTCCTGTCAGCCCTGTTGCTGCTGCTGGGTGAGCGCGGCGACCTGCTGCTCGTTCAGCGGCTTGTCGCCGGTGGCGGTGTTGCCGCCCTGGCACGTCGCACCCGGCTCCTGGGTCGCGTTGACGCGCAGCGCGCCGATGAAGTCGTCGATCCGGGAGTCGCTCGCGTTGTCGACCTTGAGCTGGTAGGACCAGGCCTGCAGGGAGATGGGCTTGTCCAGGTTCTCGACCGGGCTCATCAGCATCATCTCCTTGCCCTCGACCTTGGCGGCCAGCGCGGCCACCTGATCGGCGGGCAGGTCCTTGCGGTACGTGATCCAGACGGCGCCGTGCTCCAGGCTGTGCACCGCGTGCTCGTTCGGGATCGGGGCCTCGTAGACGTCGCCCATGCACTGCTGCCACACGTAGCTGTGGGTGCCGCCGACCGGCGGGTTCTGGTCGTACTTCTCCGGGTTGTACGTGTGGTTGCTCTTGAGCTCCGTCGTCACGTGCGTGATGCCGTCGATGGCGTTGGCGCGCGTCTCCCAGTCGTAGCCCGCGCCGCCCGGCCGGAACGCCGCCCAGGCGCCCCAGCCGATGATGCCGACCGCGATCAGGCCGACGGCGGCGAACATGGCGATGGGACCCCAGTTGCGGCCCTGGTTGACCTTGACAGGCGTGATCGGCTTCTTGGGGCCGCCCTTGACGCCCTTAGGCGGGGTCTTGGCACCGCCGCCGGTGGCGGGCTTGGCGCCGGCCGCGGGCTTGCCGCCGACCTTCACAACATTGGGGCGGTGCTGCTCGCCGCCTTGCGTGCTGATGCTCATCGTGGTGTCCGTCACATCGAGGGGTGGGCGCGCCCGCCGTGCGGTGGGACGCAGAGGGCCGAAGTCTACCCGGTTAGCATGGCCGGGTGACTCCCGCGAATATCGCCGATGCTGTCCTGACCGCCGCAAAAGCCGTCTTCACGGCCCGCGGCCTCGACCTGGCGGCCCTGCCGGCGGCGGCGACGGTGGAGCGTCCGCGCAACCCGGAGCACGGAGATTACGCCACCAACCTGGCTCTTCAGGTCGCCAAGAAGGTCGGCGCGAACCCGCGCGACCTCGCCTCGGCCCTGGCCGCGGAACTCAGCAAATTCACAGGGATCGCTGCTGTGGAGATCGCCGGGCCGGGCTTCCTCAACATCCGGGTGGACGCGGCGGCGGCGGGGGAGCTGGCCCGCCTGGTCGTCACCGAGGGCGCGGCGTACGGGCACGGCACGGCGCTGGCCGGGGTGAGGCTGAACCTGGAGTTCGTGTCGGCGAACCCGACCGGCCCGATCCACCTGGGCGGGGTGCGCTGGGCCGCGGTCGGCGACGCGCTCGCGCGGCTGCTCAAGGCGGCGGGCGCGGACGTCACCACCGAGTACTACTTCAACGACGCCGGGTCGCAGATCGACCGGTTCGCCAAGTCGCTGCGGGCCGCGGCCCGCGGTGAGGCGACGCCGGAGGACGGCTACGGCGGCGCGTACATCGCCGAGATCGCCGAGGCGGTCAAGGCCAAGCACCCCGGCGCGGACGACCTGGAGACGTTCCGGGTCGAGGGCGTCGAGCTGATGTTCGCGCAGATCAAGTCGTCGCTGGCCGAGTTCGGCACGCACTTCGACGTGTACTTCAACGAGAAGGACCTGCACACCAAGGGTGAGCTGGACCTGGCCCTGGAGCGGCTGCGGGCGCAGGGGCACCTGTTCGAGGCCGACGGCGCGACCTGGCTGCGCACCACCGACTTCGGCGACGACAAGGACCGGGTGCTGCGCAAGAGCGACGGCGACTGGACCTACTTCGCCGCCGACTGCGCCTACTACCTGGACAAGCGGGAGCGCGGCGCGGAGAAGGTCGTCATCATGCTGGGCGCGGACCACCACGGTTACGTGGGCCGGATGCGCGCCATGGCGGCGTGCTTCGGCGACGACCCGGACGTCAACCTGGAGATCCTCATCGGGCAGCTGGTGAGCCTGGTCCGCGACGGCCAGCCGCTGCGCATGAGCAAGCGCGCGGGCACCGTGGTCACCATGGAGGACCTGGTCGAGGCGATCGGCGTGGACGCCTCCCGGTACGCCCTGGCCCGTTACAGCAGCGACTCCCCGATCGACATCGACGTGGACCTGTGGACGCGGGCCGGCAACGAGAACCCGGTCTACTACGTGCAGTACGTCGCCGCGCGCACGGCCAGCATCGCCCGCATGGCCGCGGACCTGGGCCTGTCCCGCGACCATGCCGAGTTCGACGCGTCGCTGCTGTCGCATCCGAAGGAGCTGGAGCTGCTCAAGGCGCTCGGCGATTACCCGGGCGTGATTTCCGGCGCCGCCGAACTGCGAGAACCGCACCGGGTGGCCCGCTACCTGGAGTCGCTGGCGGGCGACTTCCACCGCTTCTACGACAACTGCCGGGTGCTGCCCATGGGGGACGCACCGATCGAGCCCGTCAACGTCGCCCGGCTCTGGCTCAACGACGCCACTCGCACCGTCATCGCCAACGGCCTCGGCCTGCTCGGCGTGACCGCCCCTGAACGGATGTGAACGACCTTGCGCGCACATGAGGCCGGTGCCCTGCACGGAGACTTCGGGCACCAGGGACCTTCCTGGCTGCGTACGCCCGCTGATGTGAACGAGCTGATGACGCCGCTGTGGCCGCGGACCGCGACCAAGGACGACGCGGGTGTGCTGCGGGTCGGCGGCCGGGACGTGACCTCCCTGGCGCAGGAGTTCGGGACGCCGGCGTACGTGCTGGACGAGGAGGACTTCCGGGCCCGCTGCCGCGACTTCAAGCAGGGCTTCGCGGGCGCGGACGTGTACTACGCGGGCAAGGCGTTCCTGTGCCGGGCGATCGTGCGCATCCTGGTCGAGGAGGAGATGAACCTCGACGTGTGCAGCGGCGGCGAGCTGCGCACCGCGCTGGCCGCGGGCATGGACCCGGCGCGCATCGCGCTGCACGGCAACAACAAGTCGGTACGCGAGCTGACCCGCGCCGTCGAGAACGGGGTGGGCCGCATCGTGGTCGACTCGTTCGACGAGATCGAGCGCCTGTCGGCGATCGCCCGCGAGCGCGGGGTCCGCCCCCGCGTCATGATCCGGGTGACCGTCGGTGTGGAGGCGCACACCCACGAGTTCATCGCGACCGCGCACGAGGACCAGAAGTTCGGCTTCTCGCTGGCGGGCGGCAAGGCGTTCGAGGCGGCCCGGCTGATCCTGGAGCAGGACACGCTGGAGCTGCGCGGCCTGCACTCGCACATCGGCTCGCAGATCTTCGACACGTCGGGTTTCGAGGTCAGCGCCCGGCGCATCCTGACCCTGCAGGAGCGCATCCGCACCGAACTCGGCGCGGAGCTGCCCGAGCTGGACCTGGGCGGCGGCTTCGGCATCGCGTACACCAGCCAGGACACGCCGTCGCCGGCCGCCGACCTGGCCGAGCGGATGTTCAAGATCGTGGCGGACGAGTGCCGCGGCCTGGAGTTGGCCCAGCCGCACCTGTCCGTGGAGCCGGGCCGGGCGATCGTCGGCCCGTCCACCTTCACGCTGTACGAGGTCGGCACCGTCAAGCCGCTCGACGGCCTGCGCACGTATGTGAGCGTGGACGGCGGCATGAGCGACAACATCCGCACCGCGCTGTACGACGCGTCGTACTCGGCGACGCTGGCGTCACGTGCGTCACAGGCGGAGCCGATTCTTGCCCGCGTGGTGGGAAAACATTGTGAGGCTGGGGACGTGGTGGTGAAGGATGAATTCCTGCCTGCCGACGTCCGGCCCGGAGATCTTATCGCGGTGCCCGGCACGGGCGCCTACTGCCGGAGCATGGCCAGCAATTACAACCACGTGCCGCGGCCGCCTGTCGTGGCGGTGCGGGACGGGCAGGCGCGGGTGATCGTGCGCAGGGAGACCGAGGACGATCTCCTGGCGTTGGACGTGGGGTAGGGCGCGATCTCGCCCCTGCCAGGTTGAGCGTTACGGGAGACGAAGTGGCTGACTCGGTCAAGGTGGCGTTGCTGGGATGCGGCGCCGTCGGCTCGGAGGTCGTACGCCTGCTGCACGAGCAGGCCGACGACCTGACGGCGCGTATCGGCGCACCCGTCGAGCTGGTCGGCATCGCCGTACGCAGAGCGGGCCGGGACCGGGGCGAGCTGCCGGTCAGCCCCGACCTGTTCACCACGGACGCCCTCGGCCTGGTCAAGCGCGACGACGTGGACGTGGTCATCGAGGTGGTGGGCGGCATCGAGCCCGCCCGCACCTGGCTGGTCGAGGCGCTGCGCGCGGGCAAGTCCGTGATCACCGGCAACAAGGCGCTGCTCGCCGAGGACGGCGGCAGCCTGCACGACGCCGCCGCCGAGGGCGGCGCGGACCTGTACTACGAGGCGTCGGTGGCGGGGGCGATCCCGCTGCTGCGCCCGCTGCGCGAGTCCCTGCACGGCGACCGCATCACCCAGGTCACCGGCATCGTCAACGGCACCACGAACTTCATCCTCTCCGCGATGGACGCCACCGGCGCGGGCTTCTCCGAGGCCCTCGAAGAGGCGACCGCGCTGGGCTACGCCGAGGCCGACCCGACCGCCGACGTCGAGGGCTTCGACGCCGCGGCGAAGGCCGCGATCCTGGCCGGCCTCGCCTTCCACACCCGGGTGAAGGCCGCCGACGTGTACCGCGAGGGCATCACCGAGGTCAGCGCGGCCGACGTGGCCAGCGCCAAGGCGATGGGCTGCACGATCAAGCTGCTGTGCATCGCGGGCCGCACCGCCGACGGCGGCGTCAGCGTGCGCGTGCACCCGGCGATGATCCCGCGCACCCACCCGCTGGCCGGGGTCGGCGAGGCGTTCAACGCCGTGTTCGTCGAGGCCGAGGCCGCCGGGCAGCTGATGTTCTACGGCCGCGGCGCGGGCGGCGCCCCGACCGCGAGCGCCGTGCTCGGCGACCTGGTCGCCGTGGGCCGCAACCGCCTGGCCGGGGTGCGCGCCGCCAGCGAGTCCGCCTACGCCGACCTTCCGGTCCACCCGATGGGCGAGGTCCGCACCCGCTACCACGTCTCCCTCGACGTCGCCGACCGCGCCGGCGTCCTCGCCGCGGTGGCCGGCGTCTTCGCCCGCCACGACGTCTCCATCGCCACGGTCAACCAGTCCGGCCGCGGCGACGAGGCCATCCTGGTCATCGTCACCCACTCCGCCCCCGACAGCGCGCTGGCTGCGACGGTCGCCGAACTCCGCACCCTCGACTTCGTCCGCGCCGTAGCCTCCGTCCTCCGGGTCGAGTTCTAACCCGCCCACCGTAGTCCGCGCGCCGTCGATCATGAACTTGTGGACGTGTTCGACGGCGTGTCACCACCCTGGGGCCGTGATCGACCTTTAGGTTGGCGCGGCCGGGTGGCGGAGGCCGCGCGGTGGGGTGGGGTGCCCGTGGGCCGACGTCCCGGAGGGTGGAACCTGAGTGGTGGTGTCGGCGGAGAGACGGCAAGGTACTCGATGACACTCGGTAAGGAGGCCAGCATGTGGCGTGGGTTGATCGAGCAGTACCGGGACCGGCTGCCGGTGACGGACAAGACGCCCGTGATCACGCTGCACGAGGGCAACACGCCGCTGGTGCCCGCGCCGGTGCTGTCCGACCGCACCGGGTGTGACGTCTACCTGAAGGTCGAGGGCGCGAACCCGACCGGCTCCTTCAAGGACCGGGGCATGACGGTCGCCGTCTCGACCGCCGTCGAGCACGGTGCGAAGGCGATCATCTGCGCCTCGACCGGCAACACCTCCGCCAGCGCCGCCGCGTACGCCGCCCGCGCCGGCATCACCTGCGCCGTGCTCGTGCCGCAGGGCAAGATCGCGCTGGGCAAGCTCGCCCAGGCGCTCGTGCACGGTGCGAAGCTGCTGCAGGTCAGCGGCAACTTCGACGACTGCCTCGCGATGGCGGGCAAGCTGTCCCAGGACTACCCGGTGGCGCTGGTCAACTCGGTGAACATCGACCGGCTGCACGGGCAGAAGACCGCCGCGTTCGAGATCGTCGAGGCGCTCGGCGACGCGCCGGACATCCACTGCCTGCCGGTCGGCAACGCCGGCAACATCAGCGCGTACTGGATGGGCTACAACGAGGACGTCGCGGCGGGCAACGCCACGAAGGCCCCGAAGATGTACGGCTTCCAGGCGGCCGGCTCCGCCCCGATCGTCAACGGGGCGGTCGTGGCCAACCCGTCGACGATCGCCACCGCGATCCGGATCGGCAACCCGGCCTCGTGGACCAAGGCCCTGGACGCGCGCGACGCGTCGGCCGGCCTCATCGACGCGGTCACCGACCGGGAGATCCTGTCGGCATACCGGCTGCTCGCCCGCGAGGTCGGCGTCTTCGTCGAGCTGGGTTCGGCGGCCAGTGTCGCGGGCCTGCTGCAGGCGTCCGCGGCCGGCAAGGTGCCGCACGGCTCGCGCATCGTGTGCACGGTGACCGGGCACGGGCTCAAGGACCCGGAGTGGGCCATCTCCACCGCGCCCGCCCCGACCACCATCGGCAACGACCCGCTCGCCGCCGCCCGCGAACTCGGCCTGGCCTGACCTGACCAGGGGCACCCGTGTTCGCGGCGCGCCCCGTCCTGTCATCGACGTTGGCCTATCACATCGACTGCGGAGCCCGCATTTTCGATGAGATAGGCCAACGTCTGTGAAAAGCCGGGCGGGCGGCGGCCAGGCTGAGCCGGGTTCGCGGCATGCGGATCGGGGTGCACGTCACAGCGTGCCCGGCGTCCGTGAGATCGCTCTCAGGTGTACGGTGCCTACGTGCTCAGGGTCCTTACGCGTAGCGCCGACTTCCGCCGCCTGTTCCTCGCCGAGGTCATCGTCTTCGGGGCGGACTGGTTCGTCATGGTGCCGCTGCTGGTGCTGCTCAACCGGGAGACCGGGCAGGGACTCTGGGGCGGCCTGGCGCTGGCCGTGGAGACCGGCACCGTCGCGCTGCTGCTGCCGTACGCGGGCACCATCGCCGACCGGTTCAACCGCAAGCACATCCTGATCGCCTCGAACCTCTCCGCGCTCGTCGCCGTCGGCGGCCTGTTCCTGGTGCGCGGCCCCGGGGCGGGCCCGATCGCCCTCGTCGCGCTGGGCGCGCTCGCCGCGGCGAAGGCCTTCTACACCCCGGCCGCCAACGCCTCGGTGCCGAACCTGGTGGACCCCGCCGACATGGGCCCGGCGATGGCCGTCAACGGCACCGCCTGGGGCACCATGACCGTGGTCGCCTCGTCGCTGGGCGGCCTGGTCACCGAGTGGTTGTCCCCGTACGCCTGCTTCGGCCTGGTCGCGGTCAGCCTGCTGACCTCGGCGCTGCTGACCTCGCGGATCAAGCGGCCGACCCAGGGCCTGCTGCCGACGGTGTCCCGCCCGGCGTTCGCGGCGATCCGCGAGGCGCTGGGTTACCTGCGCCGCGAGCCGCGGCTGCTGGCGCTGGTCACCGTGAAGTCGGCGGTGGGCACCGGCAACGGCCTGCTGGCCACGTTCCCGCTGATCGCGGCGACCTTCGGGGTCGGCGCGCGCGGGCTGGGCCTGATGTTCGCGGTGCGCGGCCTGGGCAGCGTGGTCGGCCCGTTCCTGTTCCGCGCGGCGCTGGCCCGGCCGCACTGGCTGTTCCCGGCGCTGGCGCTGTCCATGTCCACCTACGGCCTGGTGTACGTCGGCGTGGCCGCGGCGGGCTGGTTCCCGCTGGTGCTGGCCGGCATCTTCCTGGCGCACGCGGCCGGCGGCGGCAACTGGGTGATGTCGAACTACGCCATCGCGCAGGAGGTGCCCGACGAGCTGCGCGGCCGGGTCAACGCCACGGACACGATGATCGCCATGCTCGCGGTGACCGCTTCCCAGCTGGTCGTGGGCGCGTTCGTGGACACGGTGGACTGGCGGGTGCTGGTCGCCTGCTGCGGCGTCACCACGCTGTCGTACGCGGTCGGCTGGTTCCTGGTCACCCGCCGCATCCCCACCCAGGCCCCGGTGCCGGCACTCGCCGACTGACGCCTGCCGCCGCTCACCGTTGATCGCTCGACTTGCCAGGCAAGTGGGCGAAAGCGGGGTCAAGATACGCACGGGTGCCAGGCAAATCGGGCGATCTTGAGGGGAAGCGAAGTGGCTTGACACGTCCTGCTAGCTTGGTGATATCACTTCGATATGAGGAGTCGCCATGCAGCGTAAGGCGTTCCGGATCTCCGGGTTCATCATGGTTCTCGTGGCGCTGCTGGTGGCAGCCGCCATGGTCGCCGTCATCGCCGCGAACGTGGGCGTGCCGGGCACCGACGCAGCCATCGGCGTGGCCGTCGTGGTGGGCACTCTGCTGCTCGTGCTGATCGCGACCGGGTTCATCGTGATCAGCCCCAACGACGCCCGGGTCATCCAGTTCTTCGGCAAGTACGTCGGCACGATCGGCGAGCCCGGCTTCCACTGGACCTGGCCGCTGACCGAGAAGGCGAAGATCTCGAAGCGGGTGCGCAACTTCGAGTCCAACCGGCTGAAGGTCTCCGACGCCGACGGCAACCCGGTGGAGATCGCCGCCGTCGTGGTGTGGCGGGTCGTGGACACCTACGCCGCCAAGTTCGCGGTGGACGACTTCGCGCACTTCGTCGAGGTGCAGGCGGAGACCGCGGTGCGGCACCTGGCCACCAGCTACCCGTACGAGGCACACGCCAGCGGCCGGGCCAGCCTGCGCGACAGCGCCTCGGTCAGCGACGAGCTCACCGCCGAACTGCGCGAGCGGGTCACCCTGGCCGGCGTCGAGGTGGTCGAGTCGCGGATCACCCATCTCGCCTATGCTGCGGAGATCGCGCAGGCGATGCTGGCCCGCCAGCAGGCGCAGGCCATCGTCGCGGCGCGGTCCACCATCGTGGAGGGCGCGGTCGGCATGGTCTCCAGCGCGCTCGAGCAGCTGAGCGAGCAGGGGGTGGTCGAACTGGACGAGGAGCGCAAGGCGCAGATGGTGTCGAACCTGCTGGTGGTGCTCTGCGGTGACCGCAACGCGCAGCCGGTCGTCAACGCGGGCACCCTCTACTGAGGACATCGCGTGCCTGAACGCAAGAAACTGCTGCTGCGGCTTGATCCCGCGGTGTACGACGCGATCGCCCGTTGGGCGGCCGACGATCTGCGCAGCGTCAACGCGCAGATCGAGTACGCCCTGCGGACCGCGCTGAAATCGGTGGGGCGGCCGGTCGACCGCCCCACCGGGGCCACGTCCGACGACGGTGGTTCAGCCACCGACGAGGAACCTGACGACTGAACCGCTGACCGTCCATGGCGGACGGTGTCGCTACAACGGCGATCCAGGTGTCAGGACGGCGTTCTCGACCGCCGGCGGCCGACGCCGCCCGGCGAACACCGCGCCGATCAGCAGACCGGTCCAGACCAGGTGCATCAGCCACAGGATGAGGGCGACCACGCTGATCAGGGTGTAGCGGCCTTCGCCGCCGCCCTCGATCACCGAGCGGATCCCGAAGGCCTGCCACCAGGTGCTGATCACGAAGGTCACCGCGCCCAGGCCGGTGGCCGCGACGGTGAGAGCAGTGGCCAGCGAGCCGAGGCGGGCGCGTTGGGCCAGCGCCGCGATCAGGCCGGCGATCATCAGCAGTACACCGACGAGCTGGGGCAGGATGATGCCGAGCAGCGACAGGTCGAACGATTCCACGAACTCTCCCGAGGGGTGGGCGACCCCGACACCGTATCGAGCGCCTGCCATGCCCGGCTCCCGAGGAGTGGGCGGCCGGGCCACCGGATCGGCCGGGCGGCCCGTGCCCGGCCCTACCATGACGACCGTGACGATCTCCTTCGCGCCCGGGGCGTACACCGTCCACGCGCCCGCCACCAGCGCCAACCTCGGACCGGGCTTCGACGCCCTGGGCCTGGCGCTGGACCTCTGCGACGAGGTCACCGCCTGGGTGGCCGAGGACGGCAAGACCACCGTCGAGGTCACCGGCGAGGGCGCGGGCGAGCTACCGGCCGACGAGACCCACCTGGTCGTACGCGCCATGCGGGAGACGTTCGCCGAACTGGGCGCCCAGCCGGTGGGCCTGGGGCTGAGCTGCTACAACCGGATTCCGCAGGCGCGCGGCATGGGCTCGTCCAGCGCCGCGATCACGGCCGGGGTGACCCTGGCCAACGCGCTGGCCGGGAGCAGGCTGACCCGGGCCGACGAGGTGCGCATCGCGGGCCGGATCGAGGGGCACCCGGACAACATCGCCCCATGCCTGCTCGGCGGCTTCACCATCGCCTGGACCGAGGCGGGCGGGGCGCGGGCCGTGGCGCTGCCGGTGGCCGCGGAGATCCGGCCGACGGTGTTCGTGCCCGCCGTACGCGGCCTGACCGCCCACGCGCGGGCCGCGCTGCCCGCCACCGTGCCGCACGCCGACGCCGCCTTCAACGCGGGCCGGGCGGCCCTGCTGACCCACGCCCTGACCAGCGCCCCGAGCCTGCTCTTCCCGGCCACCGAGGACCGCCTCCACCAGGGCTACCGGGCCGCGGGAATGCCGGAGACCGCCGCCCTGGTTGCACAGCTGCGGGAAGCCGGTGTGGCCGCCGTGGTCAGCGGGGCCGGGCCGAGTGTCCTGGCGCTTTCGCCCGTGCCGTCCGGTTTCGAGGCGGGCGGCAGTTGGTTGGCACACACTCTCGCGGTGTTCGCTGGTGGCGCCCGTGTATCGGCGGGTAGGATCCCTGGTTAGAAACCGGGGCGTATCACCTGTCTTTTGCAGCATTTCAGACACGCCGAGTAGCCCGGTGTTGCCGCTGGTCTCAGTCGTTGATTACGCTCTAGGGCAGCACAGCCGCGAAGCGCCCGATCTTGCGGGGCGGCGTTACCGGAGCTCGGTTCAGACGGACACGTTAGCCAGACGGCCGTCCACCCCCAGTCCTATGCCTGCCGCAGACTGATCGCACGCTCCAGGCGTGTCCACGCCGTCGAATATGGACGGCGGCGGAACGCCGTCGTGACTGCGCGAAAACTCCCGTAGCGCTCTGGACGAGCACCACGGGTTTCCGAGGCCGCCCGGCCGCCAACTGTCGTAAGAAGACCCGGGCTGCCCCGGCCAATCGAGGGAAGGAATCCATTGAGCGACACCACCGACATGACGTCGGATGTCTCCCACGTCGCTGACGACGCCTCCACCGGCCGGCGCCGCCGCTCCGCCGGCAGCGGTCTCTCCGCGAAGCTGCTGCCCGAGTTGCAGACCATGGCAGCGGGGTTGGGTATCACGGGCACCGCACGCATGCGCAAGGGCGAGCTGATCGCCGCGATCACGGCCAGCCAGGGCGGTGGCGCACCGCGCCCCCGTGCTGACGTCGCCGCGGCCGCCGCACCGGCTCGTGAGGAGGTGCGGGCCGAGGTCCGCGAGGCGGCGGGCGAGTCCGCGCCGACAGCAGCAGAGGGCACCGAGCCGCGGGGCGAGCGCCGTAGCCGCCGCAACGCTCCGGAGCCCCGTGGTGAGGCGGAGGCGCCGGCGGAGGGCCGCGAGAACCGTCGCGAGTCCCGCCGCGAGCGCGCTGAGCGAGGCGACCGGGGCGACCGTGCCGAGCGAGGCGACCGGGCCGAGCGCGGAGAGCGCAACGCCGACCGCGGCGAGCGCGCCGAGCGGGGCGAGCGTCCTGAGCGCGGTGACCGGCCCGAGCGCGGGGAGCGTGCCGAGCGCGGCGACCGCCAGGAGCGCGGCGAGCGTGCCGCCGACCGGGGTGGCGACCGTGGCAATGACCGCGGTCCGGACCGGGGTGGCTTCGACGGTGACGAGGACGGCGACGGCCGTCGTGGCCGGCGCAGCCGGTTCCGCGACCGCCGACGTGGCCGCGAGCGCGGCGAGACCGTCGGCGCGGCCGGTGGCGGCGGCGGCGAGCCGCACGTGGGTGAGGACGACGTGCTCGTGCCGGTCGCCGGCATCGTGGACGTGCTGGACAACTACGCCTTCGTGCGCACCACCGGCTACCTCTCCGGCCCCAACGACGTCTACGTGTCGATGTCGCAGGTGAAGAAGTACGGCCTGCGCCGCGGCGACGCCATCACCGGCGCCGTCAAGGCCAGCCGCGACGGCGAGCAGCGGCGGGACAAGTACAACCCGCTGGTGCGCCTGGACACCGTCAACGGCATGGAGCCCGAGGAGGCCCGCCGCCGTGGCGAGTTCTACAAGCTCACTCCGCTGTACCCGCAGGAGCGCCTGCGCCTGGAGACCGAGCCGCACATCCTCACCACCCGGGTCATCGACCTGGTCATGCCGATCGGCAAGGGCCAGCGTGCGCTGATCGTGTCCCCGCCCAAGGCCGGCAAGACCATGGTCCTGCAGGCGCTGGCGAACGCGATCACGAACAACAACCCCGAGTGCCACCTGATGGTCGTGCTGGTCGACGAGCGGCCTGAAGAGGTCACCGACATGCAGCGCTCGGTCAAGGGCGAGGTCATCGCCTCGACGTTCGACCGGCCGCCGCAGGACCACACCACCGTCGCCGAGCTGGCGATCGAGCGGGCCAAGCGCCTGGTCGAGCTGGGTCACGACGTGGTGGTGCTGCTGGACTCGATCACGCGTCTGGGCCGGGCCTACAACCTGGCCGCGCCGGCCTCCGGCCGCATCCTGTCCGGTGGTATCGACTCGACCGCGCTGTACCCGCCCAAGCGCTTCCTCGGCGCCGCCCGCAACATCGAGAACGGCGGCTCGCTCACCATCCTCGCCACGGCGCTGGTGGAGACGGGCTCCATGATGGACACGGTCATCTTCGAGGAGTTCAAGGGCACGGGTAACGCCGAGCTCAAGCTCGACCGGAAGATCGCCGACAAGCGCATCTTCCCGGCCATCGACATCGACCCGTCCGGCACCCGCAAGGAGGAGATCCTGCTGGCGCCGGAGGAGCTGGTCATCGTGCACAAGCTCCGCAAGGTCCTGCACTCGCTGGACTCGCAGGCGGCCCTGGACCTGCTGCTCGACAAGCTCAAGCAGACCCGGACCAACATCGAGTTCCTGATGCAGATCGCGAAGACCACTCCCGGCGAGTGACCTGAGCGAACAGACGGCAAGGGCCGGCACCGCGAGGTGCCGGCCCTTTCGTGTGTACGGGCTCAGCCCGCCTCGGCCGCCTCGACGATCAGGTCGGTGACCGGGCCGGGCTGTGAGGCCGGCGAGGCGTGGCCCGCGTCCAGCTCGATGGTGCGCCGGGTGCCAATGCGCTCGGCCATGCGGCGCTGGTTGTCCGGGTTGATCATGCGGTCCTGGGTGGAGACCGGGTACCAGGTGGGTTTGGCCCGCCAGGCCGGGGCGGTGACCGTGCCGCCGAACGTGGAGGCCAGGGGTGCCTTCTGCGTCACCGCCATGACCAGGCCCTCGTCGGCGCTCGTGCCCGGATCGGACAACGGCCCGAGATCGGGGGATGTGCAATTACCTTTCGGGATCTATTGTTTGTCTGAAGTTTTCCTTCAGGCATCCGCACTGCCGCGCGCGCCTCTCCGGAGGGGACTGCACTGGCGGCAGCACCCCACACCCCCGGGAGGAACCGTGCCTTCGCGAAGGCGGATACATCCCCTGCTCATAGCCCTGACCACGCTCACCGTGACCGCCGGAACGGCCCTGTCACAGCCTGCGGCGGCCGCGCTGCCCACCCCGGCGGGATCGGGGCAGGACGGCGGCGTCGTGGTCGGACCCGACTACGTGGACACCCCGACCAGCACCCGGCCCGTCGCGCCCGGCGTCACCCTGACCTCGTTCGACCGGTACGACGCCCGCGGTTTCCTGCGCGCCGACGCGCTCACCGTGGACCTGTCCGGCAGCGCCACCGTCGACTACGTGTTCCCGGGCGCGGTCGCGGCAACCCAGCCGCTGTCGCAGCAGCTGGCCGCCCGCGACGACAAGCGGGTCGTCGGCGCGGTCAACGGCGACTTCTTCGACATCAACAACTCCGGCGCGGCGCAGGGCGTCGGCATCCAGGGCGGCGAGCTGATCCAGGCCCCGATCGCCGGTCACCACAAGGCCGTCGGCTTCACCGCCGGTGACGTGGGCCGCCTGGTCGAGGTGTACTTCGAGGGCACGGCCACCCCCGACGGCGGCGCTGCGCTCGCGCTGAGTGGCTTCAACACGCACGTCCTTGGTGCGAACGCGATCGGGGTGTACACCGGCCTGTGGGGCGACTTCAGCCGGACCCGGCCGGTGACCGGGGCGGGCCGGGTCACCGAGGTCGTGCTGCGAGACGGGGCGGTCGAGTCCGTCTCGGCGACACCGGGCAGCGGGGCGATCGCCGAGGGCACCCAGGTGCTGCTCGGTCGCGAGGCGGGCGCGGACGCGCTGGCGGCGCTGACCCCGGGCACCCGGGTCGCGGTCGCCTACCGCCCGCGCAGCTCCGACGGCGGCGAGCTGACCACGGCCATCGGCGGCAACGCGTGGCTGGTGCGCGGCGGGCAGCTTGCCGACGGGGCGGTCGTGGACAGCGACAACCCGCGTAGCGCGGTCGGCTTCGACGCCACCGGCACGAAGATGTACCTGCTCACCGTGGACGGCCGGCAGGCCGACAGCCACGGCCTGACCCTGCGCGACCTAGCGGTGATGATGCAGCGCCTGGGCGCGCACGACGCCCTGAACCTGGACGGCGGCGGCTCGTCGACGCTGCTGGCCCGCGAGCCCGGCACGGCCGCGCCGCAGATCGAGAACGCGCCGTCGGACGGCAGCGAGCGGCCCACGCCCAACGGCCTCGCGGTGCTGTCGCCGGTCGGCACCGGACGGTTGAGCGGCTACTGGGTCGAGACCGCGACGGCCCCGATGACCGCGCCGACGCTCAACGACGTACGCGGGGGACGGCCGGACCGGGTCTTCCCCGGGCACTCCCGGCGGCTGACCGCGGCCGGGTACGACGAGACCTACGGCCCCGCGGCGGGCACCCCGTCCTGGAAGGTGTTCCCCGCGCTGTCCGGCCGCGTCGTCGACGGCTCCTTCCGCGGGCTGCTGCCGGGCGAGGCGACCGTCACCGCGTACCGCGGATCGGCGTCCGGGCAGCTCACCATGACCGTGCTGAACCGGCTGGAGCGGATCAGTCCGACCACCGGGCGGCTGTCGCTGGCCGGGACGGGCAGCACCGGGAGCTTCGGCGTGCTGGGCTTCGACCGGGACGCGCTGAGCGCGCCGATCGAGGCCGACGAGGTCCGGCTCGGCTACGACACGTCAGTCGTGGACATCGCCCCGGACGGGGCAGGCGGCTTCCGGGTCACCGGCAAGGCCGACGGCGGCACCGTGGTCGAGCTGACCGTCGACGGCAAGACGACACGGGTCGGCGTCACCGTCGGCTCGCGCGAGGTGGTCGTCGCGAACTTCGACGACGCCGCCGCGTGGAAGTGCACCACCGCACGGGCGACCTGCGCGGTCTCCGCCGTGCCGGGCCACGACGGGCTGGGCCTGCGCATGTCGTACGACTTCACCCAGTCCACCGGCACCCGCACCTCGTACGCGACCCCGCCGGCGCTCATCGAACTGCCGGGGCAGCCGCTCGCGGTCAGCATGTGGGTCAACCCGGAGGCCGGGCGGGGCGAGTGGGCGCGGCTGCAGGTGTACGACGCCACCGGCGCGCTCGTCCCCGCGTTCAGCGGGCCGTACCTCACCGGCACCGGCTGGCAGAAGATCGAGTTTCCGGTCCCGGCCGGGCTGCAGCACCCGCTCAAGTTCCGCTGGTTCTACCCCGCGGAGATCAAACCGGAGGCCTCCTACACCAACGCGATCGTCATCGACGACCTCGCCGTCAAGCTCCCGGCCACCATCGACGTCCCGGCCGACCCGGCGTACCAGCGGGATTTCGTGATCCGCGACGGCGCGGCGGCCGACGAGCCGTGGCGCTTCGCGGTCATGTCCGACGCCCAGTTCGTGGCCCGCAACCCGGACAGCGACCTGGTCCGCAACGCCCGCCGCACGCTGCGCGAGATCAAGGCCGCCGCGCCGGACTTCCTCGTCATCAACGGCGACTTCGTGGACGAGGCGGCGCCCGCCGACATCGCGCTGGCCAAGCAGATCCTCGACGAGGAACTCGGCGGCGCGCTGCCGTACTACTACGTGCCCGGCAACCACGAGATCATGGGACCGGGCAACCTGGACAACTGGCGGGCCGTGTTCGGCGAGACCCACCGCGTCGTCGACCACCGGGGCACCCGGCTGATCATGCTCGACTCGGCCAAGGGCACGTTGCGCGGCGGCGGGTTCGACCAGGTGCTGATGCTGCGCCAGGCGCTGGACGAGGCGGCCGACGACCCGGCGATCGGCTCGGTCGCGGTGTTCTTCCACCATCCACCCCGGGATCCCACGCCGGTCCAGGCCAGTGAGCTGGCCGAGGCGAAGGAGGTGGCCACCGTGGAACGCTGGCTGGCCGACTTCCAGTGGTCCTCGGGCAAGGGCGCGGCCATGGTGAACAGCCACGTCGGCACGTTCGCGGCCAGCGAGGTCGACGGGGTGGCGTACCTGATCAACGGGAACTCGGGCAAGGCGCCGTCCACCTCGCCCGCCGACGGCGGCTTCACCGGTTGGACCATGGTCGGCGTCGACCCGGTCAGCCCGCTGGAGTGGCTGGTGCCTCGGCTGTTCCCGCAGGCCGGAGTGGCGGACTGGTTCCACGCCGAGATCCGCCCGCACGTGGACGCGCTCGACCTGACCGCGCCCGCGACGCTCGCGGTCGGCGCGAGCGGGCCGGTGTCGGCCGTGGTCACCCAGGCCGGCCGGGCTGTTCCGGTGGCCTACCCGGTCTCGGCGGACTGGGCGGGCACGGTCCACATCGGCCCGGCGCGGACGGCTCCGCGTGACGCGGTCGCCGCGTACGACCCGGCGACCGGCCGGCTCACCGCCCTGCGCCGGGGCACCGCCACCCTCACCGTGACGGTCAACGCCGTCACCGCCACCACCACGATCACCGTCCCCTGACCCGCCCTCGAGCAGCAACTCTTGAAGACTTGCGGCCTCAGGAAGCTCCTGGGGCCGCAAGTCTTCAAGAGTTGCGACAGGGGAGCGGGGCCGCGCCGGTCAGGGGATGAGGTCGGTGACGGGGATGGTGGCCCAGTCGAGGCGGGGGACGGTGATGACGTCGCCGGGATGGAAGACGCCGGTGGACTCGTACACGTCGGTCTCGTCGAGCTGGTAGGTGTGCACGACCAGCTCGGGCAGCGGCTCGATGCGCCAGTAGCAGGGGATGCCGGCGTCGGCGTACTCGGCGGGCTTGTGCTTGCGGTCGGCGGTCTGCGTGCCGGGGCTGACGATCTCGACGGCGAGCAGCACGGCCTTGGGCGGGAAGCTGAACCAGTCGAGGTTCACCGCGTCCTGGCGCACCACCAGCACGTCGGGATTGCGCCGGTGGTCGTCGGCGATGCGGATCTCCTGCTCGTGCAGCGCGGTCAGGTGCTCCGGGCACCGGCGGAGCAGGCTGGTGACGAGCCTCATCATGACGATCTGGTGCCGGGCTGTGGGAGGCGTCATGACGTGCAGCACTCCGTCCACGAGCTCGATCCGGGGATCCGGGGGCAGGGCGTCGTACTCGTCAGGGGTTACCGTCACCGCGCTCGGCAGCGTGATGTGCGCCCCGTCCTGGGCGACCTTCGGCGACGGCCTGGTCATCTCGTCCTCTCGACCTATGTCTGTCCATCCATGTTAGGAAGGGCACCTTCCACTACCAATAGCGATGGCAAGGTGCCCTTCCTTCGGGTCAGAAGTCGCCCTCGGCGACCTGGAAGACGGTGAGGCCCAGTTCGCGCCACATGCGGACGACCTGGTTGCGGTCGTCGAGGACGGCGACGACGTACCAGGTGTCGCGGATGTGCTCGTCGAAGATCTCGCGCTTGACCACGGAGTCCTTGCGCGGGTCCCCGGTCTCGCGCATGTGCAGGGCCGCGTACGGGACGCCGACGTGCTTGTCGAGCCAGGCGGCGGTGGAGTCACGGCAGGCGTCGACGCGGCCGGAGCAGTAGACGATCGTGTGGCCCGCGGCGTGCAGGGCGCGGACGGCATCGATCACCGGCTGGTGCGGGAGGTCGAGGTGGACACGGGTGTGGTCGTACGGGCTGCGGTCGCCCATCAGCGCGACCGTGCCGTCCAGGTCCACCAGCACCGCCCGGGGCAGGCCGGGCTTCGGCTCGTAGACCAGGCGCGGGCCGCGCTGCGGCAGCACCAGCGGTTCGCGGCGGCCGGTGAGGTAACGCTCGTGCATGCCCTCGATGACCTCGGGGCCGACCCGCTCGGCCGCGGGCCGGGCCGCGTCGCGCTCCAGGCAGACGGCCAGCGGCACGTCGGTGAAGTCGCGTACGGTCACCTGCGCGCCGCAGTCGATCGCCAGCTCGGCCAGCTCGCGGACGACCCTGGCGCGCAGGTTCGTGTCGTCGCAGATCACGTCCGCTCCCGCCTTCAGCAGCGCCTCGACCTGGGCCCGCTGCGCCACGGTCACCTGCCGTTCGGCCCAGCCCTCGCCGAGGTTGCCGCCGTGCAGCATGCGGCGCAGGTCGTCGCGGTTGACCCGGACGCCGGGCTGCTCCTTGGCCCAGGTGGTCTTGCCCGAGCCGGGCAGGCCGCGGGTGATGGTGAGGGTGGGCATCGCGTCGGCTCCTGTCGTGGTCACTCGTCGTCGAAGGTACGGCCGTGCGGTCGCTCGTCGCCGTCGGGCTTGAGCTCCTCCCACAGCTGGCGGCGGTACGGCTTGCCGTCCAGGTGCGCGAACAGGTATCCGCGCAGCGGGTGCCGCCCGGCGACCATGGCGTAGTCCTTGCGGGCCCAGCCCTCGGGCAGCCCCTCCATGATCTCGTCGTGCGCCTGCTCGACCTGCTTCTCCAGCTCGGCGAGGCCGGCGGTGAGGCGGGTGGCCAGCTCGGTGACCCAGCCGTGGAACTCGTCGGGCAGCGGCTCGGCGATCTCGGCGACCGTCGCGCCCTCGCCCAGGGCCGCCCACACGCCGCGGGCACTCAGCCCGGTGACGATGCGGTGCAGGTGCACGTACTCCGTGTACTTGATCTTCACGCGGGCGTCCGTGGCGAGCGCGTGCACGACCAGACCCTCGCGGCCCGGCCGCGCCGGGGCGGCCAGCGCCTGCTCGAACGTCGGGTACGCGAACGTCTCCACCACCGGGCCCGGCCAGCCGGCCACCGCGCCGGGCGGCAGCGAGCGCCCCGTCGCGATCTCCACCGCGCCGAGCAGCACCAGGTCGTTGAGGCCGCCGTAGTCGACCACGATCCGGTTGCCCGGGTAGATGATCTCCACGAGCACGGTCAGGCCCGCCGGCGGCGACCAGCGCGGGTAGCGCTCGCGCAGCAGTCCCGTGGCGTGCCTGGCCTGGTCCGAGGCGAACGAGCCGCGGGTGGCCACGGCCGGGCCGTCCGGGGTGGGGTAGACGATGCCCAGCGAGCCGTCGGCCTTGTCGGTCACCACCACCGGCTCGTCCAGGCCGATCACGGCAGCGCCCGGCTGCCCGTGGTTGAAGAACTTGACCAGGGGCCGCGCCAGCACCGTCCCGGCGGCATCACAGATCAACCCGCGGCACGCCAGTGTCACCTCGTCCCACGCGTTCGCGTACGTGCACTTCTCCGTGTAGTTGTAGATCGTCAGCGGCAGCTCCGGATGGGTCTGCGCGCGGACGAGCCCCTCGGCCATGGCGCGGTCCAGGGCGTCGGGCGGGAAGACAGCGGCGAGGGTCGTTGTTGTGGTGGGGGACATGGCCGGAGACGCTACGAGAATCGCTCGCGAAACGCAGCCGAGTTAGCCGCTGAAGATCGCGATCGGGGCGGATGGCATACTGGTCAGTCGGCCACCGGGACTGGTTCACGCCCGAGCTGTCCGGACGGGCGTCCGGCAGTGATGACAGCGACCCAGCGCCCATGAAAACGAAAGGACCGAGGCTATGAAGTCCGGTATCCACCCGCAGTACAACGAGACCACCGTCACGTGCTCCTGCGGCAACACCTTCACCACCCGCAGCACCGCCAAGGGCGGTTCGATCCACGCTGAGACCTGCAGCGCCTGCCACCCGTTCTACACGGGCAAGCAGCGCGTGCTGGACACCGCGGGCCGGGTGGCCAAGTTCCAGGCCAAGTACGCCAAGGTTCAGAAGAAGGACGCCAAGTAGCTGTCGTGACGACGCCCGCTCCGTACCCACGGAGCGGGCGTTGTGCTGTTGCAGGTCATACCGCTGTCGAGTGAGGATTCGGACATGAGTAACGAACGGCTCACCGCGCTGCTGGCCGAGTACGCGGAGCTGGAGGCGCGGCTGGCGGACCCGTCGATCCACGCCGACCAGGCCGCGGCGCGCAAGGTGGGGCGGCGCTTCGCCGAACTGACCCCGATCCACAAGACCGCGCACGAGCTGGAGTCGCTGCGCGCCGATCTGGAGGCCGCCCGCGAGCTGGCCTCGATCGACCCCGACTTCGCGGCGGAGGCGGTCAGCCTGGAGCAGCGCCTGCCGGAGCTGGAGGAGAAGCTCGCCGAGCTGCTCGCCCCGCGGGACCCCAACGACGCCAAGGACGTGATCTTGGAGATCAAGTCCGGTGAGGGCGGCGAGGAGTCCGCGCTGTTCGCGGGCGACCTGCTGCGCATGTACCTGCGCTACGCCGAGCGCCGCGGCTGGATCACCGAGGTCCTCGACTCCCAGGACTCCGACCTGGGCGGCGTCAAGGACGTCTCGGTCGCCATCAAGACCCGCGGCGTGCCCGACGGCGGCTACGGCGTCTGGTCCCGCCTCAAGTGGGAGGGCGGCGTGCACCGCGTGCAGCGCGTGCCCGCGACCGAGTCCCAGGGCCGCATCCACACCTCTGCCGCGGGCGTCCTGGTCATGCCCGAGGCCGAGGAGACCGAGGTCGAGATCGACGCCAGTGACCTGAAGATCGACGTCTACCGCTCCCAGGGCGCAGGCGGCCAGTCCGTCAACACCACCGACTCGGCCGTCCGCATCACCCACCTCCCCACCGGCACGGTCGTGACCTGCCAGAACGAGCGCTCCCAGCTGCAGAACAAGGACCGGGCAATGCGCATGCTGCGCGCCAGACTCGCCCAGCTCGCCGAGGAACAGGCCCTCGCCGCCGCGGCCGACGCCCGCAAGGCCCAGATCCGCACCGTCGACCGCTCCGAGCGCATCCGCACCTACAACTACCCGCAGAACCGCATCACCGACCACCGCATCGGCTACACGGCGTACAACCTGGACCTCGCCATCGGCGGCGACATGGACGGCGTCCTCGAGGCCCTCACCACCGCCGACCGCGCCGCCCGCCTGGCCGGCGAAACCGAACTCTCCCGCGCCTGACCCCTGCCGCGCCCCCGGCCGCCAGCGAGATCATCCGACTCGCCGGGCAGGTGTGCGTATCTTGAACGCGCTTTCGCCCAGTTGCCTGGCAAGTCGAACGACCTTGGTGCGTGCCGCGCCCGGCTCACTGCCGGGCGGGGTGGCGGCCGGCACGGGCGGTCAGTGGCCGGCGGAGTCGTAGCGGCGCAGGCCGAGGCGGAAGACGAGGCGGGCCAGGAAGACGCAGTACAGTGCGACCAGCGGGGTGAGCAGGCCGATCCAGGCGGATTCCTTGCCGAGCAGCCACGACGCCGGGAAGTAGCTGATGAAGGCGTACGGGACCAGGACGGTGAAGGTCGCGCGGACCGCCAGGCCGTAGATGCTGAGCGGGTACTTGGCCATGTCGCCGGTGCGGATCAGGGTCATCGCGAAGACGGGGTGGTTGCCGCCGACCCAGAACGACGCCGCGTTGCCCACGACGATCAGCGACAGCAGGATGGCGGCGCTGGAGGCGAAGAGCACCAGCCCGCCGGCGACGCGGGTGGCGCTCCAGTCGATGTCGGAGTTGGCCAGGCCCCAGGCGATCATCGCGCCGCCGCCGATGAAGTCGCCGATGCCGTGCAGGCCGATGCCCGCGCTGACCACCTGGGTGAGCACCGGGGCGGGGCGGACCAGGGGATAGTCCAGCTCGCCGTGGTTGATCTTCCCGGCGAGCCGCCAGGTGCCCTCGAAGAAGAGCGGGCCGAGGCCGTTGACGAGGCCGTACGTTCCGGCGAGCAGCACCGCCTCCGGGTACGACCAGCCGTTCAGGGCCGGCACGTGGGCGAAGACGGCGCTCAGGAAGATCAGGTTGAGCACCTGGAACAGCAGCCCGGCGACGATGAGCACCCAGAAGTCGGCCTCGTACTCCAGCACCGCGCGCAGGTGCGCGCCGAGGCTGCGCCGGTAGATCCGCAGCGTGCGACGCACGTCAGCCTCCGTGGACGGTGAGGGCGCGCAGCGCGCGCCGCCAGATGAGCCGGGCTCCCCACCACAGCACCAGCACCCAGGCGGCCTGCACGGCCAGCAGCCGCAGGGCCTCCCAGCCGGTGGCCTGGCCCAGGTAGAGCGCGGCGGGGGTGGCGGTGATGCTGGCGAACGGCAGCACCGAGGCCGGGCCGGCCAGCCACGCCGGCAGCAGCGCCAGCGGGATCAGCGCGCCCGAGAACAGGGTGACGATCGCGTCCTTGGCCCAGGAGACGCCCATGAAGTTCTGCGTCCAGAAGCAGGCCATCGTCGTGATGTACGCGATGGTGAACTTCAGCGGCGCGACCAGCAGGAAGCTCACCGCGAACAGCAGCGCCTGCGCCGGGCCGGGCACGATCAGGTCGCCAGTGAAGGCCACGATGGCCGTCGCCGCGACGGCGATCGCGATGAACTCCGTGGCCAGGCCGCCCATGTGTTCGCTGAACCGGGCCCACTGGTAGTCCAGCGGTTTGGTCAGGTCGGTGGCCACGTGGCCCTCGAAGATCCGCGAGGCCATCCACCAGTCGCCGTACGCCGAGCCGATGGACGCGGTCGCCCAGCCCACCAGCAGGTAGGCCTTCATCTGGTGCCAGTCGTAGCCGCCGATCGCGCCCTCGGACAGCAGCGCGTGCCACACCGCGAGTGAGCCGGCCAGGAACGTCGCGCCGCCGATCCACAGGATCAGCGAGTTCAGCCGGTAGGTGAGGATGCGCCGCGTCGACATGCGCAGCAGCCCGAGATAAGGCTTGACGCCCGCACCCCGTCGCGCGCGCCGGGCGCCGAGTTCCAGGATGTGCTCGCTCATCGCAGCAGCTCCCCGGCGTACACCTTGCGCACCACGTCCTCGATGGCCGGCTCGTCCAGGTGCAGCTCGCCGACCTCGACGATCTCCAGCACGGCTGCGATGAGCTGCCCGGCGGTATGGGTGAACCGGTCGAAGGTCAGCGTGACCTCGGTGGGACTGTCACCCGCGACGACCTCGACGTCGGGCAGGCGCTCGGCGAGCTTCTCGACCGGGGTCGGCTCGGCCAGCTGGAGGTGCATCCGGCGTACCCGCGCGAAGCGGTCCTTCATCTCCGCCAGGGGACCGTCGAAGATCTTGCGGCCCTCGTCGATGATGACGATCCGCTCGCACACGTCCTCGATGTCGCCCAGGTCGTGCGTGGTCAGCATGAGCGTCGTGCCGTCCTGGCGCAGCTCCCGCAGGAACTGCCGGACCCGGTCCTTGACCGAGATGTCCAGCCCGATGGTCGGCTCGTCCAGGTAGACGATCTTCGGCTGGTGCAGCAGCGCCGCGGCCAGATCGGCGCGCATGCGCTGGCCCAGCGACAGCTTGCGGGCCACCACGGGCAGCAGGTCGGCCAGGCCGAGCACGTCGTCGAGGCGTTCCAGGCGCTGCCGGTAGAAGGCGGGGCTGAGGTCGTACATGTCGCGCAGCAGTGCCAGCGACTCGCGGACCGGCAGGTCCCACCACAGCTGGGTGCGCTGGCCGAACAGCACGCCGATGTTGCGGGCGTTGACCATCCGGTCGGTGTGCGGCTCGGCCTCGGCCACCCGCACCGTGCCCGCCGTCGGCACCAGGATGCCGGTGAGCAGCTTGATCGTCGTGGACTTGCCCGCTCCGTTGGGCCCGACGTACGCCACGGACTCGCCCGCCTCGATGGACAGGTCGATGCCGTCCACCGCCCGGAACTCCTTGAACCTGCGCTGCACCAGATGTTTCAGCGAGCCGCGAAGACCCGGATCCTTCTCCGGCCGACGGAAGATCTTCGTCAGGCCACGGGCCTCCACCAACGACATGCGCCGACCATGTCAGCGTGCCGTGCGAGGGGTCAACCGGTTTCTCGCGGGCTGTCCGGACCCCGCAGCCACCCGCCTCTGGCGCGGGCGCTGCCGCCGCGCCAGCTAGGTTGATCGGGTGCCAGTGCTCTCTGCCCAGCTCCGCGCCGCCGCCGTCCGGCTCGCCGCCGCCGGCATCGACTCACCCCGGGTCGAGGCGGAGCTGCTCGCCGCGCACGTGCTCGGCGTGACCCGCGGACGCCTGCTGCTGATCGACTCCGTCACCGATGTGCAGGCCGAGGCACTCGACGAGCTGGTCCACCGGCGCACCGAGCGTGTGCCGCTGCAGCACCTGACCGGCACCGCCCCGTTCCTCGACCGCGAGCTGCTGGTCGGTCCCGGCGTCTTCATCCCGCGCCCCGAGACCGAGCTGCTGGCCCGGTGGGGGATCGAGGCCCTGCGCGGCATGGCCGACCCGGTGGTCCTGGACCTGTGCAGCGGCTCGGGCGCGCTGGCGATCGCGGTCGCCGACGCCCGCCCCGACGCGACCGTGTACGCGGTCGAGCGCAGCGACGACGCCCTGCCGTGGCTGCGCCGCAACACCGCGGACACGTCGGTGCGCGTGCTGCCCGGTGACGTCCGCGACGTGCCGCTGCCCGCGCCCGCCGACCTGATCCTGTGCAACCCGCCCTACGTGCCGATCACGGTCGCGGTGCCCCCGGAGGTCGGCCACGACCCCGCCGAGGCGGTCTTCTCCGGCGAGCACGGCCTCGACCTCATCCCGGTGATCATCGCTCGGGCCTGGGACGTGCTCCGCGACGGCGGCCGCCTCGGCATCGAGCACGACGACACCCATACCCCCGCCATGGCCTTGCTCCTGACGACCTGGCACGACGTCACCACCCACCCCGACCTCGCCGGCCGCCCCCGCTTCACCACCGCCCGCAGGTAACGCGTCCCGTCCGGCGCGACGGCCCTCAAGATCGCCCGATTTGCCCGGCACCTGTGCGTATCTTGAGGCTGTATTCGCCCATGTGCCGGGCAAGTCCGCCGATCTTGGGGTCGCGGGCGGATCGGCTGTCCGGTGGGTGGGAGCCGTGTGTGCCGGATGCGAACAGCGCATGACAGACTGGCTCCTCGTGAGGCTCTACGACTGCCGCAACGTCGTCGAACGGGACCGCGGGATCCAGGCCGCGATCGACGCCGTATCCAGTGGCGACCTTGTGGTCCTGCCGACCGACACGGTGTACGGCATCGGTGCCGACGCCTTCAAGCCCTGGGCGGTGACCAACCTGCTCAGCGCCAAGGGGCGGGGCCGGCACATGCCGCCGCCGGTGCTGGTCGGCTCCCGGCACACGCTGGACGGGCTCGTCATGCGGCTGCCGTCGGTGGCCCGGGACCTGGTCGAGGCCTTCTGGCCGGGCGCGCTGACGATCGTCGTCGAGCAGGCGCCGAGCCTGCAGTGGGACCTCGGCGAGACCGGCGGCACGGTCGCCGTACGCATGCCGCTGCACCCGGTGGCCCTGGAGGTGCTGCGAAAGACCGGCCCGATGGCCGTCTCCTCGGCGAACCTCAGCAGCCAGCCCGCGGCGCTCACCGCCGAGCAGGCCCGCGACCAGCTCAGCTACAAGGTCAGCGTGTACCTGGAGGCGGGGGAGTGCCCCAACCCGGTGCCGTCGACCATCGTGGACGTCACCGGCGAGCGCCCGCGGGTGCTGCGCGCCGGGGCGATCAGCCTCGACCAGCTGCGCGAGGTCGCCACCGACATCCAGGGTCCGGAGGAGTCGTGATGGCGCCGTTCACGGTCCTGCACGTGTGCATGGGCAACATCTGCCGCTCGCCGATGGCCGAGCGCCTGCTGGCGCTGGCGGTCACCGAGCAGGCCGGCCCGGTCGGCGCCGACCTGGTGCTCTCCCACTCGGCGGGCACCGGCGGCTGGCACGAAGGCGAGGAGATGAACCCGCCCGCGGCCCGCCAGGTGCGCTCGCGCGGCGGCTCGCCGGACGACTTCAGCGCCCGCAAGCTGCGCGCCGAGCACATCGAGTCGGCCGACCTGATCCTCACCGCCACCGCCGACCAGTACGACTACGTCGTCGCGCTGCGCCCCGACGCCGCCGACCGCACCTTCGTGCTCGGCGAGTTCGGCCGCCTCCTGCCGTCGGTCGACCTGACCCGACTGCCCGCCGCCGACCGCACGCCCGACGCGGTGTACACCCGCGGCGTCGCCCTGGTCGCGGCCGTCGCCGCCGCCCGCAACGGCGAACCCGCCCAGGCCAAGGACGACCTCGACGACCCCTGGGGCCGCGGCGACCAGGTCTTCGCCCGCGTGGCCGACGAGATCCAGTCCACCGTCCACCCCCTCACGGCAGTCCTCCTCCCACCCCCAGCGTGACCCACCCCACCCCCTCGCTCGGTTGATCATGAACCTAAGGGCGTGGTCGGCGGCGTGTCGCTACCCTGGCACCGTGATCAGCGAGAGAAGACGGCGTGATGCTCGGTAAGCGGTTGAAGTTCCTGCCATTCATGCTCGGGGTGACCGCGGTGGTGGCGGTGGTGGCGCCGCTGGTGGCGTACCTCGCCGTCGGCGCGGCGGCCGCGGTCGGGGTGCTGGCGGGAGTGGCCCTGGTGGCGGTCAGTTACCTGCTGTCCAGTTTCGTGATCGCATGGGCGGACTCGATCAACCCGAAGATGGTGCTGTCGGTCGGGCTGCTGATGTACGCCGTCAAGTTCACCGTGCTGTTCCTCGTGCTCGCCGTGATCGCCAAGTCGGGCTGGAGCGGCCTCAAGCCGATGGCGATCGGCATCGGCATCGCCGCGATCGCGTGGACCATCGGCCACGGCTGGTGGCTCTGGCACGCCAAGATCCCGTACATCGACGAGCCCGAGCGGTAGCCGCGCACCTCCGGCAGGCCTGTGATCACGGCGCCAGGGTAGGGACACGCCGCCGACCACGCCCTTAAGTTCATGATCAACGGAGAGAGCCCGCGCGCTAGCCGAAGATGGGTGGGCGGCAGGGGTCTTTGACGGCGCCCGAGGTGAGGTTGTCACCTTCGGTGTCCTTGCGGGAGGTGCGGGACCAGTCGACCACGGTGCGGAAGGTGCCGGAGCGGCAGCTGAGGCTCAGGTCCTTGGACTGGTATTTGAGCTCGGCGGCGTAGGTCTGCTTGCCCTTGAGGGTGTGTGTGCGGGAGGCCACACTGCGCCATGCGTCACCGTCGCGGCGCTCGATTTTGATCTTCAAGGTGAGCTTCTCGGCGCCGGGAGTGGCGCATCGATAGCGGACGCGGCCCGCGAAGTTGTCGCGATCCTCGTCGGCCTTCGGGCCATCGACGATGACCGTGCAGTGCACCGGCTTGGTCGACTCGGTGTCGTCGTTGCCGCGCGGCTCACAACCGCTGCTCAATGCTGTGAGCAGCACGAAAACTACAGGTATCGTGAGCTTGCGCATCGCCGCACCGCCGTGGGGGAGAACGGAAGGGTTGTCTCCATCTCAGCGGTTCGACGCGGTTAAATCAACATCGATCTCATCCTGATGGAAGATGACGCAGCGCCGACCTGGTGATGAACATCGCTCGCGTACGGGGGGTGCGTCGGCCACTGCAGGGGGTGGCTGATATTGTTCGCCCCGTCATGGCCGATGACCAGCCTCCGAAGCGCCCTCATGCAGAGGGCGCCGATGCGGGTTGGGCGGCCATCGGGTATCTCCTCGGCGGAATGCTGGTCTGGGGAGGGGTCGGGTGGCTCATCGATAAGTGGCTGGGACTCCCCAACGTCGGGCTGTTGATCGGTTTGATCGGCGGCGCGGCCGCCGGGGTCTATCTGACCGTGAAAAGACTGGACGGGTGACCGTGCCCGATCGACGGAGGACAGGTTGATTACGCAGCCGGGTTTCCTTGCCTCGGAGTTCCCTCCCGGGCCGGAGGTATTCGACTACAAGACCCTCATCCCGTCGCTCGAGGGCAGCCCCTGGGGGCACGCCTTCACGAAGCTGACGCTGCTGGTCTGGATCGCCGTCGCCATCGTCATCGTCTTCTTCCTCGTGACGTACCGCAACCCCACGCTGGTGCCGAGCAAGAAGCAGTGGCTCGCCGAGTCGGTGTACGGCGTCGTGCGCAACAACATCGCCACCGACATCATCGGTCCGCAGGGCGTGCGCTTCGCGCCGTACCTGGCGACCGTCTTCTGCTTCGTCTTCGTGACGAACCTGTGGAGCATCGTGCCGTTCGCGCAGATCTCCCCGAACTCGCACCTGGCCTTCCCGATCGTGCTGGCAGTGCTGACCTGGCTCATCTACATCGGCCTGGGCATCAAGAAGCACGGCTTCTTCGGCTACCTGAAGCACGCCTGCGTGCAGCCGGGTGTGCCGATCGCGGTGCAGCCGATCCTGATCCCGATCGAGTTCATCTCGAACCTGGTGCTGCGGCCGATCACGCTGGCCGTCCGTCTCTTCGCGAACATGTTCGCGGGTCACATGATCCTGCTGGTGTTCACCCTCGGCGGTGTGGCGCTGTGGAACGCGGGTCCGCTGCTGCTGAAGCCGGCCGCGCTGGGCAGCTGGGCGTTCGCGATCGTGATGACCCTGTTCGAGCTGTTCATCCTCAGCCTGCAGGCGTACGTCTTCACGCTGCTGTCGGCGACCTACTTCCAGAGCTCGATCTCCGAAGAGCACTGAGCCTCCGGCGTATCGGGACACCCGCGCCGGACCGGCGCGACACACTCTGGCTTTCGAACCACAACTGAAGATCGCTCATACCTGTAACCAAAAACGTGCGCGTGACCGACACGCGTCGAACTCAGGAGGAAACCAACATGACCGGCAGCCTTAACGTCATCGGCTACGGCATCGCCGCCCTCGGCCCGGGTATCGGCGTGGGTCTGGTCTTCGCCGCCTACATCCAGGCGACCGCCCGTCAGCCCGAGAGCGCCGGCCTGACCCGCACCTACATGTTCATGGGCTTCGCCGTCGTCGAGGCGCTGGCCCTGCTGGGCCTGGTTCTCGCGTTCGCCCTTTAGTCGGGTCCCGAGCGCCGAGACGATCCGGTGACCGGTCCTAGCCGACCGGTCACCGCCGAAGGGGAGTGACCTATGTACATCGCACAAGAGGCGCCTGGCGCGCCCGCGGAGCACGGTGAGTACAACGTGCTCGGCGTGCCGCTGGCTGAGGTGATCGTCGGCCTCATCGCTTTCGGCGTCCTGCTGTTCGTGCTGACCAAGTTCGTGTTCCCGCGTATGGAGAGCATGTTCCAGCAGCGCGTCGAGGCCATCGAGGGCGGGCTCGTCAAGGCGGAGAAGGCTCAGGCCGAGGCCGCGGCCCTGCTGTCGCAGTACAAGGCGCAGCTGGCCGAGGCTCGCACGGAGGCCGCGCGCATCCGTGACGAGGCCCGTGCCGACGCCGAGGGCATCCGCACCGACGTGCTGGCCAAGGCTCGCGAGGAGTCCGACCGCATCATCGCGGCCGGTCGCGAGCAGCTGGCCGGCGAGCGGGCGAGCATCGTCCGCGAGCTGCGTGCCGAGATGGGCACGCTGGCGGTCAGCCTGGCCGGCAAGATCGTTGGCGAGTCGCTGGAGGACGAGGCCCGTCGCCGTGGCACGGTCGAGCGCGCGCTCGCCGAGCTCGAGACCGCCGGAGCCCGTTGATGCAGGCGGCAAGCCGTGAGTCGTACACCGCGGCCCGGGCAGCGCTGGAGACCAGCGCCCGGGCGGCGGGTGCCGCCGCCACCGCGGTGATCGCCGAGGAGCTGCTCGGCTTCGCGGACCTGCTGCGCCGGGAGCCGCGGCTGCGCCGCGCGCTGTCGGACCCGTCCCGTTCCGGGCAGGAGCGGGCCGAGCTGGCCGCGACCCTGCTGGCGGGCAAGGTCGGCGAGGGTACCGTTGACCTGATCAAGGTGCTGGCGTCGGGCCGCTGGTCGGCCGCGTCGGAGCTGCTGGACGGCACCGAGCGCCTGGGCGCGGACGCGCTGCTGGCCTCGGCCGAGCTGGCCGGCGACCTCAGCGAGGTCGAGGACGAGCTGTTCCGCTTCGGGCAGATCGTCGACGGCGACCAGCAGCTGGCCGCCACGATCGGGGAGACCATCGTGCCGGTGGCGCGACGGGCCGAGCTGGTCGGCGGGCTGCTGCGGGGCAAGGCGAAGCCGGTGACGGTGAGCCTGGCCGAGCTGGCCGTGCAGGGCTTCGGCGGCCGCACGTTCAGCGGCGCGATCACCCGGCTGGTCGAACTGGCCGCCGAGCGCCGGGAGGCGCAGGTCGCGTACGTCACGGTCGCGCAGCCGCTGACCGAGGCCGAGGAGTCCCGGCTGGCCTCGTCACTGTCCGCCATCTACGGCCGTCAGGTCTCGGTGAAGGTAACCGTCGACCCCGCGGTGCTGGGTGGGCTGAGCGTGCAGGTCGGCAGCGACCTCTACGACGGCACCATCGCACGGCGGCTGGCCGCAGTCCGCAACGCGTTCGCCTAGCGAGCGCCCGGAACCCGGTCCGACCCGGTGCGCCGCTGGTGCGGCACGCCGGCGCCGGGTTCCCCTGAACCGATACCGAACCTGACTTGACAGTCACGACACCGATAGGAAGCTGAGGATGGCCGAGCTGACCATCTCGTCCGAGGAGATCCGTGGAGCGCTTGAGCGTTTCGTCTCCTCGTACGCGCCCGAGATCTCCCGCGAGGAGGTCGGCGTCGTCACCGAGGCCGGTGACGGCATCGCCAAGGTCGAGGGTCTCCCCTCCACCATGGCCAACGAGCTGCTGGAGTTCGAAGACGGCACCCTGGGTGTCGCGCTGAACCTGGACGTCCGCGAGATCGGTGTCGTCGTCCTGGGTGCCTTCGAGGGCATCGAGGAGGGGCAGCCGGTCAAGCGCACCGGCCGCGTGCTCTCCGTGCCGGTCGGCGACAAGTTCCTGGGCCGCGTGGTGAACCCGCTGGGTGCCGCCATCGACGGACTGGGCGAGATCGACAACGAGGGCTTCCGCGAGCTGGAGCTGCAGGCTCCGAACGTGATGGTCCGCAAGAGCGTGCACGAGTCGCTCGAGACCGGCATCAAGGCCATCGACGCGATGACCCCGATCGGCCGCGGCCAGCGCCAGCTGATCATCGGTGACCGCAAGACCGGCAAGACCTCGGTCGCGCTGGACGCGATCATCAACCAGCGCGCCAACTGGAAGACCGGCGACCCGAAGAAGCAGGTCCGCTGCATCTACGTCGCCATCGGCCAGAAGGCGTCCACCATCGCGTCCGTCAAGGGCACGCTGGAGGCCGCGGGCGCGATGGAGTACACCACCATCGTCGCCTCCCCGGCGTCGGACCCGGCCGGCTTCAAGTACCTGGCGCCGTACGCCGGTTCGGCCATCGGCCAGCACTGGATGTACGCCGGCAAGCACGTTCTGATCGTCTTCGACGACCTGAGCAAGCAGGCCGAGGCCTACCGTGCCGTGTCGCTGCTGCTGCGCCGCCCGCCGGGCCGTGAGGCCTACCCGGGTGACGTCTTCTACCTGCACTCCCGCCTGCTGGAGCGCTGCGCGAAGCTGTCCGACGAGCTGGGCGCGGGTTCGATGACCGGTCTGCCGATCATCGAGACGAAGGCCGGCGACATCTCGGCGTTCATCCCGACCAACGTCATCTCCATCACCGACGGGCAGATCTTCCTCGAGGAGAACCTGTTCAACTCGGGTGTGCGTCCGGCCATCAACGTCGGCACCTCGGTCTCCCGGGTCGGTGGCTCGGCGCAGGGCAAGCCGATGCGCAAGGTCTCCGGCCGTCTGCGCCTGGACCTGGCTCAGTTCCGTGAGCTGGAGGCGTTCGCCGCCTTCGCCTCCGACCTGGACCGTGCCTCGCGCGCCCAGCTGGAGAAGGGCTCTCGCCTGGTCGAGCTGCTCAAGCAGCAGAACTACTCGCCGTACCCGATCGAGGAGCAGGTCGTCTCGGTCTGGACCGGCACCGAGGGCAAGCTCGACGACATCCCGGTCAAGGACGTGCGCCGCTTCGAGGGCGAGTTCCTGCAGCACCTGCGTGCCTCGCACAGCGACGTGCTGAAGACCATCGCCTCGGGCACCTGGGACGACGACGTCGTGGCGAACCTCGACAAGGCGATCACGTCGTTCAAGGCCGGCTTCCTGCCCGCCGAGGACAACATCGTGATCAACGAGGCTGAGGCCACCGCGCTCGAGGGTCCCGAGGTCACCGAGACGGTCACCCGCATCGTGGACGAGAAGAAGTAGTCATGGCCGGTTCGGTACGAGTGCTTCGTCGGCGGATCAAGGCGACCCGCTCGACGAAGAAGATCACCAAGGCGATGGAGCTGGTCGCGACCAGCCGCATCGCCAAGGCGCAGGCTCGGGTCGACGCGTCCTTGCCGTACGCGAACGCGATCACCGGTGTGCTGACCGCGCTGGCGTCCAACACCAACGCCCAGCACCCGCTGCTGGTGCCGCGGGACCCGGAGCACCGGGCCGGTGTGCTGCTCGTCACGAGCGACCGCGGCCTGTGCGGCGGTTACAACGCCAACGCGATCCGGCTCGCCGAGCAGCTCATCGCTCGCCTGAAGAGCGAGGGCAAGCAGGTCGCGCTGTACGTCGTCGGCCGCAAGGGGATCAGCTACTACACCTTCCGCGGGCGCGAGCTCGCCGGAAGCTGGAGCGGCTTCTCCGAGCAGCCGCGCTTCGAGGACGCACGCCGGGTCGGCGAGACGCTGATCCAGGCGTTCGTGCACGGCGCGGACGACAGCCTCGACGGCGCGGGCGACGACGGTGTGCTGGGCGTGGACGAACTGCACATCGTCTACACCGAGTTCAAGTCGCTCATGACCCAGAACGCCAGCACGAAGATCTTCGCGCCGATGCAGGTCGAAGAGCGTGCGGGCAACAAGGGCGAGCTGCTGCCGGCGTACGACTTCGAGCCGAACGCCGAGGAGCTGCTCGACGCGCTGCTGCCGAAGTACATCAACACGCGGATCTACGCGGCGTTGCTGGACTCGGCGGCCAGCGAGTCGGCCTCCCGCCGTCGGGCGATGAAGAGCGCGACGGACAATGCGGAAACCATGATCAAGTCGCTGACGCGGGAGATGAACTCCGCGCGTCAGGCCGCGATCACCCAGGAAATCAGTGAGATCGTCGGCGGCGTGGACGCGCTGGCGGCGGCGGGGAGTGAATGATGACCACTGCTACTGACACCAAGGCGGGCGTCGGTCGAGTCGTCCGGGTCATCGGCCCGGTCGTCGACGTCGAGTTCCCGCGCGACGCGATGCCCGCTCTGTTCAACGCGCTCCAGGTCGAGGTGACCCTGAGCGAGGGCGACCGCACGCTGACCCTCGAGGTGGCCAACCACCTCGGCGACAACGTGGTCCGGGCCATCTCGATGCAGCCCACCGACGGCATGGTCCGCGGTGCGGAGGTGCGCGACACCGGTTCGCCGATCAGCGTGCCGGTCGGCAACGAGACCAAGGGCAAGGTGTTCAACGTCCTCGGTGACTGCCTCAACCTCGAGAAGGGGCAGAAGCTCGAGGTCACCGAGCGCTGGCCGATCCACCGCAAGCCTCCGGCGTTCTCCGAGCTGGAGCCGAAGACCGAGATGCTGGAGACCGGCGTCAAGGTGATCGACCTGCTGGCCCCGTACGTCAAGGGCGGCAAGATCGGTCTGTTCGGCGGCGCGGGCGTGGGCAAGACGGTGCTCATCCAGGAGATGATCATCCGCGTGGCCCGTAACTTCGGTGGTACGTCGGTGTTCGCGGGCGTGGGTGAGCGCACCCGTGAGGGCAACGACCTCATCCACGAGATGGCCGACGCCAACGTGCTCGGCGACACCGCGCTGGTCTTCGGTCAGATGGACGAGCCCCCGGGCACCCGTCTGCGGGTCGCGCTGTCGGCGCTGACCATGGCCGAGTACTTCCGTGACGTGCAGAAGCAGGAGGTGCTGCTCTTCATCGACAACATCTTCCGCTTCACGCAGGCCGGTTCCGAGGTGTCCACCCTGCTCGGCCGTATGCCGAGCGCCGTGGGTTACCAGCCGACCCTCGCCGACGAGATGGGTGAGCTCCAGGAGCGCATCACCTCGGTGCGTGGCCAGGCCATCACCTCGCTGCAGGCCATCTACGTGCCCGCGGACGACTACACCGACCCGGCGCCGGCGACCACCTTCGCCCACCTGGACGCGACCACGAACCTCGAGCGCAAGGTGTCCGACAAGGGCATCTACCCCGCCGTGGACCCGCTGGCCTCGTCCTCGCGAATCCTGGCCCCGGAGTACGTCGGCGCGGAGCACTACGCCGTCGCCTCCGAGGTGAAGCGGATCCTGCAGAAGTACAACGACCTGCAGGACATCATCGCGATCCTCGGTATGGACGAGCTGTCCGAGGAGGACAAGGTCACCGTGGCCCGGGCCCGCCGGATCGAGCGGTTCCTGTCGCAGAACACCTACGCGGCCAAGCAGTTCACCGGTGTCGAGGGTTCGACCGTGCCGGTGAAGGAGACCGTGGAGGCGTTCAAGAAGATCTCCCAGGGCGACTACGACCACGTCCCGGAGCAGGCCTTCTTCATGTGCGGCGGCCTCGACGACCTCGAGAAGAACTACCGCGAGCTGACCAAGTAAGGTCGGTTCTCCGCGAAAGAGGCTCCTCCCTTCGGGGAGGGGCCTCTTCGCGTCGCGGCAGGTCGGTAGGAGCGAAGGCCGCATCTGCCTCGTTAGCCACATCATGGTGGCGAAACGGTGGCGTGCCGCGGCGCGCTGGGCCCGCTGGAGCGTGCTCGTGGGCACGGCGCTGATGATGCTGAGCGGTGCGTCCCTGGTCACCGTGGACCGTGTGCTCGCGCGCTACGAGAGCGCGATCCACAGCGAGGACCTCTTCGGCGACCAGACGCCGGGCCGGCAGGCGCCCCCGCGCCCCGAGGACATCAAGGGGCCGCTCAACATCCTGCTGGCGGGCATCGACCCGCGGCACAACGACCCGTTCTGGATCCCGCGGGCCGACTCGATCCTGGTCATGCACATCCCCGCCGGCCTCGACCGGGGCTACCTGTTCTCGTTGCCCCGGGACCTGCTGGTGGCCATCCCGCCGTTCGCCAAGTCCGGCTACGGCGGCAACCCCGCGGACAAGCTCGCGCACGCGATGTACTTCGGCTCGATGGTGCCCGGCGACCGGCGTGCCAACCACGCCCAGGGCTTCGAACTGCTGGCCGCGACGGTCAGCCAGTACACCGGGATCGCGCGGTTCGACGCGGGGGCGATCATCGACTTCAGCGGGTTCAAGGACGTGATCGACGCGCTGGGCGGCATCGACATGATGGTCGACGAGCGGGTCGCCTCGATCCACCTGGAGCCCGACGGCGACCCCCGGGACCGGGGCGCGAGCAGCACCGGGTACGTCGGCGAGCAGATGGTCTACGAGCCGGGTTTGCGCCACTTCAAGGGCTGGCAGGCGCTGGACTACGCCCGGCAGCGTTACGTGACCGGCGGCGACTACGCCCGCCAGCGGCACCAGCAGCAGCTGGTCCGCGCGATGATCGCCAAGGCGTTCAGCGACGACGTGCTGGGCGATCCGCTGCAGATGGACACCGTGCTGCGGGCGGCCGGTTCGTCGCTCACCTTCAGCGGCCGCGGGCACGGCGTGATCGACTGGGCGTTCGCGCTGCAGGATCTGCGCCCGAGCACCGTGCACATGGTGAAACTGGCCGGTGGCGGGGTGGGCCGCTACGTCGTCGACAAGGGCAAGGGCGACGACGAGGGCGACGACGGGGGCGGTGACGACGGTGACGACGGCGGGGATGACGGCGACGACGGCGACGACGGCGACAAGAAGGACGACAAGAAGAAGAAGTCCAAGCCCAAGATGAAGTACCAGTACCTGGGCGAGCAGCTGGACATGTACTCCCGGCAGTTCCTCGCCTCGGTCGCGGCGGGCTCGGTCGAGAACTTCGTGGCCTTCCATCCCGAAATGCTGGGTAAGTGATGGTGGCCGGTTAGCTCACACTGACCGGTCCTGCTGGGGGCCGCTGATCACCGGCGGTTAGACTCGCTGCACCAATCTTGCACACCTGAGGAGTCATCGTGGCCAAGCTGCTCCAGGTCGAGCTCGTCGCCGTCGAGGAGAAGGTCTGGTCCGGGCAGGCCGAGATGGTCATCGCCCGCACCACCGAGGGCGAGCTGGGCGTGCTGCCCAGCCACGCGCCGCTGCTCGGCCAGCTGGCGAACCCGGGCGGGGTGCGCATCATCCTCCCCGGCGGCGAGGAACTGGCCTACGAGGTCTTCGGCGGCTTCCTGTCCGTCACGACCGAGGGCGTGACGGTGCTGGCAGAGACCGTCGCCCCGGTCACTCCGGCCGCCCGCCACTGAGCGACCAGCGCCGCCCACGACGATGAGGTCGCTGCTCGAAGTAGTCGCCATCGGCCTCGTCGTCCTGCTCGCCCTGCTGGCGGGCCTGTTCGTGCGCCGCGAGGTGTTCGCCCGCGGCCACGGCACCGTCGAGCTGTACCTCCGGCTGCGCCAGACGGCCGGAGGGCGCGGCTGGGCGCCCGGCTTCGCCCAGTTCCGCGGCGACGACCTGCGCTGGTATCGGATGTTCAGCCTGTCCCCGCGCCCCCGCCGCACCCTCTCCCGGCGCGACCTGAAGGTCGTCGCCCGGCGTGCGCCCAGCGCGGACGAGTCGGTGCTCGTGCCCGCCGACTGGGTCGTCCTGCAGTGCGCCGACTCGCGGGCCCAGGTGGAGATCGCCATGCCCCTGCACACCGTCACCGGCTTCCTCTCCTGGCTCGAGGCCGCCGCCCCCTACTCCACGTAGGCGAAGGCCGGGTCAGGGCGCGGCCGTGCGGCGGTAGCGGCGCAGCGCGAGCGGGATCGAAGCCACGAGCACCGCGAAGATCCAGACCAGGGCCGGGGGGTACGCCGAAGCCGCGGTCGCGCCGGAGCCGGCGGGTTCGTCGCCCCAGAGCACGCGCAGCGCCGTGACGACGGCCGAGACCGGGTTCGCCTCGGCGAGCGGGCGCAGCCACGGCGGCATGGTGTCCGGCGGCGCGAGCACGTTCGACACGAACGTCAGCGCGACGAGGCACGCCGGCATGACGGCCCGCGCCGCGCGGGGTGTGCGTGCGGACAGCCCCACGAGCACGGACAGCCACGCGACGGCGTACCCGAAGGTCAGGACAAGCAGGAAGCCCGCGGCGGCCGCAGCGGGGCCGCTGTGGACGCGCCAGCCCGCGATCACCCCAGCCGCCGCGGCGACCGCCGCCGTCATCGCGATCCGGAGCAGGTCCGAGACGGTACGCCCGAACAGCACCGCACCCCCCGGCGTCGGCAGCGCCCGGAACCGGTCGACCATGCCGTGGCGCACGTCGCCCGCGACGTCGACCGCGGCCATCCCGGCAGTGAGCGCGACGGCCTGCACGATCAGGCCCGGGATCAGGAAATCCGGATAGCCCGCGACACCCGGCACGCTGATCACGCCGCCCAGCAACACCCCGAACAGCAGCATGAACAGCACCGGCTGCAGCAGCGGCAGGACGAGCAGCCGGGGCTCGCGCCGCCCGCGTACCAGCCCGCGCCGAGCCGTCACCCACACGTCCTGCGCCACCGCCGCGAACTCGCTCACGTCATCTCCTCGCCGCCCCGGGTCTTGGTAAGGAAGGGCACCTTCACATCGCTATGTGTTGTAGAAGGTGCCCTTCCTTCGCTCAGGTTCTGGCCTCTTCGTCGGCCAGGGTGGGGGTGGCGGCCTGGCCGGTGAGTTTGCGGAAGACGTCGTCGAGGCTGGCCCGGTGGATGCCGATGTCGACCGGCTCGATGCCGGCCGCGTCGAGCCGGCGCACCAGTTCGACCAGGGCCTGCGCGCCGGACACGACCGGGGCCTGCACCAGGTGCTGGTCGAGGAAGACCACGGCCTGGCCACCGCAGACCCGGTTCAGGATGTCCTCGGCGACCTGGGTCTCTGCGCGGTCGCCCAGCACGACCTGCAGCCGTTCCCCGCCGATCTGCCGGGTGAGCTGCTCCGGAGTGCCCCGCGCGAGCACGTGTCCGCGGTCGAGCACCACGATTTCGTCGGCGAGTTCGTCGGCCTCCTCCAGCTGCCTGGTCGCCAGCAGCAGGGTCGTGCCGTCGCGGACCCGCTCGCTGATCACGTCCCAGACGCCCAGCCGACTGCGCTGGTCCAGCCCCGCCGTGGGCTCGTCGAGCAGCACCACGGCGGGGGCGGCCACCAGCGCGCAGGCCAGGTCGAGGCGGCGGCGCATCCCGGCGGGATAGCAGCTCACCCGCCGGTGCGCGGCTTCGCTCAGGTGGAAGCGTTCCAGCAGCTCCTCGGCCCGCGCGCGGGCCCTGCGGCGGCCGAGCCGGTGCAGCCTGCCGAGCTGTTCCAGGTTCTCGAAGCCGGTGAGGAAGGCGTCGACGGCCGGCCGCTGCCCGCACACGCCGATGTCCGGGCGTGCCCAGGCCGGATGGGTCAGCACGTCGACGCCGTTGACGAGGCACCGGCCGGCGTCCGGGCGCAGCAGGGTCGCCATGATGCGCACCGCGGTCGTCTTGCCGGCCCGGTCAGGTCCGAGCAGGCCCAGCACAGTGCCCTCCGGCACGCTCAAGGACAGCCCGGCCAGCGCGGTCGCCGAGCCGTACCGCTTGACCAGACCTTCCGCGACGATCGCAGCGGCCATGGGCTCACGGTAGTCACGGTGTGGACCCCGCGCGCCGGATCCGCCCTTTTACCGGGTCGCGACCAGTTCGACCTCGTAGCCCTGCTCGTCCTCCAGGTACGCCGCGTAGGTGTCCGGACCGCCCGCGTGCGGGTGCCGGTCGGCGAACAGCAGCCGCCAGCCGTGCTCACCGGCCGCCGCGACCAGCCGATCCACGTCGGCTGGGGAGCCCGCGTGCAGCGCCAGGTGGTTCAGGCCGGGGGCGCGCCGCTCGTGCCGCCCGCCGGCCAGGTCCGGGGAGCACTCGAAGACGACGTACGCCGTGCCGTGCCGCCAGGAGACCCCGGCCGCCCACCGCTGGTGCTCGGTCCAGCCCAGCTCGGTCAGCAGCCAGCCCCAGGAGCGCTCGGTCGCCGCCAGGTCCGGCACCCACACCTCGACGTGGTGCAGGCTCACCGGTTGGCCCCGGGCACCCACTTCACGTCCGCCGCGCCGTCGGAATTGGCGACTCTTCCGAGGATGAACAGCAGATCAGAGAGCCGGTTGAGATACTGTGCGGGCAGCGGGCCGGTGCGCTCCGCGTCCACGCTCAGCAGCGCGAACGAGGAACGTTCCGCGCGCCGGGCGGTGGTCCGCGCGACGTGCAGCAGGGCCGCTCCCGGAGAACCCCCTGGCAGGATAAAAGAATCCAGCTTGGCCAGTCGCGCGTTGAACTCGTCGCACCAGCCCTCCAGGCGGGTGACGTAGTCCTGCGTGACGCGCAGCGGCGGGTACTTCGGATCGGGGGTGATCGGGTTGCACAGGTCGGCGCCCACATCGAACAGGTCGTTCTGGATGAGGGTGAGCACATCGCGCACATCATCGGCTAGGTTGCCCAGAGCGAGTGCCACTCCCAGCGCGGCGTTGCACTCGTCCACATCGGCGTACGCGGCGATGCGCGGATCGGTCTTGTCCACACGCTCGCCGTTGCCGAGCGCAGTGGTGCCGGCGTCGCCGGTCCTGGTGTAGATGCGGGTGAGGTGAACAGCCATGACAGCGAGCCTAATGGTGGCCGACGGTGGTGAGTCCGTCGGCGCGTTGCTGGCGGACGTCCGAACGGGGGGCCTGGCTTCTACGATGGCCGACGTGGATGTGATCCGGGTCAAGGGCGGCGTACGGCTGGCCGGCGAGGTCGGCGTGGTCGGCGCGAAGAACAGCGCGCTCAAGCTGATGGCGGCGGCGCTGCTCGCCGAGGGCGAGAGCGTGATAACCAACGTGCCGCGCATCACCGACATCGCGCTGATGGGCGAGGTGCTGCGGCGGCTGGGCGCCGGTGTCGTCTTCTCCGACGACCAAGTGCGCATCGACGTGCCCGCCAAACTGCACCCCGAAGCCGACTACGAGCTGGTGCGCCGGCTGCGCGCGTCGATCTGCGTGCTCGGGCCGCTGCTCGCGCGCTGCGGCAGGGTCCGGGTCGCGCACCCGGGCGGCGACGCGATCGGCTCGCGCGGGCTGGACATGCACGTGTCCGGCCTGGCGAAGATGGGCGCCGACATCAGCGGCGAGCACGGCTTCGTCGTCGCCGAGGCCCCGTCCGGCCTGCACGGGGCGAAGATCAGCCTGGACTTCCCCAGCGTCGGCGCGACCGAGAACCTGCTGATGGCGGCCGTGCTGGCGCGCGGCACCACGGTGATCGACAACGTGGCGCGCGAGCCGGAGATCGTCGACATCTGCCGGATGCTGACCGCGATGGGCGCACGGATCGAGGGCGCGGGCACCTCGGAGCTGACCGTGCACGGCGTCAGCGCGCTCCAGCCCGTCGAGCACGCCACCATCGGCGACCGCATCGTGGCGGGCACCTGGGCCTTCGGGGCCGCGATGACCCGTGGCGACGTCACCGTGCGCGGGATCGACCCGCGCTGCCTGGAGATCGCCCTCGACAAGATCCAGCAGGCGGGGGGCGCGGTCGACTACGGTCCCGACTGGTTCCGGGTGCGCATCGCCGACCGGCCCAGCGCGGTGGACGTACGCACGCTGCCCTTCCCGGGTTTCGCCACCGACCTGCTGCCGATGGCGATCGGCATGGCCGCGGTGGCCGACGGCGTCTCGCTGATCACGGAGAACATCTTCGACGGGCGCTTCATGTTCGCCGAGGAGCTCAAGCGGCTCGGCGCGGACATCCGCATCGAGGGCCACCACGCCATGGTCCGCGGCCGGGACCGGCTGTCCAGCGCCGAGGTCACCGCCAGCGACATCCGGGCCGGGGCCGGCCTGGTCATCGCCGGCCTTTGCGGCGACGGCGTGACCACTGTGCGCGCCGTCCACCACATCGACCGCGGCTACCCCGACTTCGCCCGCGACCTCCGCGCCCTGGGCGTCGAGGTCGAACGCGCCGAAACCCCCGCCGACCCCGAATACGGCTTCTGATCCTTTCGCGCCGCAACTCTTAAACACTTGCGGCCTCAGGACAGTCCTGAGGCCGCAAGTCGTCAAGAGTTGGGCGGCCGGTCCGGGCCCGGCGTGGTGGGACCGGGTGCCGGCGGCGTTGACGGCAACCGGGGTCTAGCGGGTTTCGCCGACCACGCGGCGGGCGCGGCTCACCTCGTCGGCGAAGACCAGCACCCGGATGCGGCCGTCGGGTGCGGTGGCGAGTGTGGCGCGGATGCCGACGCTGTGCAGGTGCTCACGGATGAGCGTCGCGTCGGCGAGGGTACGGACCACCGCGGCGCTGGCGAGCAGGCCGTAGTCGTCGAGGGCGGGGCTCGGCGCGAGCGGCACGGGTGTCTCGGCGTCGCGCTGCAGTCCGCGGTGCAGGACCACGGCGAGGACCGCGATCGTCAGCATCGCGATCATCGGGCCGGCAAGGTAGGCACTAGCAGGCATGATCCCAGTTTGCACCCCGGCGGCGGGGTCGCGAGGCCGTTCCCGGTCCCCTGAGCGATCGTTTAGGCTCGACTGCGGTCGGCGGCTGCACCGGCGGCCGACGACGAGCGGTTCACCCAGTGGGAGGCAGTGCAATGGCAGGCAAGCTCGCGGTCATCGGGGCGGGACTCATGGGCGCCGGTATCGCCCAGGTGGCGGCACAGGCCGGATGGCAGGTCACGCTGCGCGACCTCGACGACGCGGCCACCGGGCGTGGTCTGGACGGCATCCGCACCTCGCTGGGGCGGTTCGCGGCCAAGGGCACCATCACCGAACAGGACGCCCAGGACGCGCTGGGGCGTATCACCACCACCACGGACCTAGAGGCCGCGGCCGAGGCCGACATCGTGATCGAGGCGGTCTTCGAGAAGCTGGAGATCAAGCAGGAGGTGTTCCGGGCGCTGGACCGCATCTGCAAGCCGGACGCGGTGCTCGGCACCAACACCTCCGCCATCCCGATCACCCAGATCGCGGCGGCCACGCAGCGCCCCGAGATGGTCGTGGGCACCCACTTCTTCTCGCCGGTGCCGATGATGAAGCTGTGCGAGCTGGTCCGGGGCCACCGCACCAGCGACGAGACGCTGGCCGCCGCGCGGGCGTTCGCCGAGGGCATCGGCAAGACCTGCATCGTGGTGAACCGCGACATCGCGGGCTTCGTCACCACCCGCCTGATCGCGGCGCTGGTCGTGGAGGCGGTCAAGCTCGTCGAGTCGGGCGTGTGCACCCCCGAGGACCTGGACACGGCCTGCAAGCTGGGCTTCGGCCATGCCATGGGCCCGCTGGCCACCACCGACCTGACCGGCGTGGACATCCTGGCGCACGCCGCCCGCAACATCTACACCGACACCGCCGACCCGAAGTTCTTCCCGCCGGAGCTGCTCCAGCGCATGGTCACCGCCGGTGAACTGGGCCGCAAGTCCGGCAAGGGCTTCTACACATACTGACCGACGTCGCCTCGGCTCCGCCGGCCGGTGCCGCCTCTCATAGACGTTGGCCTATCACGTCGACTTTTCGTCACTCGGAGTCGATGTGATAGGCCAACGTCTATGCAAGGCGGGGTGGGTCGGCGGCGAGCAGGTCACGCTGCGGACAGGGCGCGGCCGAGGAAGTCGAAGGCGGCCGGGGTGATGGAGTTCCAGTAGGTGCGGGTGTGCGCGCCCGGGGCGTACGCCGTGGTGGCGGCCGGGATCGTGGCGGCCAGGGCACGCACGTCCTCGTAGAAGCCGTCCTGCTCGCCGCACCACAGCGCGACGGGCGTGCCGGCCAGGGCGGAAGCGCCCGCGAAGACGCGGTCCCCGGGCGCGACGGCGGGGGAGAACGCCGCCACCGCGCGGTACGCTCCCGGGTGCGACTCGGCCAGTCGCAGCGCGCCGTAGCCGCCCATCGACCAGCCCCACAGGGCCAGGCGAGTGGTGTCGAAGCCGCGTTCGGCGCACCACGCCGGGATCTCCTCGTACGCCATCCGCTGCGGGTCGTCGGCCCCCGACGGCTCCCAGCGCAGTCGTCCGCCGGTCGCCCCGGCCAGCACGAACGGCGGCACGCCGCGCGCGGCGGCGTCGCTGAGGAAACGCCCGAAGCCGAAGCCGGGGAAGCTCGCGGCCGTCGCCGACGCGCCGTGCAGCACGAGGCACACCGGCAGGCCGCGGCCGTCGCCGTGGCCCGTGGGCACCGCCGTGTAGAAGTCGACGGTCGCGCCGCGCGCCGCCGAGGAGCGCTGCTCCAGGCGCTCGTCGCCGAGCGGCACGTCCGGGACCAGTTTGGCGGCGGTCTCCGCGTCGTCGGGACGGCTGCCCGGCCAGAGCGCGACGCCGCCGAGCGCCGCCGCGCCGAGGGTCACCCCCGCGGCGATCCGCAACGCCCGGCGGCGCTGCATCAGCCCTCCCGCTTGCTCGTCCAGCGGAACCCGACCAGGCACAGGACCAGCCCGCCGACGCACCAGGCCGCGAGCACCAGGGCGACCTTGCCCAGCTCGTACGAGCCGGCGACCTCCTGGCTCGCGAAGGAATCGGGCAGGAACACGCTGCGCAGTCCCTGGCACATCCACTTCAGCGGGAACAGTGCGGCGAACTGCTGCATCCACGGCGGCAGGTCGTCGTACTCGAAGAACACGCCCGAGGTGAACTGCAGGATCAGCGCGATCGGGGTGACCACGGCCGGTCCGGCCCGCCCGGTCTTGGCGACGCCAGAGAACGCGATGCCGCACAGCGTGCAGGCGATCAGGCCGAGCACGCTGACCCAGCCGAAGGTGAACCACTTCTGCCCGGTGTCGGGCAGCCGCAGGTCGTAGAAGGCGACGGCGACGGCCAGCAGCATGACGACGCTGATGAAGGCGAGCGCCGCCACGCACAGGATCTTGCCGGCGAAGAACACCCACTTCGGCATGGGGGTGCCGCGGTAGCGCTTGAGCACGCCCCGGTCACGCTCGATCGGGATCGTGATCGCCAGGTTCTGGAAACCGGTGGCCATGATGCCGGAGGCGATCATGCCGGTGACGAAGTACTGCGACAGGGTCACCGCCGGGTTCTCGCCGGGCGGGGTGATGACCACGCTGCCGAAGATCGACCCGAAGATCAGCATCAGCATGACGGGGAAGAGCAGCGTGAAGACCAGGGACTCCCGGGTACGCACGAACTGCTTGAACTCGATCCCGCCCTGCGCCAGGGCCAGGCTCAGCCCGCCACCGCCACCGGCCTGCCGCGCGGCGGGCCGCGCCGTCTCCTGCGCCGCGCTCTGCGCGCTCATGCTCGCTCCTGCCCGTTCTCGCCGATCATCTTCAGGTAGACGTCCTCCAGCGTGGGCCGGGTGACGGTCAGCTCCGGCACCTCGCCGCCGAACGAGGCGGCCAGCCGCTGCACCACCTCGGTGGGCCGGTCGGTCTCCTCCGTGTGCGTGCCGTTGTCGTCGCGCCAGCTCACGGTGGCCGTGGCCAGGTGCCGCCCGCCCAGCTCGGCGGGGGTCGACACGGCGATCATCGTGCCGCGCGCGATCACGCCGACCCGGTCGGCGAGCGCCTCGGCCTCGTCCAGGTAGTGCGTGGTGAGCAGGATCGTGGTGCCGGTGTGCGACAGCGCCCGGATCAGGTCCCAGAACTCGCGGCGCGCGGCCGGGTCGAAGCCCGTCGTCGGCTCGTCGAGGAACAGCACCTCGGGCTGGTTGACGATGCCCAGGGCCACGTCGAGGCGGCGCTTCTGGCCACCGGAGAGGGTGTGCGTGCGCGAGTTCGCCTTCTCGCTCAGCCCGACCCGCTCGATGACCTCGTCGGGGTCGGCCGGGTTCGGGTAGAAGCGCGCGAAGTGGCGCACCACCTCGTGCACCTTGAGCTCGTCGAACTCCCCGGTGCCCTGCAGCACGATGCCGACCCGGCGACGCCAGTCGCGGTCGGCCTTCGCGGGGTCCGTGCCGAGCACGCAGACCGTGCCGGAGTCCCGGGTGCGGAAGCCCTCCAGGATCTCCACGGTGGTGGTCTTGCCCGCCCCGTTGGGGCCCAGCAGCGCGAACACCTCGCCGCGCGGCACGGCCAGGTCGACCCCCGCGACCGCGACGTTGTCCGCATAGGACTTGCGCAGCCCGGAGACGCTGATCGCCAGCTCTTCGTGAGTCACACCCGGCACGATACGTCAGCGTGTCATCGACGCCCGCCCCTGCTCGGCCGGGCGCGAGAGACGCCACGTACCCCAGTGAGATTCTTCACCGGCACAAGTTACTGAACGTTCACTTAGCATCGGCGTATGGAGCCACGTCTCGCCGATCGTGACCGTCCCTGGGTCATGCGCACCTACGCCGGCCACTCGAACGCGGCGGCCACCAACGCGCTGTTCCGGCGCAACCTGGCCAAGGGCCAGACCGGCCTGTCGGTAGCGTTCGACCTGCCCACGCAGACCGGCTACGACCCCGACCACGAGCTCGCCGCGGGCGAGGTGGGCCGGGTCGGCGTGCCGGTGGCGCACCTCGGCGACGCGCGTGCCCTGTTCGACGGCATCGACCTGGCCGCCGCGAACACCAGCATGACGATCAACGCCACCGCGATGTGGCTGCTCGCGCTGTATGTCACGGTCGCGCAGGAGCAGGGCGCCGACCCGGCCGCGCTGGCCGGGACGACCCAGAACGACATCATCAAGGAGTACCTGTCGCGCGGGACGTACATCTTCCCGCCCGGTCCGTCGCTGCGCCTGACCACCGACGTCGTCGCGTGGACCGTGGCCAACGCGCCGGCCTGGAACCCGGTCAACATCTGCTCGTACCACCTGCAGGAGGCCGGTGCGACACCCGTGCAGGAGGTCGGCTTCGCGCTGGCCACCGCCGTCGCGGTGCTCGACCGGGTGCGCGACGGCGGCCAGGTCGCGCCCGAACGCATGGGCGACGTCGTGCAGCGCATCTCGTTCTTCGTCAACTCCGGCGTGCGCTTCGTCGAGGAGATGGCGAAGATGCGCGCGTTCGGCCGGCTCTGGGACGAGATCACCCGCGACCGGTACGGCGTCACCGACCCCAAGCAGCGCCGCCTGCGCTACGGCGTACAGGTCAACTCGCTGGGGCTGACCGAGTCGCAGCCGGAGAACAACGTCGCCCGGATCGTGCTGGAGATGCTCGGCGTCACCATGTCCCGCGACGCCCGCGCCCGCGCCGTGCAGCTGCCCGCCTGGAACGAGGCCCTCGGCCTGCCCCGCCCCTGGGACCAGCAGTGGTCCCTGCGCCTGCAGCAGGTCCTGGCGTACGAGTCCGACCTGCTCGAATATCCCGACCTGTTCGCCGGATCGCACGTCGTCGAGGGGCTGGTCGACGAGATCGCCGACGGGGCCCGCAAGCAGCTCGCCGAGGTGCTGGACCTCGGCGGCGCGGTGGTCGCCGTGGAGAGCGGGCACCTCAAGAGCGCGCTGGTCGCCTCGCTGGCCCGCCGTCGCGGGCGGGTCGAGTCGGGCGAGGACGTGGTGGTCGGCGTCAACCGATTCGTCGAGACCGAGCCGTCGCCGCTGACCGCCGCCGGCGCGCAGGCCATCGAGCAGGTCGACCCGGCCGTGGAGAAGGCGGCGATCGACGCGGTGACCCGCTGGCGGGCCGAGCGCGACGCTTCGGTGGCCGCCGAAGCGCTGGACCGGCTGCGTGCCGAGGCCGCCGGATCGCGCAACCTGATGCCGTCGACGCTGGAGTGCGTCCGGGCCGGGGTCACCACCGGGGAGTGGGCCGGGGTGCTGCGCGAGGTGTTCGGGGAGTATCGCGCGCCCACCGGGCTGAGCAGCGGCGTGTCCGGCAGCGGGGACGATTCGCTGGCCCGGGTGCGCGAGCGGGTGCGGGCCACGGCCCGCGAGCTGGAGCGCCCGGCGCTGCGGCTGCTCGTCGGCAAGCCGGGCCTCGACGGACACTCCAACGGCGCGGAGCAGATCGCCGTACGCGCCCGCGACGCCGGGTTCGAGGTCGTCTACCAGGGCATCCGGCTGACCCCGGCGCAGATCGTGGCGGCGGCGGTGCAGGAGGACGTGGACCTCGTCGGGCTGTCGGTGCTGTCCGGCTCGCACCTCAACGCGGTGCCCGCGGTGCTGGCCGGGCTGCGTGCCGCCGGGCTGGCCGACCTGCCGGTCGTCGTCGGCGGCATCATCCCCTCCGACGACGCCGAGGTGCTCCGCGAGGCCGGCGTCGCCCGCGTCTTCACCCCGAAGGACTTCGCCCTCACCGACATCATGGCCGAACTGGTCACCGTCGTCCGCGAACGCCACCACCTCCCCTGACCGTCCACGCGGTCAGGCAAGGGTCAGGGCGGTGGTGGCGAGCATGCCGGCGAGGATGGTCAGGGCGATGGCACCGGGGTCGAGGCGGGCCCCGAACCAGCGGTCGGCGAGTTCGCCGGCCGGGAGCAGGCCGGACAGGGGCGCACCGAGCAGGACGAGCCAGCCGGCCAGCAGGCCGACGGGGCCCTGGGCCTGCAGGAAGGCCGCGAGCAGGGTGACCACGGCCGAGCAGGCCGCGCCGAGGGCGAACAGCAGCGGCAGGATCAGCGGGGGCAGCTTCTCGCCACCGCGCTGAGCCCGGTCGATGCGGGCGGCGGCGCTTTCGAGCAGCGCGATCGGATCCGTGGTGGCGGGGGAGTCGGGCAGCGGCAGGGGCGGCGGCACGGGGCCCAGGCGGCGGCCGCGGCGGCCTCGTACCTGCTTGAGCTCGTCCCACAGGGCGCCCGCCGCGAGGTCGGTCTGGGCGACCAGGCGCTGCGCGTGGGCCATCCGGGCCGTCGCCGCGACCACCGCGTCGTCGGCCGCGGCGAGGTCGTGCTCGATGGTGGCGATGCCGTCGGCGTGGGACTGGACGGCCGCGGTCAACGCCGTCTCGTGCCGCCGGGACGCGGCGACCAGGTCGGCGATCAGCGCGCGGTAGCGGACCGTCGGCGGGGACGTCACGGGGCCACCTCGTACGGGATGATGATCTGCGCGCGGTGGTGCACCGAGCGGTCGAAGTGCAGGGCGCGGTTGAGCCGGGGGAACCAGGCCGGGCCGCCGGGCTGCGGGTAGAGCGCGGACAGCTCGGGCCCGTGCACGTCCAGTGCCACCCACGCGCCGATCGCGTCGAATCGGGCGCCCGGCCCGCCGAGGTCGTCTCGCAGCCGGGACACCGTGCGCCACCAGCAGAGCAGGTGGGTACGCCGCTCCGGCCCCCGGGCCAGCACGGTGCGCAGCAGCTCGTGGCCGCTGGGCAGGCCGGGGCCGGGCTTGGCGGCCAGCTGCACGGCGACCGCGTCCATGGCGAAGCCGAACACGTAGTGCGGCTGCTCGCCGGTGTCCGCGGCGAGCTCGGCGAGCAGGCCGGTGACGCTGTCGGCGTCGTACCAGCCGCAGCGGTGTCGGGCGTCGAGCACCGCGTGCAGCGACTTGGCGGGTGTGGTCGCGTCGGAGTCCAGGCACAGCACGCTGAACCGGGCCGAGCCGGCCGTGTGCTGGCTGCCCAGGGCGTGTCCGGCGGCGAGCAGCACCGCGCAGGCCTCGTCGGCCCGGGTGCCGAGCACGGCGAGGTTGCGGCCGGGCGCGCGGTTGAGCCGCAGCGTGGCGGGACGGCCCGTGACGTCGATGGTCTCGCCGAGCAGGGCGACCGCGCCCACCGAAGCGGGCAGGTCCGGCGCCGGCGGCGGGGGCAGCAACGGGAACAGCGGGCGGGAGTCGCCGTCGAACAGCCGAGGCGGCTCGGCCTCCTCCGGCCGGGCCGACCACAGCTGCTCCTGCAGCCCGAGCCACGTCGCGCGGTCACCGGCGTCGGGCAGCCGCACGATGGTGTTCGCCGACGGCACGCCGGAGTCGGCGTTGACCACGGCATGGCAGCGCGGGATCAGCTCGGCGGCCAGGTTCACATCGGACAGGATGCGGCGCGCCTTGGGCAGCGCGACGCGCAGCGTGAACTGCGAGACCAGCCCGGAGCGGCCCCACAGGGCCTCGATGCCGGACACGTCCTGGCTGGCCAGCACCAGGTGGATGCCCTGCGAGCGGCCCCGGCGGGCCAGGTCCTCCAGCAGGTCGACGGCCTCGCTGGTCACCGCGTCGCGCGCGCCCAGCAGCACCTGGAACTCGTCGATCACGGCGACGATGCGCGGCCAGGCGCCCTGCGGGTCCTCGGCCCGCAGCTCGGCGAGCTTGGTCGCCTCGTGCTGCTTGGCGGCAGCGGCCCGGCGCTTGAGCTCTTCGGCCAGGTGGCGCAGCAGGGCCAGGCCGAACTCGCGGTCGCTGTTGACGTTGACGCCGACCAGCCGCACCTGCGGCAGCCAGCTGGGGTCGCGGGTGCCGGGGGCGAAGCGGGCGAAGGACACGCCCTCCTTGAAGTCCAGCAGGTACAGCGACAGCTCGGCGGGGGAGTAGCGGGTGGCGAGCGCGGCGAGCCAGCAGTAGATCAGGTTGGTCTTGCCGGAGCCGGACGGGCCGCCGATCAGGGCGTGCGGCGGGTCGTCGCCGAGCACCAGCTCCACCAGCCGGCCGTCGGTGCCCTCGCCGATGGGCGCGCGCAGCGCCTCGGCCGAGGACTGCTGCCAGATCGCGTCGGGCAGCAGCGCGGCGAACGGCACCGGCGGCGGCCCGGCCGTGGCCTGCTCGGCCAGCGCGCGGCAGACCCCGGTGACCAGGGCGGCGCCGGGTGGGGCGTCGAGGCGTACGGGGATCTCGCCGGTGAGGCTGGTCCGTGCCGTGCCGCCGGCCCGGAGCGCGATCGTCTCGACGTCGGCGTCCGCCGCGAGGTCGAACCCGCGGCTGATCAGGTGCACCCCGGCGGCGACGCCGGTGCGGGTGACCCGGTCGAGCTGGGCACGTTCGGCCTTGGACAGTTCCGCGCCGTTCGGGTCGGCCAGCAGCACCGCGATCCGCCAGGGCTCGGGACGGCGGCCGGTCTCGGCGGCCAGCTCGGCGACGCTGAGGTAGACCCCGCCGAGCACGTTCTCGTTGATCCGGCGGACCTGCTCGGCGAGGTCGTCGAGCAGCGGACTGAGCCCGCCCGGCCCGAGGTACGAGATGAGACCCGCCGGGGCCAGCGGGGCGAGCCCGGCCAGCGCGCCGCCGAGCCGGCCCGGGTCGTACACGCTGATCCGCAGCGAACCGGGCGGCACCGACGCCAGCGCGCGCAGCAGCACCGCCCCGATCAGGGCGTCCACCGCGGCCGTGCCGTCGCCGGACACGTCGAGGTGCGCGGTGTCCAGCAGCGGCACCAGGGCCGGGACGGCTGTCGGCGGAGCCGGTTCCTGCACCAGCGCGCCGATGCGCAGCAGCCCGGGAGTGAGCCCGGCCTGCTGTTCCGGCTTCATGCCGGGCCGCCAAGCCGTCCACGGGCTGCCCGCGGTGCCGGGCGCGGCCGCCTCGGCGAGCCCGAGCAGCCCTCGGCCGAGTTTCATGGTCTCGCGTTCCCGGCGGGCCCGGGCCTCGGCCAGGGCGGTGTCCCGGGTCGTCAGCAGCTCGTCGCGCCGGAGCGGGGCCGAGCGCCGGACGGCGTCGAGCTGCGCGAGCGCCGCGACCCGGGCCGCCGCCGTGGCGGCCAGCGAGGCGCGGGCGGCGTGCCGGGCCGCGGCCAGTTCCCTGCGTACCGCCGCGACGATCCCTCGGCTGGTCGGCGCAGTCGCGGCGTCCTGTTCAGCCACCGCTGCGGCGGCGCGTGGGCTGCGTGACGCGGCCCAGCTCGTCGACGGCGGAGCGGCGGCGGCCGCTGTCGGTGATGCGCAGCGCGGCCCGGTGGGCCTCGGCCCGTTCGGCGGCCCGCTGCTGGGCGGCCCCGGCAGCGGCCCGTTCGGCCTCGATGATCTGGTTCAGCTCGTCGGGCGAGCGGCCGTTGGCCCGCAGCAGCGCGGCGACCAGCAGCGCGGCGGCGGTCGCGGCGTCCACCGGGTGGGTGGGAGCTCGGTCGGCGGTGCGCTGGGGCGTGGTGTGGCAGACCCGCGCCACGATCTCCGCGGCCGCCTCGGCGGGCAGTGCCGGGAGCAGCTCGGCGGGCAGCGGCAGGGCCGCCCGGCGTACCCGGGCCAGGTCCTCCAGCCGCGGCGGGTAGCCGACCAGGTCGGCGGCGAGCTGGCGCAGCAGCGGTGGCGCGATGGCAGCCAGGCCCAGGCCGACGGCGGGTCCGGCGGCGGCCAGGTGCCGGTGCAGCCGCCGGCGGTCGCCGTCGTGGGCCGCCTGCACGCAGCGGCGCAGCAGCTCGGCGCTGGACTGTGCGGCGTCGGCGCGGTCGCCGACGAGTGTCGACGCGGAGAACTCCTCGCCGGTGAGCGCGGCGATCCGCTCGCCCCACCAGTCGGCCAGACGGCAGTCGGCGGAGCCGCTGGCCTCGCCGCGCGGGGCCTGGGCGGGCACGGCGCTCGGCCAGCCCTCGTGGTGGCGGGCGTGAGTGTCGATGGGCATGCCCAGCGCCAGCGCGTACTCGTCGAGCCGGTCCTGGGCGACACGCAGCGCGGCGGCGGCGTGGTCCAGGCGCTCGACGGCACGACTCAGGTCGGGCACGCTGACCGGGGTCGCGCTGTGGTGCAGCACCCAGGCCAGCAGCCCGGTCGCGCTGCGCAGCCGCTCGGCGGCTGCCGAAACCTGCGGCAGCGGCAGTTCCTCCCGGGCGACCCGGAGCTGATCCGCGAGATCTTGAACGAGACTCATACCCGGCTCACAGCGTCGCGACGTACGACTCAGCCTGCTCCACCGCGTGCAGCGTCGCGGTGAGGCATTCCTCGAGTTCCGAGGCGGCTTGGGCGAGTGCGGCCTGCGCGGCGGTCACGGCCTCGTGCCCGGACCCCTCGACGGCGGTCGCGAGGCTGAGCTGCGCCTCGCCGAGCCGGTCGTTGGCGGAACGGACCGCGTCCTGGCCTTCCTGCACGTGCAGCATGGCGGCATCGATGGCGGCTTTGACCTCGGCGACGCTGGCCACGAGACCTCCACGGGGGATCGGATGGAACTCCTCCGCGAGAGTATGACGTTTTCGCCCGTTTATCACGCTTTCGCCACGCCTGGTGGCCAGAGCTACTTTTCCGACAGTGCCCCGATCGCGCGACGCTGCCGCCGGCGTCGTCTGGCCGTCACCATCCACCACACCAGGCCGATCAGGAAGATGATCACCAGGAACGGGACGATGATCGCGACGACCGACAGGCCCGCGCTCGCGCCGTCCTCGACGGTCGAGACCACCGGGGCCGCCATGCCGACCGTGGCCACGTTCAGCACCGGCCGGGCGGTCGCCTTCGCGCCGTGCACGGTGAACGCGATGAGCAGGCCGATCACGATCGGTATCCACAGCTTCTGCGTCCACAACGCCGACGGGTCGGTGACCGTGACGGTCTCGGAACCCGTGCCCGCCGCGAACGCCATGCCGCCCGCGGTCGGCCGGACCACGGTCTGCACCACGTCGTTGACGCTGTCCACCACCGGCACCTTGTCCGCGACGAACTCGATCGCCAGCAGCACCGCGAGGATCAGCAGCACCCAGCCGTTGCTCAGCCAGGACCAGGTGGAAGGCAGATTGATCAGGTTCGTGTACCGGTCCAGCATGCCGATCACGAGGAGCGGGATGTACGCGTTGAGCCCCGCGGCCGTGGCCAGCCCCGTGCCGGTCAGTAGTTCGAGCACGATCCCAGCATGCCCCGGCGGTGCAACGGACGCGAACGCTACGACGGATACGCGTCCCTTAGGCTGGTTCGGTGCGTCTCGTCATCGCCCGGTGCACCGTCGACTACGTCGGACGGCTGTCATCCCATCTCCCTTCCGCCAAACGCCTGCTCATCGTGAAGGCGGACGGTTCGGTCTCGATCCACGCCGACGACCGGGCTTACAAGCCGCTGAACTGGATGAGCCCGCCCTGCAAGCTGGTCGAGGAGCCCGGCGTGTGGCGCGTGGTCAACAAGGCCGGCGAGGAGCTCCGGATCGCCCTGGAGGAGATCTTCGAGGACACGTCCCACGTCTTCGGCCCCGACCCCGGCCTCCAGAAGGACGGTGTCGAAGCCCACCTCCAGGAACTGCTCGCCGCCGCCCCGCACACCTTCGGCGAGGGCTTCACCCTGGTCCGCCGCGAGTACATGACCGCCATCGGCCCCGTCGACCTGCTCTGCCGCGACGCGTCGAGCGGCCACGTCGCCGTCGAGGTCAAACGCCGTGGCGAGATCGACGGCGTGGAGCAGCTCACCCGTTACCTGGAACTGCTCAACCGCGACCCGCTGCTGGCCCCCGTGGCCGGCATCTTCGCCGCCCAGGAGATCAAGCCCCAGGCCCGAGTCCTCGCCGAAGACCGAGGAATCCGCTGCGTGGTCGTCGACTACGACCGCCTGCGCGGCACCAAGAAAGACGAACTGACCCTCTTCTGACACCCGAGTGCGGAAACGGTGGGGCCCCCGGGGGATGTGCCGGGGGCCTTTGTCGTGGGTGGGTCAGCGGTCGCGGCCGTGTAGGAGTCGGGTCACGGCCAGGGCCAGTTTCACGGCCGAGGGTTTGCGGTCGAAGGTGAGCAGGGGCGGCAGGCTGGGCAGGCGGCGGCGGGCGATGGCCTTGGCGCGGGTGAACTCGCGCAGGCCGTCGGCGCCGTGGATGCGGCCGAAGCCGGACGCGCCAACTCCGCCGAAGGGCAGGGTCGGGAGCACGGCGAAGGAGAAGGCCGAGTTCACGGCGGTCATGCCGGTCTTCAGTCGGCGGGCGATGGCCATGCCGTGGCGCTTGGAGAACACCGCCGAGCCGAGGCCGTACGCCGAGTCGTTGGCCAGTGCGATCGCCTCTTCGACGGAGGCGACCTTGGTGACGGTGATGGTCGGGCCGAAGGTCTCCTCGCGTACGGCGGCCGAGGACTCCGGCACGTCGACCAGGATGGTCGGCTTGACGTACGAGCCCTGCACCGAGTCCGGGCCGCCGAGCAGGGCACGGCCGCCGCTGGTCAGGGCGTCGTCGATGTGGCGGGCGATGATGTCGCGCTGGCCGGGCATGGTGATCGGGCCGACCTGCTCGCCCACGGTCAGCTTCTCGGTCCGCGCCACCAGCTTGCCCACGAACTCGTCGTAGACCCGCTCGTGCACGTACGCCCGCTCGATGCCGACGCAGGCCTGCCCGGCGTTGAAGTTCGCGCCCCAGGCCGCGGCCTCGGCCGCCGCGTCGAGATCGGCGTCGTCGTCCACGATCAGCGCGTCCTTGCCGCCGCACTCGATCAGCACGGGCGTCAGCGTCTCCGCGCAGGCCGCCATCACCTTGCGGCCGGTCGCCGCCGAGCCGGTGAAGGCCAGCTTGTCCACGCCCGAGCGGCACAGCGCCGCGCCGGTCTCGCCGCCGCCGTGCACGATCTGCAGCACCGGGTGCTCCGGCACGACCTCGTTGAACGCGTCGACGTAGAACTGGCCCACGGCGGGGGTGTACTCGCTGGGCTTGAAGACCACGGCGTTGCCCGCGGCCAGCCCGTACGCGATGGAACCGAACGGCGTGAAGATCGGGAAGTTCCACGGGCCGAGCACGCCGATGACGCCGAACGGCTGGTACTCCAGGTGCGCGGCGTACTCGGACTGCATCAGCGAGCCGCCGACGCGGCGCGGGCCGAGCACCTTGCGGGCGTGCTTGGCGGCCCAGGCGGCGTGGTCGACCGAGACGACGATCTCCAGCAGCGCCTCGTCGACCGGCTTGCCGCCCTCGCGGTGCATCAGCTGGGCCAGCTCCTGCATGCGGGCGACCAGCAGGCTGCGCCAGCGCAGCAGGCGCCGGCGGCGCTCGCGCCAACCCAGTCCGGCCCACCAGGCAGCGGCGGCGCGGGCCCGCTCGACGGCGGCGGCCACGTCAGCGGCGGTCGCGACGGGCAGGCGGGCCACCTCGTCGCCGGTGGCGGGGTTCGTCGAGATCAGCTCGCCGGCCTCGACGACACTCGCGCCGGGCGGCAGGGATGAGGTGGTGGTCACGCGCGCAGTCTAGGCCTACTCGTGAGTAATCCGAAACATCCTCACGCCTGAAGGTGGTCCTCGATCAGCCGGGCCGCGATCGCGGCCGGGTCGGGCAGTTCGTCGTTCTCGTACAGGTCGAGGAAGCGCTGCCGCCCCGCGAACCGGGCGGACCGGATCGTCTCCTGCATACCCGTGTCCATCACGCCCGGGTTGACGACCTCAACCTTGATCCGCGGATCGTCCGAGCACTGCTCGGCCAGGTGCGCGAAGAACTCCTCGGCTCCGCGCTTGGTCGCCGAGTAGGCCGACCAGCCGTCGATGATCCGGTGCGCCGCACCCGAGGAGACGAACATGATCACGGCGCGGGAGGCGGTGGCGGGCAGTGCCGCGAGCAGTGAGTTCGTCAGCAGCATGGGTGCGGTCAGGTTCACCGCCACCGCGTTGGCCAGTTCGTCGGGTTCCAGGTCGCCGATCGGCCCGATCGGGGCGACCACCGCGGCGTTGTGGATCAGCACCACCTCGTCGGCGTCCTCGAACAGCTCGCTCAGCTCGGACGCGTGCGGCAGGGTGGACGGCTCGGCCAGCTCGCAGTGGCGCAGGATCAGCCGCTTGCCGGCATTGATGCGCTGCGCGTCGGTGAAGCCGCGACCCAGCGCGAGCACCACGGTGTCCTCGTCGGTCTCGAACTGGTTGAGCAGGGCTTCGCCCAGCCCGCGGGACACACCTGTGATCACGACATAACGCACGCTGACAGGCTAGTGCCTCGCCGTCGAGATCCACGCGACCGGCTCGAACAACCGGACTCCAGGCAGATCTTGACGGTTTCCCGTAGTCGGGACCACGGGAAACCGTCAAGATCTGGAAGGCGGTCACTCGTACTCGGTGCCGCCCTTGCGGGTGAGGTAGGCGGGGGAGACGAGCTTGCCGATGGCGCGGCCGCCGGTCACCGGGCTGTAGCGCTCGGGCAGTGACCGCACGACCAGGCCCTCGCGCAGGTTCGCGCCCGTGCCGGAGACCGTCTCGGTGCCGTCGGCCAGCGCCATCAGCGCCTGCTCGTCGTACGCGCCCCGGTACAGCACCGGAACCAGGGGCACCCCGTGCTCGGCGGCGAGCGGCGCGTACTCGTCCAGCGTCAGCCAGCGCACGCCTTCCCCGTCGTCCACGCACACGTCGAACACCGCGTACCCGGGGCGCACCCCGGCGTTCGCGCCGTACGGCAGGTCCTGCACGCCCCGGCCGAACACCTCGCCGAACACGCCGACCCGGGTGGCGCCGACCGCGGCGGCGACCGCCCCGGCGAAGGTGGGCAGGTCGAACGTCCGGATCGCGCGCCAGTAGAGGTTGGTGCCGGCCTCCTTGATGGCCAGGCGCTGCTTGCCGAAGCCCTTCGACGACGCGTACACGGCGCCGGTCGCCGCGACGAACGTCATCAGCGTGGCCGAGCCGTGGATCTTCTCGGTGGCGATCACCGGCTCCCCGGCCGTGAACAGGTCCGGGTAGCGGCGGATGTTCTCGACCTCCAGCCATGGCAGCAGGTCGGCGGCGGGCTCCATGTCACCGGCCAGGTGCACCGGCACCGGCGGGTTCCACTTGACCACGCCGAGCACCTCGGCGAAGTCCGTGCCCGCCGCGGCGGCCGCGACGAGGTCCAGGTCGGACAGTGCCTTGGGCAGGCAGACGATGCCCTGGGACAGCTCGCCGCGCAGGCGTACCGCGGTGATGCGGTCTTTGCTCGCGCCCGCGAGGCGTCCGGTGAGGCCGAGTTCGGCGATCAGCGGCTCCGGCAGCACCGAGCCTTCGGGCAGGTAAACGGCGTGGTCCCCGGTGCGGTAGGCGCCCTTGGCGACCACCGCGCGCAGCCGTCCCACCTCGGCGAGTTCGAGCGCGTCGGCATTGGGGTGCGGGTGGATCACCAGCCGTTCCGCGGTGACCTTGAGTGTCGACATGCCGAGAATGCTCCCGCCCCCGCATGCCCCGAGCAACCGACTTAGTTGTGTGGGCGGACACCACTGGCAGGACGCGCGCGGTGTGGCAGCATCCGGCGCACGACGAGTGAGGAGCGGCGATGAGCGACCTGGTGGCGTACCGGCTGGAGAGCGTGCCCGTGCGCGGCGGTGAGCTGCGGGTGGGCGTGTGGGGCGAGGACGGTCCGGTGATCGTCGCGGTGCATGGGATCACGTCGTCGCACCTGGCCTGGACCCTGATCGGGCCGGAGCTGGGCCGCGACCACCGGGTGGTCGCGGTGGACCTGCGCGGCCGGGGCGGCAGCCGGGACCTGCCGGGCCCGTACGGCATGGCCGAGCACGCCGCCGACGTGGCCGAGGTGATCCGCGCGTACACCGACACCCCGGTGCTTCTGGTCGGCCACTCCATGGGCGGCTTCGTGGTCGCCGAGACCGCGCGCCGATTCCCGGAGCTGGTCGAGCGCCTGGTCCTGGTCGACGGTGGGGCCGCGCTGCCGCTGCCGCCGGGCGTCGACGCATCGGCGGGCGCGGCCGCGCTGGAGGAGGCGATCGCCACCACCGTGGGCGCCGTCTTCGCCCGGCTGAACATGACCTTCCCGGACCGGGCCGCGTACCTGGCGCTGTGGCGGCAGCATCCGTCGTTCGACCCGTGGCCCGAGGGGGCCGACCCGTATCTCGCGTACGACGTGGTCGGGCAGGAGCCGGAGTTGCGGGCCGCGTGCCGGATGGAGGCCGCGGTCCGCGACGGCCAGGACCTCTACGCGCTGCCGGGTATGACGCCGGAACCGCTGCCCCGCCCCGCCGTGTTCCTGCGCGCCCCGCGCGGCATGTTCGACGACCCGGACTCCCCGCTCTACCCGCCGGGCCGGGCGAGCGAGTGGCTGCCCGGCGTGACGGAGCACGACGTTCCGGATGTGAACCACTACACGATCACCCTGGGCCGTGCGGGTGCCGAGACCGTGGCCGCAGCCGTGCGCGCCGCCCCGCGCGACGCCCCCTGACCTACCCGCGCGGCCGCTGGCCTGGGCTGATGTCACCCAGATGTTAAGAAGGGCACCTTGTACATCGCGGAGCGATGGCAAGGTGCCCTTGCTTTCGTCAGTACGTGACGAGTGGCTATGTTCACTTGCGGCAGCCGCTGTGGGGACGCATGGGCCATGGCAGACTCCCGAGTAACCTTAGCGATCGTTCGGGAGATGGGATGGGCACTGTGGCTCGCGAAATCAACACGGTGGGCGTGGTCGGCCTCGGCACCATGGGCGCCGGCATCGTCGAGGTATTCGCGCGCAACGGCCTGAACGTCGTGGCCGTCGAGATCAGCGAGGGCGCGCTGGAGCGGGGCCGGGCCAACCTGACCGGCTCGACCGACCGCGCCGTGGCCAAGGGCAAGCTGTCCGAGCAGGACCGCGACACGCTGCACTCCCGGGTCGACTTCCAGGTCGGCCTGGCGGCGCTGCACAGCGTCGACTTCGTGATCGAGGCGGTGCCCGAGCACCTGGACCTCAAGCAGGCGATCTTCGCCGAGCTGGACAAGGTCTGCCCGCCGCACGCCATCCTCGCCACCAACACCAGCTCGCTGTCGGTCACCGAGATCTCGGTTGCCACGCACCGGCCCAACCAGGTCATCGGCGTGCACTTCTTCAACCCCGCGCCGGTGATGAAGCTCGTCGAGATCATCCGTACCGTGGTGACCGCGCCAGAGGTCGTCGCCGACGTGGAGGCGCTGATCGCCCGCCTCGGCAAGACCGACGTGACCATCAGCGACCGGGCCGGGTTCATCGCCAACGCGCTGCTGTTCGGCTACCTGAACCACGCCGTCACCATGTTCGAGAACCACTACGCCACCCGCGAGGACATCGACGCGGCCATGAAGCTGGGCTGCGGCCTGCCGATGGGCCCGCTCGCGCTGATGGACCTGATCGGCCTCGACACGGCGTACGAGATCCTCGACACCATGTACCGCCGCGGCGGCCGCGACCGCCGGCACGCCCCGGCCCCGCTGCTCAAGCAGATGGTCACCGCGGGCCTGCTGGGCCGCAAGTCCGGCCGCGGCTTCTACACGTACGAGAAGCAGGGCTCGCCGGTCGTGGTCGCCGATGAGCTGACCCCGGCCGCCGGGGAGCACGAGGCCGCCGCCCGCCCGATCGGCAGCGTCGGCGTCGTCGGCTCGGGCACCATGGCCACCGGCATCATCGAGGTCTTCGCCAAGGCGGGGTACGAGGTGCTGAGCGTGACCCGCGGCGCGGAGAAGTCCGCGAAGGTCTGCGAGTCCGTGAAGACCTCGCTGAACAAGGGCGTGGTGCGGGGCAAGCTCAGCGAGGCCGAGCGCGACGCGGCCATCAGCCGGATCACCTGGTCCACCAACCTGGACCACCTGGCCGACGTGGACCTGGTCGTCGAGGCCGTCGTCGAGGAGCTGAGCGTCAAGAAGGCGCTGTTCGCCAGCCTCGACGAGATCTGCAAGCCCGGCACCGTACTGGCCACGACCACGTCGAGCCTGCCGGTCGTCGAGTGCGCCATGGCCACCCACCGCCCCGCGGACGTGGTCGGCCTGCACTTCTTCAACCCCGCCCAGGTCATGCCGCTGATCGAGGTCGTCGCCACGATCCGTACCAGCGCCGCCACCCTGGCCACCGCCGACGCCGTGGTCTCCAGTCTCGGCAAGACCGCCGTAGACTGCGCCGACCGCGCCGGCTTCATAGTCAACGCCCTGCTGTTCCCGTACCTCAACGACGCGGTGAAGATGCTCGAAGCCAGCTACGCCACGGCAGACGACATCGACGCTGCCATGAAACTCGGCTGCGGCTACCCCATGGGCCCCTTCGAACTCCTCGACGTGGTTGGCCTCGACGTCTCCCTCGCCATCCAGCGCGAGCTCTACCTCGAACTCCGCGAACCCGGCTTCTCTCCCGCGCCCCTCCTGGAGCACCTGGTCACGGCGGGCTACCTCGGCCGCAAAACCGGCCGCGGCTTCCGCGACCACACCCACCGCTGACCCCCACGCCGTCCAGGCGGCGATCTTGCACGGGTGTCCCGGACGACACGCGCAAAACGGGCGTGACAGGGGCCATTCGTGCAAGATCGTCGAGTCTCGCGGGGCGCGCCGTATCTTGGGGACATGAGTCCGCGTCGTAACAACAAGAAGGATCGCCCGGAGCGCGATCTCGATGAGGCCATGTCGCGACGCGGGGTGGAGTACGTGCACGACGATCCGGACGGGGAGTTCACCGTCCGGCATCTGAGCGGGGAGCGGTCGGACAAGGTCTACAAGTGCCCGGGGTGCCACCAGGACATCCGGCCCGGGGTGCCGCACGTGGTCGCCTGGCCGTCGCAGGGCTGGGGTGACGCGGGCGACCGCAGGCACTGGCACAGCAGCTGCTGGCAGGGTCGGCACCAGCGCAAACCCAACGTCGAACGGTCCCGCAACGCGCCCCGTTACGGCTGAGCGGCCGGGTGTGATCACCGCGACGTCAGGGGGTAGGGCGGGCCGGTGCGCGGGCAGACTGTAGGCGTGACCGCGATCCGTGCCAACTCGATCCTGCCCGCTCGGCGCCACGACATCGAACTGCATACCGCCGACGGGTTGAAGCTGGTCGGGGAGCTGGCGCTGCCAGCCGACCGCGACCCGGTCGCCACCCTGATCTGCCTGCACCCGCTGCCCACGCACGGCGGCATGATGGACAGCCACGTGTACCGCAAGGCCGCCTGGCGGCTGCCCGCGCTGGCCGGGATCGCCGTGCTGCGCTTCAACAGCCGCGGCACGTCCAGCGTGCGCGGCACCAGCGAGGGCGCGTTCGACAACGCGGTGGGGGAGCGCTTCGACGTCGCCGCCGCCATCGAGTACGCCGAGTTCCACGAGCTGCCGAATCTGTGGCTGGTCGGCTGGTCCTTCGGCACCGACCTGGCGCTCAAGTACGGCTGCGATCCGGCGATCACCGGCGCGATCCTGCTGTCCCCGCCGCTGCGCTTCTCCCAGCCCGAGGATCTGGCGGTATGGGCGCAGTCGCGCCGCCCGGTGACCGCGCTCGTGCCCGAGCACGACGACTACCTGCGCCCGGCCGAGGCGAAGGAGCGCTTCGCCGCGATCCCGCACGCCGAGGTCGTGGGCGTGCCCGGCGCGAAGCACCTGTGGGTCGGCGACGCCGAGACGGTGCTTGACGAGATCGTCCGCCGCGTCGCCCCGCAGGTCGAGACCCCGCTTCCCAAGGACTGGACAGGCCCCATGGAGTACGGCGATGCCAGCGCCTACGCCGACCGCACCGTAGCGGCATTCGCCGACAAGCCGCGCTGACTCCGTCGCGAACACGGGTTCGCGGCGCGCCGTCCGGCCGACGGCCGCGCACCGAGCCCGCCCGGGAAAGACGTTGGCCTATCTCATCGAAAATCCGGCTCGCGAATTCGATGAGATAGGCCAACGTCTATGAAAAACGGGGACCGTGCGACGGCCCGGCAAGCGCGACGGCGAACGGCTCAGCGGCTGGCGGCCCCGGCGTCGCTGCTGCTGCCGTCGAGGCTGATGGTGGGCTCGTTGCCGGCAAGCATGATCGTGGGCTCGTCCCCGGCCGGAGCCTGGGCCGCGGGCTTTCCCTGCGCCTGATCCGGCTGCTGCGCGGGTGCGGTCGGCACCGGTGCGACAGGCGCGGGTGGAGCAGCCGGCACGGGAGGGGCGGGCATCGCGATGGCCTGGGTCGGCTCCTCGGCCGGACGGGTCGCCTCGGCGCGGCGGCGCTCGGCCTCCTCGGCCTCGCGCTGGGCCTTGGCCAGGCGCTCCAGCTCGACGTGCAGCTGCTGCTTGAGCTCGGCGAGCCGGTGCTCGACCTGCGTGATGTCGGCCCGCATCGCCACCAGGCGGGTCTGGCCGTCCTCGTACTGCTGCTTGGCCGTGTCCGCGGCGGCCTGCTCGGCGGCGGCTCGCCCACGGGCCAGCGCCACCTCCTGCTCGGCCTGGTCGGTGCGCTGGGTCGCCTGGACCTCGACCTCGGCCAGCTTCTGCGCGGCCGCCGCGGTCGCGGCGGCGAGCTGCCGCTCGGCTTCCGCGTGCGCCGCGGCCACCCGCTGCTCGGCTTCGGCCGTGGCCGCCGCCACCCGCTGCTCGGCCTCCGCGGCGGCCGCGGCGAGCTGCTGCTCGGCCTGAGCGCGGCTCTCCGCCGCGTGGCGCTCGGTCTCGGCGCGCGCGGCGGCGATCTCCTTGTCGGCCTGGATGCGCCGGGAGGCGGCCTCCTGCGCCGCGGCGGTGCGGGTGCCCTGCGCCTCCGTCTGGGCGTGGCTGAGCAGCTCGCGTGCCTCGGCGCGCAGCCGCTGCGTCTCCTCGGTCAGCTCGGTGCGGTGCTGCTCCTCGGCCTTGCGCTCCTCGGCGCGGCGGGAGGCCAGCGCCAGGTCGAAGTCGCGGGACGCGGTGGCGGCGCGGTCACGGGCGTCGGCGAGCAGCCGCTCGGCCTCGGCACGCTGGTCGGCGATCTCCTGCGCGGCTCCGTTGCGCAGGTCGTCGGCCTGGTCCTCGGCCAGCGACAGGATCTGCTCGACCCGCGCGCCCAGGTGCCGGAAGGAGACCCGCGACGGCACGGCGCGGCGGGCGGCGTCGGCCAGCTCCAGCTGGAGCTGCTGCACCTGCCCGGCCAGCGCCTGAAGCTGCGAGATGGCCTGGTCCCGCTCGGCGGCCAGGGTCGCCAGTTCGGACTCGACCTGGACGACGTATCGGTTCACCTGCTTCTTGTCAAAGCCCTTGAGGGACGTATCGAAGCTGGGTTCCGATGAGACGCCCTCACCGAGTGCGAACAGGTCTCCGCCGTGCGACATGCGGTCCATCTTCACATAAAAGGTCACGCCGCGCCCGACAGGTTGCGGGCGCGGCGTGATCAGATGTGGATCGGGTCGTTATTCGGCCTTCTCCGCCTTCGGCTTCTCCTCGGCGGCCGCCGGGGCCGGCGCACCGACGCCCGGGACGATGCCGGCCAGGCCGGACAGCATCTGGCCGAGCTGTGCGGTGACCGCGTTCTTCTGGCGGGTGAGGTCGTCGACCTCGCGGCGCGCGGCCGTGGTGGTCAGCTCGGCCTCGTTGCGGGCCTCGGACACCAGGCGGTGCGCCTCGGCCTTGGCCTCGTTGACGGCCTTCTCCGCGGCGACGCGAGCCTTCTCGGTCGTCTCGACGGCGGTCCGCTCGGACTCGACCCGGCGCGCCTCGGCGCGCTGCTCGATCTCCTTGGCCCGGTCCTCGGCGGCACGGGCGCGCTCCTCAGCCTCGCCGACCAGCTTCTGCGTGGCGGCCACGGCGGAGGAGTGGCGCTGCGACTCCTCGCGCTCGGACTTCTCGCGACGCTCGGCCAGCTCCAGCTGCAGGGCCTGCAGGTCCTTGTCGCGCTTGTCCCGCGCGTCGGCCAGCATCTTGGAGGCCTCGGCGCGCTTCTCCTCCGCCTCGCGGGCGGCCTTGGCGCGCAGCTGGGTGATCTCCCGCTCGGCCGTGGCGCGCAGCGTCGCGACCTCGCGCTCGACCGTCGCCTTGAGCTCGGCGACCTCGTGCGAGGTGGCGGTGCGCAGCTGCTTGGTCTCGCGGTCGGCGTCGGCGCGCAGCGTGTCGGCCTCCCGGCGGGCCTGCACCCGGACCTCGGCGGCCTCGCGCTCGGCGGCGGTGCGCAGGTTGCCGGCCTCGCGCTCGGCGGTCGCCTTCATGGCGGCGGCCTCGGCACGCGCCTTGTCGGTGATCTCGCGGGCTTCCAGGCGGGCCGCGGACAGGATGCCCTCGGACTCGCGCTTGGACTCGCCGCGGTGGTCGTTGGCCTGCTCCTCGGCGAGCCGCAGGATCTGCTCCACGCGGGTGCCGAGGCCGGACAGGGTGGGGCGGCTGTTCTCTTCCAGCTGCTTGCTCGTGTCGGTCAGCTTCTGCTCGACCGAGTTGAGCCGCTGCTCAGCCTGGCGCAGACGACGCTGGGCGTCGTTCATGCGCTGCTCGGCCTCCGCGCGTGCCTGCTCCGACTGGGCAAGCTGAGCGTTCAGGCGACCGACAAACGCGTTTACCTGCTCGCGGTCGAAACCGCGCAGGACGACTGTGAAGTCTTGTTGGGTATTCGCGCCATCGAAGAACGCGACGGAGGAGGGCTGCTGGGACATTGGGACATACTCGCAGATGACCCCGGGTGTCGCGCAAGGGCGTGGGGTCACTTTCGCCCACCGGATGTGGGCCGGAGAGGCCGAAAGTGCCAGTGCCATTCCAGCCGGAAGATCCATACCGGAAGCCAATAGTCAGTATTGCCGGAAATGCCGGAAGGCGGAAGCGCGCCGTTGCGCTTCCGCCTTCCGTGTCTTCACCAGTGGTGAGCCCGAGGTCACACCCCGCGGAAGCGGTTGATCGCGGGCAGGTGGCGGGCCCGCTTCTCCTGATCGCGTACGCCGAGCCCCTCCGCCGGAGCCAGGCACAGCACACCGACCTTGCCCTGGTGCGTGTTGCGGTGCACCTCGTAGGCGGCCTGGCCCGTCTGCTCCAGCGGGAACACCTTCGACAGCGTCGGGTGCACCCGGCCCAGGTCGATCAGGCGGTTGGCCTCCCACGCCTCGCGGTAGTTGGCGAAGTGGCTGCCGATGATGCGCTTGAGCGACATCCACAGGTAGCGGTTGTCGTACTGGTGCTCGTAGCCGCTGGTCGAGGCGCAGGTGACGATCGTGCCGCCCTTCTTGGCGACGTACACGCTCGCGCCGAAGGTCTCCCGGCCCGGGTGCTCGAACACGATGTCGGGGTCTTCGCCGCCGGTCAGTTCGCGGATGCGCGCCCCGAAGCGCTTCCACTCGGCCGGGTCCTGGGTGTGCTCATCGGACCAGAACCGGTAGCCCTCGGCAGCGCGGTCGATGACCAGGTCGGCGCCCATCCGGCGGCAGATCTCCGCCTTCTCCGGAGAGGACACCACGCACACCGGGATCGCGCCGCCGTTGAGCGCCATCTGCGTGGCGTACGAGCCGAGCCCGCCGCTCGCACCCCAGATCAGCACGACGTCGCCCTGCTTCATGTTCGCGCCGTGGTGCGACACCAGCTGCCGGTACGCGGTGGAGTTGACCAGCCCCGGGCTGGCCGCCTCCTCCCAGGTCAGGTGGGCGGGCTTGGGCATGAGCTGGTTGGCCTTGACGATGGCGAGCTGGGCCAGCCCGCCGAAGTTGGTCTCGAAGCCCCAGATGCGCTGCTGCGGGTCGAGCATGGTGTCGTCGTGGCCGGCCGCGTCCTCCAGCTCGACGTTGAGGCAGTGCGCCACGACCTGGTCGCCGGCCTGCCATTTCGTCACACCCGCGCCGGTGCGCAGCACCACGCCCGCCGCGTCCGAACCCACCACGTGGTACGGCAGGTCGTGCCGCTTCGTCAGCGCCGACAAGCGTCCGTATCGCTTCAGGAACCCGAACGTCGACAGCGGCTCGAAAATGGACGTCCACACCGTGTTGTAGTTGACCGCGCTGGCCATCACGGCGATCAGCGCCTCGCCCGGCCCGAGCTCCGGCACCGGCACTTCCTGCAGGTGGAGGGCCTTGCGCGGGTCCTTGTCGCGAGTGGCCAGTCCGTCGAACATGGTGGTCTCGTCCTCGCGTACCACCATCCCCTGGTAGGAGGCGGGCACCGGCACGTCGGCCAGGCTCCGCAGCCGCGCGGCCGGGTCGGCCGCGTTCTCGGCTTCCATGATCACGTCGAGGATGTCTTGCACGGCGCCACCTCCGTGGTGAGGGAACTGCGGCGTCCCGCGCTCGCGCTGCGGGCGGTGAGTTCCGGGTCTGCGGGCCATCCTTGGCGGGCCCTCCTGCGGGTCGCCATGTGGTCGGGCACACATGGCGGGTCAGGTGAGCCGGACGTTACTGGTCGGTAGCTTCGGCGGGAACGGGTGTGTGAAAAAGTCCACGCTCGGCTTAACGATCATTCAGCCGCCGTGGCCGCGGGGCCGTCAGTGGCCGTGGCCGGGCTCCACCAGCTCGACCAGCACGCCGCCGGCGTCCTTCGGGTGCACGAAGTTGATCCGCGAGCCCGCGGTGCCGCGCTTCGGGGTCTCGTAGAGCAGCCGCACCCCGCGCTCGCGCAGGGCGGCGCAGGTCGCGTCGATGTCGGCGACGGTGTATGCCATCTGCTGGATGCCGGGGCCGCTGCGGTCCAGGAACTTGCCGATGGGGGAGTCGGGGCGCAGCGGCGCGAGCAGTTGCACGGCCCCGCCGCCGGGGCTCGGCCCGACCTGGAGCATCGCCTCGCGGACGCCCTGCTCCTCGTTGGTCTCGGTGTGCACGCAGGTCATCCCGAACGTACCTTCGTAGAAGGCGATGGCGGCGTCGAGATCCGGCACCGCGATGCCCACGTGATCGATGCGCTGCAGACCCACGGACTGTGACGGAATGCCCTGTGATGAGGTCGACAGGGCTGCGGGATCGGTCATGCGGTTAGTCTGACCGAACCATCGTTAAGGCGATACGTGAACCAGGCCACTCGGAGGGGTAACCCATGACTTCTGTGATCGTGAGCGGAGCGCGCACCCCGATGGGCCGCCTGCTCGGCAACCTGAAGGACCTGTCGGCCACGCAGCTCGGGTCGGTCGCCATCAAGGCCGCCCTGGAGCGCGCCGGGGTCTCCCCCGACCAGGTGCAGTACGTGATCATGGGCCAGGTGCTGCAGGCCGGCGGCGGCCAGATCACCGCCCGCCAGGCCGCCGTGGGCGCCGGCATCCCGATGAGCGTGCCCGCGCTCACCGTGAACAAGGTCTGCCTGTCCGGCCTCGACGCGATCGCGCTGGCCGACCAGCTCATCCGCGCGGGCGAGTTCGACATCGTGGTGGCCGGCGGCATGGAGTCCATGACCAACGCCCCGCACCTGATGATCGGCCAGCGCGCCGGGTACAAGTACGGCGACGTCGTGGTCAAGGACCACATGGCCCACGACGGCCTGTCCGACGCCTGGGACCAGTGCTCGATGGGCGAGTCGACCGAGCGCCACAACGGCCGCTACGAGATCACCCGCGCCGAGCAGGACGCCTTCGCCGCCGCGTCGCACCAGCGCGCCGCCGCCGCGATCAAGGACGGCCGCTTCGCCGAGGAGATCGCCCCGGTCACCATCCCGGCCCGCAAGGGCGACCCGATCGTGATCAGCGAGGACGAGGGCGTACGCCCCGACACCACCGCCGACACCCTCGGCAAGCTGCGCCCGGCGTTCGCCAAGGACGGCACCATCACCGCCGGCTCCTCGTCGCCGATCTCCGACGGCGCGGCCGCGGTCGTGGTCATGCGCAAGGAGAAGGCTCAGGAGCTGGGCCTGACCTGGCTCGCCGAGATCGGCGCGCACGGCAACGTGGCGGGCCCGGACAACTCCCTGCACGCCCAGCCGGCCAACGCCATCAAGCAGGCCCTGGCCAAGGAGGGCCTGACCGCCGCCGACCTCGACCTGGTCGAGATCAACGAGGCGTTCGCCGCGGTCGGCATCCAGTCGACCCGCGAGCTGGGCATCGACCCGGAGATCGTGAACGTCAACGGCGGCGCGATCGCCCTGGGCCACCCCATCGGCATGTCCGGCGCCCGCCTGGCCCTGACCCTGGCCCTGGAGCTCAAGCGCCGCGGCGGCGGCACCGGCGCGGCCGCCCTCTGCGGCGGCGGCGGCCAGGGCGACGCCCTGATCCTCAAGGTCGCCCCCTGACCCAGCACCGCCCCGGGGGCGCCGCTCCGCGCCGCCCCCGGCGCACCGCGCCGCCGTCCGTGGCGCAGCTCTTAAAGAGTCGCGGCAATCCGGGCCACCGGAAGCCGCGACTCTTTAAGAGCTGAGGCGAAGTTGATGACCCCGTCCCGCTGTCTGTGAATGGTTGAGTTGATGAGCGAGCCGAGCATGCCGTCCTTGTCGCCTGCGCCGCAGCGGTCGGTCGCCGAGTTGGTCGCTCGGGCGCGGGAGGGTGAGGCCAGGGCGGTGGCGCGGCTGATCACGCTGGTGGAGTCGGGGGCGGCGGCGCTGCCGGAGATCGCGGCGACGCTGGCCCCGACCGCGGGCGGCGCGATCGTCGTCGGGCTGACCGGGTCGCCGGGCGTGGGCAAGTCGACGACCACCAACGAGCTGGTGCGGGCGTTCCGGGCTGCCGGCAAGCGGGTCGCGGTGCTGGCGATCGACCCGTCGAGCCCGTACACCGGTGGCGCGATCCTCGGTGACCGGATTCGCATGCAGGACCATGCCACCGACCCCGGCGTCTACATCCGGTCGATGTCCAGCCGGGGCCATCTCGGCGGGCTGTCGGCGGCGACCCCTGCGGCGGTACGTGTGCTGGCCGGCGTCGGCTTCGACGTGGTGCTCGTGGAGACGGTCGGGGTGGGGCAGGCCGAGGTCGAGATCGCCTCGTTGGCCGACACCACCCTGGTGCTGCTCGCACCCGGTATGGGCGACGCGATCCAGGCCGTCAAGGCGGGCATCCTGGAGATCGCCGACATCTTCGTCATCAACAAGGCCGACCGTGACGGCGTGGAGGCCACCCACCGCGACATCCAGGGCATGATCGCCCTTGGCGGGTCCGACCGGGGTCCTGGCGACTGGCGGCCGCGCGTGGTCAAGGCCGTCGCGGCCCGGGCCGAGGGTATCGACGGCATCGTCGCCGCCATCGAGGAGCACCGGGCCTGGTTGGTCGACACCGATCAGCTCACGGTCCGCCGCCGCCGCCGTGCCGCCGCCGAGATCGAGGCGCTGGCCCTGGGCCAGCTGCGCGCCCGCTTCGCCGAACTGCCGGGCGAGGGCGTCGCCGCGCTCGCCGACAAGGTCGTCGCCGGCTCCCTCGACCCGTACGCCGCAGCCACCCAACTGCTCGACGAACTGGTCTGAGCAGGGGCGGGCCACCGTCCTCCCACGCCCTGCCAGGGCACCTCGCGCATCGGTCACGGCGGCGGTCGGCGTCCGCCCGGTGGCCAGTTCGCCGACACGGTCCGCAGTCCGCCGGCAGGTATGCCCCGCCGACGCATTTGCTCTGCACCCATTCCCTTGCTCTGCACCCCAGGACGCAACAGCGGGCCGCGGAGGGCAGGCTCTGTTGCGTCGGTGGGTGCAGAGCAAGCTATTGGGTGCAGAGCAAATGCGGTGACGCCGTATACCCGGCGGCACGGCGCCGGGATGCGCGAAATGACGCTCCGTGAGCAGGTGAATCCGCGCCGAGAGCTGCTCGGATGCGGGTTGGCAACGATAGCCGAAGCGACTTCACGGGCGGACTGACCAATCGCTAAGGTGTCGGGGCACATAGGGCTCTTACGCGTGGAGGCGACGGTGACCGGTTGGTCCGTCATGATGCGGGGCATCCGGCACCGCTCCGGCCGGTCGGCGGTGGTGCTGGCGCTCGCGGCGTTCGCCACCGCCGCGGCGGTGCTCGCCCCGGCGTACGGTCGTGCCGCGCAGCAGTCGGTGCTGACCGACGCGCTGAGCGCGGCCCCGGCCACCGCCGCCGCGGTCACCGTGACCGCCGAGGGCAGCGCCGACACCGCCGAGGCCGCACACCAGCCGGTCGGTGACACCCAGGCCACGGTCAACGGGGCGCTGGCCAAGGCGCCTCACCTGGCCGCGGTGCTGGACCGGCCCGTCGGCTCGGTCAGCGTCGACACGACGCTGAGCAGCACCCGCACCAACCGCTTCGCGGCCCGGCTGGCTTGGCACCAGGGCGCGTGCGCGCACCTGCGGATCACCGGCGACTGCGCCATCGACGCCGAGCAGGTGCTGCTCAGCGAGCGCGCCGCGGCCGAGGCCGGCGTCGAGGTCGGCGACAAGGTGTCGGTACGCCCCGCGCAGGGCGAAGCGGCGGTCCGGTCCTATGAGGTCGTCGGCCTCTACACCCCGCTCGCCCCGGACGACTCCTACTGGGGCAACAACGGCTACTTCGCGCAGGCCCAGTCGGGCGGCGAGGGCGCGCCGCGCCTGGACGCCGTGTTCACCGGCGCGGAGGACGACGTGCGGCTGGGCGACGCGGTGCCGGTCACGCTGTCCGTGACGTACCCGCTGCGTCCCGGTCAGGTGCGGCTGGACGACGTCACCGCGCTGCGCGACGAGCTGGGCACGCTCGGCCTGGCGCTGAACGGTTTCGAGCTGCAGGTCGAGACGGCCCTCCCGTCGATCGTCGAGGACGCCGCCAAGGACCAGGACGCCCTCGCGCGGACCGTGCCCATCATCGCGGTGCCGCTGGTGCTGCTCGCCTTCGTCGTGCTGCTGCTGCTGGTCGCGGCGCTGACCGAGGAGCGCGGCCCGGAGCTGGCGCTGGCCCGGCTGCGCGGCTACGGCACCGGCGGCACGGTCCGGTTCGGACTGGGCGAGACACTGCTGCTGATCGTGCTCGGCGCTCCGCTGGGCCTGGCGGCCGGGCTGGGCGCGGTCGAGCTGGCCGCACGTTCGGTGCTCGCCGCGGGCGTACACGCCGAGATCCGGTGGCCCGTGCTCGCCGCCGCCGTGGGCGGCCTGCTGATCGCCTGCCTCGCCGCCTGGCTGGCCGCCCGTGCCACGCTCGGCCGCAGCGTGCTCGGCCTGCTGCGGCGCGTGCCGCAGCGCGGCACCTGGCGCGCGGGCGTGCTGGAGGGCGTGGCCGCCGCGCTGGCGATCGCCTCGCTGGCCGCGGCGCTGCGCGACCGGTCGGCTCCGCTGGCGCTGCTGGCCCCGGCCGCACTGGCCATCGTCGCGGGCGTGCTCGCGGGCCGCCTGCTCAGCCTGTGGTCGCGGGTGCGGCTGGGCCTGGCCCGCCGCCGCGGCCGGCTGCCCGCCATGCTCTCCGCGGCGCAACTGTCGCGCCGGCCGGGCGCGGCCCGCACCGTCGCGGTGCTCACCGCCGCCGTCGCGCTGCTGACCTTCTCGGCCACCGCCTGGGACGTCGCGGCGGACGCCCGCGCCCAGCGGGCCGACGACGCGGTCGGCGCGCCGACCGTCTACGCCATCTCCGCCGAGCACCCGCAGGCGCTGGTCAAGGCGCTGGCCGCGGCCGATCCGACGAACCGTTCGATGGCCGTGGTGCGCGTCGACGAGCTCTACAACAACCAGCGGGTCGAGCTGATCGGGGTGCAGTCCGAGCGGCTGCCCGCCGTGGCCATCTGGCGCGACCACGACGCCGCCACGCTGTCGCTGCTGGCGGGCCGCCTGCGCGCCGACGCGCCGCAGGTCGCCGAGGTCGGCGGCCAGCTGACCGCGCGAGCCACGGTGAGTTCGCTCGGCGCGACGCCGGCGCGGCTGGGCGCGGTGCTGTCCGCGCCGGGTGAGCCGCCGAGCATCGTCTGGCTGGGCAAGCTGCGGGAGGGCACGCGCAACTACATCGCCCCCGCGCCCGCCTGCGCGGCCACGCCCTGTCGCGTGGTCGGCCTGGCGGTCGGCCGGGAGGCCGGCGAGAGCGGCCCGGTGCAGGTGGAGCTGGCCGTGCAGTCGCTCAGCTCCGGCGGGCAGCAGCTGCCGCTGCGCTTCGCGGAGTCGAAGGCGTGGCACTTCCTGGTGGACCGCACGCCCAACGCGACCGTACGGGTCACTCCCGGCACGCAGCTCGGCCTCAGCGTGAACTCCGCCGACCAGGGCGACGTGCTCGTCTCCTACCTGGACACCCCCGCGGAGCTGCCCGCGGTGCTGGCCGGCCCCGCGCCGAGCAGCGACGATCCGGAGCACTTCGACCTGCCCGCGTTCGCCGAGGCGCCGCAGGGGTTCAGCGTGCTGGAGAAGGCCGCGCTGCTGCCCCGCGCCGGTGAGCGCGGCCTGCTGTTCGACCTCGACCTGGCGACCCGGGCCGCCTCCGTGACGCAGGGCCTGGCCGACGCGAGCGACCTGCGCTACGAGGTGTGGGCCGCGCCGGACGCCCCCGCCGACCTCGCCGCGAAGCTGGCCGGCCAGGGCGTGCAGGTGCTGCGCACCGAGACGGTGCCGGACGAGCTGGCCCGGCTCGGCCGCCGCGCCCCCGCGCTGGGGCTGCGGCTCTACCTGCTGGCCGGTATCGCGGCCGCGCTGCTCGCGCTGGGCGTGCTCATGCTCAGCACCCGGCTGGGCGCAGGCGACCGCCGGGCCGAGCTGGCCGCGTTGCGCGTCACCGGCGTACGCCCGAACGTGCTGCGCCGCGCGCTGCGGCGGGAGCGGCTCGCGCTGATCGGCCTGCCGATGGTCGTCGGGCTGCTGGTCGGTGTCGGGGCAGCGGCGCTGATGCTGCCCGGCATCCCGCTGGTCACCGTCGGGACCGCCGGAGCGCCCAACTTGACCGGGGACGTGCTCGGCGCGCTCGTGCCCGGACTCACCCTGGACGCGCTGCCGCTGGCGTTCGCCGGTGCGCTGCTCGTGCTCGTGCTGGCGGTGGTACGCGGCGGCCGGCTGGTCAAGCGGGCCACCCCTGAACTGATCCGAGGAGGCAGCCGGTGAACGGCACGGTTACCTGTCGCGGCCTGGTCTACATCTACCGGCTGGAAGGCTACGACGTGGTCGCCCTGGGCGGGGTGGACCTGGACATCGCGCCCGGCGAGTCGGTGGCCCTGCTGGGCCCGTCCGGCTCCGGCAAGTCCACGCTGCTCTCGCTGCTCGCGGGGCTGATCCGGCCGGCCGCCGGGCGGGCCACCGTCGGCGAGACCGACCTGGCCAAGGCGTCCGAGTCGGACCTCGCCCGGATGCGCGCCACCGAGGTGGGCGTCGTGCTGCAGGGCGCCGAGCGCAACCTGCTGCCCTACCTGACCGCCGAGCAGAACGTGCGCTTCGCGCAGCGGGCCGCCCGCTCCCACGGCGTCGCCGACCTGCCGGCCCCGCGCGACGTGCTGGCCCTGGTCGGCCTGCTCGGCGTACGCGGCCGGCTGCGCCAGCGCCCGCACGAGCTGACCCCCGGCGAGCGGCAGCGCCTGGCGCTGGCCGTGGCGCTGGCGCACAAGCCCGGGCTGCTGCTCGCCGACGAGCCGACGAGCCAGCTCGACTCGGGCGCCCGCGACGAGGTCATCGCGGCCCTGGAGTCGGTGCGCCGGGCCGGCACCACGGTCGTCGTGGTCACCCACGACCCCGAGGTCGGCGCGGGTATGGGCCGCCAGGTCACCATCCGCGACGGGCGGGTCGGCGGCGAGGGACGGCTCGGCGAGGAGTTCGCCGTGGTCGGCCGGGACGGCTCGGTGCACCTGCCGCCCGACGTGCTGGCGCTGCTCCCGCCCGGCACCAGGCTGCGGGTGCACGCGCGCCCCGACGGCACGGTGCTGCTGGCCCCGGCCCACGCCGCCCAGCCGGGCAGCGCGGTGGTGGTCGCCGACGAGTACGAGCCCGAGGACGACGCGGCGGCCTACTCCCGGCGCGGGCAGATCGTCCCCGACTACAGCCGTGAGGTGGCCTGATGACCCGGATGCTGCTCGCCGACCGCATCACCATGGCGTACGGCAAGGACCGGGCGGTGCTGCGCGACATCAGCGTGGCCGCCCAGCCGGGCCGCATCCTGGCCGTCACGGGCGCGTCGGGCGCGGGCAAGACCACGTTGCTCTGGGCGCTGGCCGGGCTGCTGCGCCCGGTCGAGGGCCAGGTCACCCTCGACGGCACCCCGCTGCGCGACCGCGACCAGGCCGTCACCCAGGGCATCATCCTGATCCCGCAGCACAACGGGCTCGCCCCGACCCTGACCGCGGCCGAGAACGTGCTGGTAGCACTGGTGTCGGCGGGCGTGCGGGCGGCCGACGCGCGCCGGCTCACCGCCGAGGCGCTGGAACGCGTCGGGTTGGCGAACCAGGCCGAGCAGCTGGTCGAGGAGCTGTCCGGCGGGCAGCAGCAGCGTACGGCGATCGCCCGCGGCCTGGCCCTGCGCGGCCCGGTGCTGCTGGCCGACGAGGTCACCAGCGAACTCGACGCCGCGAACCGCCAGACCGTGCTGACCCTCCTGCGCGCCGAAGCCGACCGCGGCGCCGCCGTCGTCTTCGCCACCCACGACCCGCAAGCGGCCGCCGCCTGCGACACCGAACTCCACCTCGTCGACGGCCACGCCACCGCCCCCGCCGCCCACTGACCTGGGCCACCCCTCGTTCGCAACTCTTAAAGACTTGCGGCCTCCGAGTCCTTCGGAGGCCGCAAGTCTTTAAGAGTTGTCGCAGGTGGGGGCGGGGTTAGTGGGTGTAGACCTCGAATTCCCAGAGGCTGTAGCCGTAGGTGGTGGCGCGTTGGATGCCCTGCATGCGGACGTAGCGGGCGTTGACGGGGGTGAACGTGTTGTTGTCGACGGAGCCGTTGCCGGTGGTGGTGGACCAGGCGGTGGTCCAGGTGCTGCCGTCGGTGGAGACGTCGATGCGGTACGAGCGCCCGTACGCCGCCTCCCAGCGCAGGATCGTCCGGCCGATGCTGCGTACGCTGCCCAGGTCGACGGTGATCTGCCGGCTGTCGGCGTAACTGCTGCTCCACCGCGTGGTCGGGTTGCCGTCGACGGCGTTGCCGACCGGGTAGAACAGCTGGCTGCCGTTGGCCGAGACCGGGCGTCCCTGGGCCAGGTTGGTGATGTCCTGGCCGCGCTTGGCCGGGAACGACACCACCTGCTGGTACGTGGGCCGGTTCTGCCAGGCGGTCAGCGGCGCGGTGATGCCGCCGAGCGCCGACTGCAGGATCGCGTCGGCACACCACTGGTCCCCGGCCGCGCAGTGCTCGTCCCCGGGGTACACCGCGGTCGCGGCCTGCCCGTTCGCGGTGCCGAGCGTGGACAGCAGCACGGTGCGGCAGGCGCTGAGCACACCGTTGCCGCAGTACGTGCGCCCGAGCCCGCCCGCGACCGGGTCGCCGAGCACGGTCCGCACGTCCTTCTCGACGTACCCCCACCAGCCGTGCTGGAAGGAGGAGCCCTTGTGGGCCTGGGCCGAGTTCAGCGAGCCGGGCAGGGGAGAGCCGGGGCCGTTCTGGCCGCCGGACGGCGACTCGTTGATCGACATGGCGTCGACCAGTGCCTGGTAGAGGCCGTTGCCGAGCGCGCCCTGGAACTGGCCGCTCACCAGTAGCGGCCACCAGGCGTCGAAGATCCGGATCGCGTCGGCGTGGGCGTACACCTTGGATCCGGGGGTGGTCTCCACCCGCCGGGCTCCGGCCTGCTGCCAGGCCTTGAGCTTGGTGACGGCGGCGGCCAGCGCGGTGTCGGTGACGGCCTGGCTCTCGATCACCCGGAGCAGGTCGTCGAGCACCTTCCAGCCGCGCAGGTCGGTGACCCCGGCGTTCTCGACGAGGCTGGTCAGCGAGGCGCGGGTGAACCTGTGCCCGCTCGCGATGGCCGCCTTGACCGGGGCGTCGAGCAGGTCGCCGCGGTGCACCGAGCCGAAGCTGAAGTCGCCGTCGGCCGCCCCGAAGTCCTTGGCCTGCCGGTTGTTCCAGCTGATGTAGTAGTCCTGGTTCACCGACTGCGGGTGGGTGGCGTTGGCCGCCCAGGTCGCGTTGTTGGTGTCGGGCTGGTAACCCAGCCATTCGTACGCCGCGTCGCCGCGTACCGGAAGGTTGGGGTTGTGCCCCGCGCCGCGCTGCGGGTTGCTGCCGGACATGAAGTAGGCGGTGTCGGTCGAGTTCACGTAGAACCAGTTGAACGAGTAGCCGACGTTGCCCGCGGCGGTCTTGAAGTCGGCGGGGGTGCCCATCGCGGCGGGGTCGTTGAACATCTGGAAGCCGATCGCCGAGTCGGCCTCGTGCCGGTAGGTCGAGCGCAGCCGGGTGAACGCGTGCGGCGCGCCGCCGACGGTGGCCCGCCAGGCCACCAGGCCGAGCTTGGTGCGGTACGTGACCAGCTTGTACGACCCGGCGGCGGTGCCGTCCGCGACGCTCGGCGTCCACGCGTTGGTGTGCGACAGCTCCTCCATCGCGGTGCAGACACCCCGGTAGAGGTACTTGTTGCTGGCCAGGGTCGGGGCGCTGCCGTCGGTGGTGCACAGCGGCAGCGAGTAGGTGTCGGTGATGTCGTGCGCCGCCGAGGTGGCGCTCCACGCGTAGTCCTGCCCCCGGCCGAGCAGCACGTACAGGTTGAGCCCGGCGAACGCCGCGCCGCGCGCGCTGATGCCGGGGCCCTGCAGCTCCTGCACCATGAGCAACTGCGGGGAGAAGTAGCCGGTCTGCGGGCCGAACACGGCGATCGGGTGGCCGGTCGCCGAGTGCGCGGCCGAGATCACGGCGGCGTTGGACATGCCCTTGCTCTTGTTGCCGATGCGCAGGCTGCCCAGGGCCGCGGCGATGTCGGACTGCGCGGTGACGGAGCTGGTCGCCGAGCCGGTGGGGTTGGTGACGACCGGTTCGGACACGGCCGAACCGGCGTCCGGCAGCACGACTCCGGCGGCGTTGTCGTCGGCCGCGCCGTACGGGAAGCTCGTGCCGTCGTGCACGGTCAGCACGGCCTCGGGGTCGGTGCGGCTGCGGAACGCGTTCCACACCGCGTCGCCCTCGGCCGCGCCGTAGCGGGCCCGCGCGGCGACGCGGACCAGCGCGGACTCCATCTCGCCGCCACCCCCGCCGCCGAACAGGCCGCCGACCACGCCCGCGATGGCGATCAGGTCGGTCATCGTGAACTGCACCGGGCCGCCCGCGTTGGTGATCGCGTCGAGGTGGCCGGTGAGCACGTACTCGCCGGGGCAGTTGCGGTCGGCCATGCACTTGGCGATGTACGCGTTCACGCCCGCGATGTAGTTCTGCACGTCGGTGTAGAGCTGAGCGCCCCGGGTGCCGAGGTTCTGCAGGGCGTTGACCTGGGCCTGGAGGTCGGCTTCGGTGTACGGGGCGTTGCGCCACACGCTCTGCTCCAGCGAGCGGTTGCCCGCCGCGCCGCCCGCGAACGGGGTGAGCGTGCCGCGCCCGACATGGCGCAGCAGGTCCATGGTGAACAGCCGGTCCTCGGCTCCGGCGTAGCCGGCCCCGAACATGGTCCCGGCCCGGGTGGTGCCGGTGACGTGCGGCGTGCCGGTGGCCTTGTCGCGGACCACGGTCACGTCGGAGCGGGGGGAGTAGCTGCGTTCGACCTGCCCGGCGGGCACACCGAAGGAGGCGTCGTTGAAGTACGACGGGATCTGCTCGTCGGTGAGGCCGGCGTAGTTGTAGACGAGGTTGGCGTACCGGTCGAGCTGGTCGGCCGAGTGCGCGGGCCGGGTGCCGAACGCCTGGTGGCCGAGGATGTCGACGAGGGTGGCGTTGCCGTTCTGGCCGGGCGGCAGGATGTCGGAGCACTCGGCCAGGCAGTAGTCGTTCGGGGCGAGCACGGCCGCGGCGGCGGGCGCCGCGGCGGGCACGAACGTCGCGAACGCACCGGCCGTGACCAGTGCGAACGTGGCGGCTAGGGGGCGTTTGACCCGGGCATGGGGGCGGGTGGCGCGTCGGGACATGGGGTGGATCCCTTCGGCAGGACGGGGGACGGGGCCGCTGATCCGCATCGGACAGCAGGCCCACGCGCAGCCTGACGCGACGTGTCCGCCGCCGACGCACTTACGTGAAGCAATTTCGTGTACCGGATGGTAACGAAGTATTCACCGCTATGAAAGAGTCACGCACGATCGTGCGACCGCCCGGCGCACGGCCTGATGATCGCTCGACTTGCCAGGCAGGCGGGCGAAAGCGCGCTCAAGATACGCACAGGTGCCCGGCAAGTCGAGCGATCTTGGCGGGCGGGCCCGGCGGCGGGCCGGGCGGGGTGGGTGGGGTCAGGAGAGTGCGGGCTGGTCGGCAGGGGTGGCCTGGCGGGGCACGCGCGGTGCGGCCGCGGGGCGGTGGTCGACCTGCTCGCCGAGCAGCACCCGGCGCACCACGCGCTCGGCGGCCCGGCCGTCCTCCAGGGCGCAGAAGCGCTCCCGGAACGCCGCCCGCCGCAGCCGCGCGTCCTCGCCGTCGACCGCGCCGGAGGCGAACAGCTCGAACAGCTGCTCCTGGGTCGTGGCGAACACGCCGGGGTGCTCCTCGGCGATGTCGAAGTACGCGCCGCGCGTGCGCTTGTAGTACGACCAGTCCGACGCGTACACGGCGATCGGCCGGTCCAGCACCGCGAAGTCGAACATGGTCGACGAGTAGTCCGTGATCAGCACGTCGGCGGCGAGGTACAGGTCCTCGACCCGGGGGTGGCTGGTGACGTCCACGACCCGCGCCGCGCCGGCCGCGGCCGAGGGCCGGTCCTCGTAGAAGTAGTGCGAGCGGGTCAGCACCACGGCGTCCGGACCCAGCGCCTCGGCCAGCGCGGCGACGTCGAGGTAGACCGAGGTCTTGGCGGAGTTGCCGCCCCGGTGCGTCGGCGCGTACAGCACCACCCGCCGGCCGGGGGCGATGCCCAGCTCGGCCCGCACCCGGTCGCGGTGCTCCGGCTTCGCGTTCACCAGGATGTCGTTGCGCGGGTAGCCGTACTCCAGCGACTCGTAGCGCCCCGGGAAGGCGGTGTTCCAGGCCTGCGTGGAGAAGGGGTTTGCCGCGATGCTGTAGTCCCACTTGGCCACGACTTTGCGCAGCTCGGCGCTGCCCGTGCCGTCGCGCCCGGCGAAGGTGAGCCCGTCCATGCCCATGAGCTTGAGCGGGGTGCCGTGGTGGGTCAGCACGACCACCGAGCCCGGCCGCTTGACGACGTACTCGGGGAAGTTGGCGTTGCTGATGAAGTACTTGGCCCGGGCCATGGCCCGGAAGTACGCCGGGGACTCCTCGACGACGTAGTCGACGCCCGCCGGGATGTAACGCACGCGGTCGGCCTTGACCACCCATACGCCGCGGATGTGCGGGGCCAGCTCGCGGGCCTTCTCGTAGATCGCGGCCGGGTTGCAGCTGTAGGCCGCGTTCCAGTACGCGGAGTACACGGCGAGCTGCTCGTCCAGCGGCAGGCGCAGCTGCGCGCGGTAGAGCGCGTATTTGAGGGCGCGGCTCGGCTGGCGGGTCACGCGGCGGGCCTTGGCGCTGACCGACCGCATCCGGCGCAGCATCTGCACAGGCTCCCCCTCGCGTGCGTTCACCTGGGGCGATGGGCCTTTTCGCCGCCCGCTCCGGGACGCGCGGGCCAGAGGCGGCCCGCGGCCATGGTGGGCCAGAAGATAACAGGAAGGGCCGGTCCGAGTAAACAGTCTCTGAACGGCCCGTGACCTGTTCACACGCGGCCTTGGCGGCCGCGGTGATGTGACCGGCGGGTAGCGACTGGCTGAGCGATCGTTCAGGCAATCGGGCTACGCTGTGCTCGAAATCCTGTGATCCAGGTATCAGACCCCGGGAGGAAACGTGGACGCGAACGAGATCGCCGCCGGTCGCGAGCGCTGGCAGCAGCGGTACGACAAGGCGCACAAGCGCCACGCGGACTTCACCACGCTCAGCGGGGTCGAGGTCGAGCCGCTGTACGGCCCCGCCGAGGGCGTCGCGTACCCGGGCTTCGAGCGCATCGGCTGGCCCGGCGAGTTCCCGTTCACCCGCGGCCTGTACCCGACCGGCTACCGGGGCCGCACCTGGACCATCCGCCAGTTCGCCGGCTTCGGCAACGCGGTGCAGACCAACGAGCGCTACAAGCTGATCCTCGGCGCGGGCGGCGGCGGCCTGTCGGTCGCCTTCGACATGCCGACCCTGATGGGCCGCGACTCCGACGACGGCCGCTCGCTGGGCGAGGTCGGCCACTGCGGCGTGGCGATCGACTCGGCCGCGGACATGGACGTGCTGTTCGGCGGCATCGACCTGCAGAAGGTCACCACCTCGATGACCATCTCCGGGCCCGCGGTGCCGGTGTTCTGCATGTACCTGGTCGCCGCCGAGCGCCAGGGCGCCGACCTGAGCAAGCTCGACGGCACCCTGCAGACCGACATCTTCAAGGAGTACATCGCGCAGAAGGAGTGGCTGTTCGACCCCGAGCCGCACCTGCGCCTCATCGGCGACCTGATGGAGTACTGCGCCCACGAGATCCCGAAGTACAAGCCGCTGTCGGTGTCGGGCTACCACATCCGCGAGGCGGGCGCGACGGCCGCGCAGGAGCTGGCGTACACCCTGGCCGACGGCTTCGGCTACGTGGAGCTGGGCCTGTCCCGCGGCCTGGACGTCAACGTCTTCGCCCCTGGCCTGAGCTTCTTCTTCGACGCGCACATCGACTTCTTCGAGGAGATCGCGAAGTTCCGCGCCGCCCGCCGCATCTGGGCCCGCTGGATGCGCGACGTGTACGGCGCGACCAGCGAGAAGGCCCAGTGGCTGCGCTTCCACACGCAGACCGCCGGCGTCTCGTTGACCGCCCAGCAGCCCGTCAACAACGTGGTCCGCACCGCTGTCGAGGCGCTGTCGGCCGTGCTCGGCGGCACCAACTCCCTGCACACCAACGCCCTGGACGAGACCCTCGCCCTGCCCACCGACGAGTCCGCCGAGATCGCCCTGCGGACCCAGCAGGTCCTCATGGAGGAGACCGGCATCGTCAACGTGGCCGACCCGCTGGGCGGCTCCTGGTATGTCGAGGCCCTCACCGACAAGATCGAGGCCGAGGCCGAGGCCATCTTCCAGCGCATCAAGGACCGCGGCACCGACGGCACCATCACCAGCGGCATCCTGCGGGGCATCGAGGACGGCTGGTTCACCTCCGAGATCGCCGACTCCGCCTACATCTACCAGCGCGCCCTGGAGGAAGGCCACAAGCGCATCGTCGGTGTCAACTGCCACACCGGCACCATCGCCAAGGACCTCGAGATCATGCGCGTCTCCCACGAGGTAGAACGCGAGCAGGTCAAACTCCTCCAGGCCCGCCGCACCGACCGCGACCAGGCCGCCGTGGACGCCGCCCTCCAGAAGATGATCGACGTCTCCCGCACGGATGCCAACATGGTCCCCGCCATGCTCGACGCCTGCCGCGCCGAAGCCACCCTCGGCGAAATCTGCGACGCCCTCCGCGCCGAATGGGGCGTCTACCGCGAACCCGCCCGCTTCTGAGGCGACGATCTTGCGTGGATGTATCCCACGACACGCCTATATCGGGCGGACATGGGGCCATCCACGCAAGATCGCCGTGATCTATGGGTGGGGTGGGACCTTTGCGGGGGGATTGTTACGGGCGTGGGAGACTGGGTAACCATGAGCGATCTCCGACCCGGACAGTCGATCTTCACGCGTGGCGCGGTGGATCTCGGCGCGCTGGCCGCGCGCAGTCAGCAGGCGGCGGCGACCCCGGCCGCGGGTGCGGCGGGACCGGCCGGCAGCGGCGGTGACGGTGGTAACGGCGGCGGCTTCCCCGGGGCGCCCGCGGGGGGCGGTCACGTGGTGGACGTGACCGAGGCCAATGTGCAGGACGAGGTCCTGCAGAAGTCGATGAGCCAGCCCGTCGTGGTGGCGTTCCTGGCCCCGGGTTACCCCGAGGTGGACCAGCTGGCCGACGCGCTGGCGCAGTTCAACGCGGCCGACGGCGGCAGCTGGGTGCTGGCGCGGGTGAACGCGCAGGCCGACCCGCGGCTGGCGGCCATGTTCCGGGTGCAGAGCGTGCCGACGGTGTACGCCGTCGTGGGCGGGCAGCCGATCGACGCGTTCGCCGGGCCGGTGCCGCCCGCGCAGCTGCGGCAGTGGCTGGACGCGGTGCTGCGGGCGGGCGGGGTCGAGGTGGCGGTGCCCGATGACCCGCGCCTGGAAGCGGCGGACGACGCCCTGATGATGGGTGACCTCGACGAGGCCGAGAAGGCGTACCGCAAGATCTTGTCGGATTCGCCGAAGGACGCCGCCGCCGAGGCCGGCCTGGCCCAGGTCGTGCTGGCCAAGCGGGTTGCGGGAGTGGACCCGCAGGCCGCCGTGGCCGCCGCCGACGCCGCGCCCGACGACCTTGCCGCGCAGCTGAAAGCGGCCGATGTCGAGGTGCTGGGCGGTCAGGCAGAGCAGGCGTATCAGCGGCTGGTCAATCTGGTGCGCCGCGTCTACGGTGACGATCGGGAGACGGTGCGCCAGCACCTCGTGTCGCTGTTCGCCGTCGCCGGCCCGGACGACCCCGCGGTGGCGGCCGCGCGGCGTGCCCTGGCCAGCGCTTTGTTCTAGAACCGCTAGTGGCCCGTCCCGGACGGCCCGCCCGCACGGCGGGCCGCCGGGAACTCCCCACCAGCGTGTATGAGGCCAGGGGGGAGAGGTATGCGCCGCATCGCGGTTCTCGACGCGCCGTCGAACCTGGGCCTGCGCCCGCCCACCGAGACCTCCGTGCCCGGCTGCGCCAAGGCGCCGGGCGCGCTGCGCGACAAGAAGCTGCTGACCCGGCTCGACGCGCGCGACGCCGGCTGCCTCACCCCGCCCCGCTACGACCCCGGTGACTGGCGTCCCGGCGACGGGGTGGCGCACGCGCTGCAGATCCACTCGTACAGCGTGCGGCTGGCGGAGCGGATCGGCACGATCGTCGACGGCGGGGAGTTCCCGCTGGTGCTGGGCGGGGACTGCTCGATCCTGCTCGGCTCGGCGCTGGCCATGCGGCGGCTCGGCGAGGAGGTCGGCGGCCGGATCGGGCTGGTCTTCGTGGACGGGCACTCCGATTTCCGGCACCCGGGCAACGCGCCGTACGTCGGCGCGGCCGCGGGCGAGGACCTGGCGCTGGTCACCGGCCGGGGCCAGACCGAGCTGGCCGGCATCGAGGGCCGCCGCCCGTACTTCCGCGACACCGACGTCGTCGTGCTCGGCATCCGCGAACACGACGAGTACCGCCTCGACCTGCAGGCGGCCGGGTTCGCCACCCGCCCGGCGACCGCCCTGCGCGCCGAGGGCGCCCGCCGCACCGCGCAGTGGGCCCGCGAGCGCCTGGCCGACTGCGCCGGTTACTGGGTGCACATCGACGTGGACGTGCTCGACCCCGCGGTCATGCCCGCCGTCGACGCCCCCGAGCCCGGCGGCATCGCGCTCACCGAGCTGGAACTCCTGCTCACCGGCCTGGTCAACACCCCCGACTGCCTCGGCATGGAGCTGACCGTCTTCGACCCCGACCACGACCCCGACGGCCGCCACGCCGCCGAACTCGTCTCCACCCTGGTAACCGGCCTGGCCCCGTTGCTCCCACCCAAACGCCCCACCCGCGCCCGCGTCCCCACCCCCCGCACCCCCACCTCCGACAAACGCACCGCCGCCTGACCCCCTCCTTCGCCGTCGATCATGAACCTACGGACGTGTTCGACGGCGTGTCATTGCCCTAACTTCATGATCAATGCCGAGTGGGGTCGGTGGTGTGGGCTACCCGGGGCGGAGGTGCGCGCGGTGGGGGCGGTCGCGGCGGTTAATGTGGCGCGCATGCCCGCTGTGCTCTCGACCGCGACGACCGTCGTCGCCCTGCTGCTCGCCGCCGTCGCGCTGCTGGCGGCCGCGCTCAACCGCGCCCCGGACCGTGTGCAGCTGATCGGCACCGTCGTGGTCAGCATCGCCGCGGTGCTGCTGGTCGGTGCGGCCGTGGCGAGCTGGATCGGTGGTCACTCGCCGCGGGAGACCACGACCTTCCTGGGGTACGCCCTGACGATGCTCCTCCTGCCCGCGGGCGCCTGGATCGTCGGCAAGATGGAGCCCACCCGCTTCGGCAGCGTGATCATCGGCGTGGCCGCGCTCATCGTGCCCGTGCTGGTGTTGCGCATCGGCCAGGTGTTCGGTGCCTAGGCCCGTCAACACCGGCCTGAACACCGGCTTGGGCCGCGTCCTGGTCTTCGTGTACGGCCTGTTCGCCGTCGCCGCGACCTGCCGCGCCGGCGTGCAGATCATCATGAAGTTCAGCGAGGCCCCGGTCTCCTACCTGCTCAGCGCCCTGGCCGCGGTGCTCTACATCGTCGCGACGGTCGGTCTGGTACGCGGCGACGCGGGCGGCCGCCGCCTGGCGTTGGCCTGCTTCACCGTCGAGCTGGTCGGCGTGCTCGCCGTCGGCACGCTCAGCGTGCTCCAGCCGCAGGACTTCCCCGACGCCACCGTCTGGTCCGGCTTCGGCGAGGGCTACGGCTACCTGCCGCTCGTGCTGCCTGTGCTCGGCCTGATCTGGCTGCGCCGGCCACAGCCCGCGCCGGCCGGCAGGCCGGAGCAGCCCGCCGCCCGCTGAACCGGCCCCGTCGTCCGGGCAGCTCGGCACCGCCGCCCCGGATCGCTTGACGCGGTCCGGCGAGACCCGGCGGCGCCGAGCGGCCGCGCGGGTCAGGCTTTGGCGAGGTGGTAACGCGTGTAGTCGCGCAGCTTCAGGAAGGACCGCTCGGCCTTGCCGTGGTAGTACCACGGGTCGCGGGTGACGAGGTCGTCTCCGATCAGGGCGAAGCAGCGTTCGGCCTCGGCGAAGTGGTCGCCCAGCGCGAACGCCATGGCGAACGCGTTCCACACGTGCGGGGTGTACGGGGTGCGGCGGTGAGCCGGGTGCCAGATCGAGTCCTCGGCGGCGGCCACCAGCTCGTCGCGGATCTCGTGCTGCTCCAGGTATTCGTCTTCCTTCTTGCGGGAGAGCCATTCCTCGATGTGCGCCTCCGCGATCAGGCCACCCAGGTTCGTGGCGGGGTGGGCGGCGGCCCGCTCGCGCGCGAACCGGAACATCAGCTCGGAGCTGCCGTACCACTTGCCGCACACCGCCTGGAGCATCCGACCGTGGGCGCGCTCGTCGGCCGGGTCGACCGCGATCACCGCGTCGAAATGCCGCTGGATCTCGGGCAGGCCTTTGGAACGGGCCTTGGCGAGGGTGATCAGGCCGGCGAGCGCCCTGACGTTACGCGGGTCCCGGTCGAGAACCTCGTCCAGGCAGTTCTCGGACACCACCAGCCGCTGCCGGAACAGCTTCCAGCCCTCCTCCGTCACGGTGGAAGCTGTGCCGCTGCCCCGGGCGTCCTAGGCCCAGTTGATCGCCGCTAGGCCCTTGAGGAGCAGCGGCAAGGTCGGGTCGGGGTCGGTGCGGACGGCGTCGTCGATCCACTCCATCAGCCCGGACTTCGACGAGGCGATGCCGACGTAGTACCCACGCAGCACCGGATCGGGGTTCATGATGATGCTGCGCGCGGCCGGCCAGTCACGGTTGCCCAGGTGCACGCTCAGACGCCGGGCATCGGGATCACCGAGGAACGGATCGATGGCGATCTCCGGTGGGGGCTCCTCGGCCGCCACCCTGCTCTTCTTACGAAACGGCCACATGCCGCGCGAGCCTAATGGCGACTCGTGTATCCCGCTGGCCTCCGAAGATAGCGACGATCTTGCACAAACGGTTGGTGTCCTGTCCGGGTGGGAGCCAGTGCGCCGGCCGATCGTGCAGGATCGTCGTCGGGCTCAGGCCCCTTCTTCGAGCTTGTGGCGGGTCCAGTCGCGCCACTTGAGGAAGGCCTTGCCGGGCTTGCCGTAGTAGGCCCACGGCTTGCGAGTGGCCAGGCCGTCGCCGATGCGGGCGAAGCAGCGCTCGGCTTCGGCGTAGTTGTCGCCCATCGCGAACGCCATCGCGAACGCGTTCCACAGGCGCGGCGTCTCCAAGCCCTCCCGGAAGGCCGGGTGCCAGATGGACTGCTCGGCCGCGGCCTTCAGATCGGCGCCGACCTCGGGCTGCTCCAGGTACGCGTAGTCGCGTTTGCGGGACAGCCACTCCTCGAGGTGCGCATAGGCGATGAGGACCGGCAGGCCCGTGCCGGGGTGGGCCGCGGCGCGCTCGCGGGCGAACTCGAACATCAACTCGGAGCTGCCATGCCACTTGCGGCACACCGCCTGCAGCATCGACCAGTGGGCGTCCTGATGCGTCGGGTCCACGGCGATCACCGCCGCGAAGGCCCGCTGGATCTCGTCCAGCCCCTTGGACCGGGCGTTGGCCAGCGTGATCATGCCGACCAGCGCCTCGACGTTCTTCGGGTCGCGGTCGAGGACGTCGTCCAGGCAGTTCTCGGCGACCACCAGTCGCTGCGCGAACACCTTCCAGGCGTCGTCCGAGACGGAGTCGGCGTAGCCGCCGCCCCGCGCCTCCCAGGCCCAGCCGATCGCCTTGAGCCCTTTGACGAGCAGCGGCAGGGTCGGCTCGGGATCGGTGCGGACGGCGTCGTCGATCCACTCCATCAGCCCGGACTTCGTCGAGGCGATGCCCACGTAGAAGGAGTGCCGCGCCGGGTCCGGGTCGTCGATGATGGTCCGCGCCGCGGCCCAGTCCCGATCACCCAGCAGGCGGCTCAACCGGCGCGCGTCGGCGTCCCCGAGGAACGGGTCGAACGTCATCTCAGGCTCGGGCGCCTCCGGCGCCGCCACAGCCTTCTTCCGAAACGGCCACATGCCCCGCGACCCTAACCGTCATCCTGGGACCGCGCTGCCCCCGAAGATCCCGACGATCTTGCACGAACGGGTGGTGTTTCGCCCGGTACGAGTGTGTCGTACCCGCCGTTCGCGCAAGATCGTCGGGGTCGTGGTCAGCGGAGGTTGCGGAGGAAGGATTCGGTGACGGGGACGGCGGTTTCGCTGGGCTTGATGCCGTTCTCGACGAAGACGGCGAAGGCGATGTCGCCCTGCCAGCCGATGAACCAGGCGTGGGTGTGCGCGGGGTTGTTGTCGTACTCGGCGGTGCCGGTCTTGCCGTAGACGGCGCCGCCGGGGGTGTCCTTGAGGGCGGTGGCGGTGCCTGCCGTGACTACCTCGCGCATCATGGCGCGCAGCGGGTCGAGGGTGGTCGGCTTGAGGGCGGGGCCGTCGGCGGCGGGTTTGGCGGCGGCCGGGTCGAGCAGGAGGACCGGCTGCTTCCACTGGCCGCGGGCGATCGCGGCGGCGGCACCGGCCATGGCGACGGGGCTGACGATGGTCTGGCCCTGCCCGAACGTGGCCGCGGCCAGTTCGGTGGCGCTGCCGCCGGCGGAGACGCGGCCGGTGAACGCGGGCACGCCCAGGTCCCAGGTCTGGCCGAGGCCGAGCGCCATGCCGGCGTTGACCAGACCGTCCGGCCCCAGCTGCGGGGCCAGCGAAGCGAACGCGGTGTTGCAGGACTTGGCGAAGTCCGTGTGGAACGCGACGTTGCCCAGCTCCAGGAAGTTCGAGTTCTTGAACTGGCGGCCCTCGACGGTGAAGAACTTCGGGCACGGCACGATCTGGTTGGCCGTCACCTTGCCCGCGTCGAGCAGCCCGTACGCCGAAACGGCCTTGAAGGTCGAGCCCGGCGGCACCTGCGCGGTGAAGGCGAGGTTGTCCGGGCCGCTGTTGGCCACCGCGACGAGCTGCCCGTCGCTGATCCGGATCGCCACCATGGCGCTGCGCTGCTTGACCGTGGCGAGCGCCTTCTCCGCCGCGATCTGGGTCTTTGTGTCGATCGTGAGTTGGAGCTTCTGCCCGTCCTTGTCCTCGACCTGGTAGAGGACGGTGTCCTGGACGGTGCCGTCGGAGGCCTTGCGGCTGGAGACCACGCTCTGGCCCGCGACGCCGCGCAGCCGGTCGTCGTAGGTGCGCTGGATGCCGCCGAGGCCAGCCTGGTCGCCCACCTGGTAGGCGCCGGGCTTGCTGTCCATGATCTCCTTGGTGACCGGCCCGACCGTGCCGAGCAGCGCCCGCGCGAAGGTGCGGGTCGGCGAGAGCAGCCGGTCCTCCTCGCGGAACGCGACCCCCTTGTCCATGAGCGCCCGCAGGCGGTCGCGGATCGGCTCGTAGACCTCACGGCGCAGCGTCACGATCTCGACCAGGGCGTCCGGCTTGGCGTCCTTCACCCGGGCGGGCAGCTTGGCCAGGTCATCTGTGCTGACGTCGTACGCCCCGGACGCGAAGATCGGGGTCAGGTCCTTGACCAGCGCGTCGATGTCGGTGACCTTCCGCGGCTCGACGCCGATGACGACGACCGGCCGCGGCTTGACGATCTCCTCGCCCTTGCCGTCGAAGACGCCGGCCCGGGTCGGGGCGAGGCGGCGCACCGCCAGCTCGTCACCCTTGGTCAGCTTCTCGTGCACGATCGCCGGCTCCCAGACGACCTGCCAGGTGTCCTTGGCCTTGGTCATCCGCACCGTGGTGGTGTACTCCCAGGTGGTCTTGTCCGGCAGCGGCTGGGCGACCTTGATCTGGGTGGTCGCCAGGCCCTCGCTCACCGCTGGGGTCTGCTTGGTCAGCGTCGGGGGAGTGTCGCGGAAGACGCCCTCCAGGGCTCGCAACTCGGTCTTGACCGTGTCGGCGGCGACGCCCTGACCGGTCGGGCTGACGAAGGTGACCTTGTCGAAGGTCCCCGAGCGCCAGCCGGCCAGGAACGCGTCGAGCATGGGCTCGGGGCCGTCGTCCTTCGAGCAGGCGGCAAGTGCGGGGAACAGCAGCGACATCGCCACCAGGGAGAGGACAATCTTGGGACGGCGTACCTTCGAGCGCAGGGCCATGCGGGCATTCTGCCGTAAGGACCTGGGTCGTGTGGCACCACCGCTGTCCGGCACCGGACTCGTGGACGCGGATGTCGGCGGCCCCCGAACGCGGGCCTGGCCGGGGGTGCTGACTAGGCTGGGGTTGACGACGGGACGGCCCCTGCAACGGCCCGTCCCACCAACGACCCACAGCGTGGTGGGCGAAGGGGAGTGCTTTTCATGGAGTCTGGCGGCCGAATCGGCGGCGGCAGCGCTTCTGCCGAGGTCGAAGCCGGTGCGAGCGGTGACACCATCCAGAACGAGGGCATGCCGCAGGCGCATCCGGACGACCTGGATGACGGCGACCTCGACGAGCCCCTGCCCAACGGCGAGCGCCTGATCGCGGCCGCGGTCGCGCTGGCCGCCGGGGGCAACCCGGACACCCCGAGCCTGGCCGACGACCGGCTGGCCGAGGCCCAGCTGGTCCAGCGGTACTGGCGCTTCGCCCCCGACGAGGAACTCGTCGACCTGACTCCCGCCCGCCTGCTGGAGGCCGCGCGGGCCCACCGCGAGCTGGCGGCTTCACGGATGCCGGGCGAGCTGAAGTTGCGCCTGTCCCTGTCGGCCGAACCGCGCCACACCGTCGTGGAGATCGTCACCGACGACATGCCGTTCCTGGTCGACTCGGTCACCGCGGCGCTGTCCGCGCGCAAGGACGTGCAACTGCTGGTGCACCCGGTGATGGTGGTGCGCCGTGACGAGCAGGGTCTGCTGACCGAGGTCTGCGCCGAGGTCGAGCCGGACGACGCCATCGCCGGCGACCTGGTCGAGAGCTGGATGCGGATCGAGGTCGGCGCCATCCGCGACGAGGCGGAGCTGGAGCACCTGCAGGCCGACCTGGAGCGGGTGCTGGGCGACGTGCGCCGGGCGGTCGAGGACTGGCCGCGGATGCGGGCCCAGGCGCTGGCGCTGGCCGACGAGATCTCCGGCGCCGAGCTGCCGGTCCCGGACCGCGACATCACCGACTCGGTGGAGCTGCTGCGCTGGCTCGCCGACCACCACTTCACCTTCCTCGGCTACCGCGAGTACGAGCTGGTCCACGTGCCCGGCGCGCCCGGCAGCGAGACCGACCTGATGCGCGCCGTGCCCGGCAGCGGGCTGGGCATCCTGCGGGACGAGTCGTCCTCCACGACCCGCACGCTGGAGTCGATGACGCCGGAGGCACAACACAAGGCGCTGGAGAAGCGCCTGCTGGTGATCACCAAGGCCAACTCGCGGTCCACCGTGCACCGCTCGGCGTACCTGGACTACATCGGCTTCAAGATGTTCGACGCGGACGGCAACGTCTGCGGCGAGCGGCGCTTCCTTGGCCTGTTCTCGTCGGCGGCCTACCGCACCAGCGTGCGGGACCTGCCGGTGATCCGCCGCAAGGTGGACAACGTGCTGGACCGCTCCGGCCTGTCCGCCCGCAGCCACTCCGGCAAGGACCTGCTGGAGATCCTGGAGACGTACCCGCGCGACGAGCTGTTCCAGATCAGCACCGACGACCTGTACCAGGCCGTGACCGGGGTGCTGCGCATGGCCGGACGCCGGCAGCTGCGGCTGTTCCTGCGCCGCGACGGCTACGGCCGGTTCATCTCAGCCCTGGTCTACCTGCCGCGCGACCGGTTCACCACCGCGCACCGGCTGGCCATGCAGGACATCCTGCTGCGCGAGCTGAACGGCGTCGGCGTCGACTACACGACCCGGGTCAGCGAGTCCAACCTGGCCCGCATCCACTTCATCGTGCGCACCGACCCGAACGACCCGCCCGGCGACGTCGACGTCGACGCGCTGGCCGAGATGCTCGGCGACGCCACCCGCAACTGGGACGACGACTTCCGCCTGGTGCTGGAGCGCAAGGTCGGCGACGAGCAGGCCAAGCTGCTGGCCACCCGGTACGTCGATGCGCTGCCGGAGACCTACAAGGACGGGCACCTGCCCTACGAGGGCGCGCAGGACCTGGCCAAGCTGGAGCTGCTGGACGAGCCCGGCCAGCTGGAGATGCACCTGTTCCGGCGGCGCTACACGGCCGGCTCGGGCAGCATGGTCGAGGCCACCACGCCCGGCAACGACGTGCGGTTCAAGGTCTACCGGCACGGCGAGCCGATGCTGCTGTCGGCGGTGCTGCCGGTGCTGCACTCGCTGGGCGTGCGGGTCACCGACGAGCGGCCGTACGAGGTGCGCCGCGACGACGCGACCGTGTTCGTGTACGACTTCGGCCTGCAGCTGCCCTCCGGGGCGCGCGACCTGGCCGAGGTGCGCGCGCACGTGGAGAACGCCTTCGCCGCCGCGTGGCGGGGTGAGGCCGAGGTCGACGGCTTCAACGAGCTGGTGCTGCGCGCGGGTCTGACCTGGCGGCAGGCCGTGGTGCTGCGGGCGTACGCCAAGTACCTGCGCCAGGCCGGCACGGTGTTCGCGCAGGAGTCGATGGAGGCGACCTTCACGGCGTACCCGCAGATCGCGGCGATGCTGGTGGCCCTGTTCGAGACCCGGTTCAACCCGAACCTGCAGCTGAGCGACACCGAGCGCGGCAGCCAGGCCAAGGAGCTGATCTCGGCGATCGGCCGCCAGCTGGAGACGGTGGCGAGCCTGGACCAGGACCGCATCCTGCGCAACTTCCTGACGCTGATGCAGGCCACGCTGCGCACCTCCTTCTTCCAGAAGGCGGCCGACGGGCGGCCCAAGTCGTACATCTCGTTCAAGTTGGACCCGCAGGCGATCCCGGACCTGCCCGCGCCGCGGCCGAAGTTCGAGATCTTCGTGTACTCGCCCCGCTTCGAGGGCGTGCACCTGCGCTTCGGCGCGGTGGCCCGAGGCGGCCTGCGCTGGTCGGACCGCCGCGACGACTTCCGCACCGAGGTCCTGGGCCTGGTCAAGGCGCAGATGGTCAAGAACGCGGTGATCGTGCCGGTCGGGGCCAAGGGCGGCTTCGTGCTCAAGCAGGCCCCCGCCGGCGGTGACCGCGACGCCCTGCAGGCCGAGGGTGTGGCGTGCTACAGGCGCTTCATCTCGGCGCTGCTCGACATCACCGACAACCTCGACGCCGGCAAGATCGTGCCGCCGGCCGACGTGGTGCGCCACGACGGCGACGACCCCTACCTGGTCGTCGCCGCGGACAAGGGCACGGCGACGTTCTCCGACATCGCCAACGAGATCTCCGCCTCGTACGGGTTCTGGCTCGGCGACGCGTTCGCCTCGGGCGGCTCGGCCGGCTACGACCACAAGGGCATGGGCATCACCGCCCGGGGCGCGTGGGAGTCCGTCAAACGGCACTTCCGCGACCTGGGCCAGGACACCCAGACCGAGGACTTCACGGTCGTCGGCGTGGGTGACATGTCCGGCGACGTCTTCGGCAACGGCATGCTGCTGTCCGAGCACATCCGCCTGGTCGCCGCGTTCGACCACCGGCACATCTTCCTCGACCCGAACCCGGACGCGGCCACGTCGTTCGCCGAGCGGGCCCGTTTGTTCGCCCTGACCCGAAGCTCGTGGGCCGACTACGACCCCACCCTCATCTCCGAGGGCGGCGGCGTGCACCCGCGCACGGCCAAGTCCATCCCGATCACGCCGCAGGTGCGGTCCGCGCTAGGGCTGGCCGACACGGTCACCGCGATGAGCCCGGCCGAGCTGATGAAGGCGATCCTGCTCGCCCCGGTGGACCTGCTCTGGAACGGCGGCATCGGCACCTACGTCAAGGCGACGACAGAGTCGCACGCCGAGGTGGGGGACAAGGCCAACGACGCGATCCGGGTCAACGGCGGGCACCTGCGCTGCCGGGTCGTCGGCGAGGGCGGCAACCTGGGTCTGACCCAGGCCGGGCGCATCGAGTACGCGCGCAAGGGCGCGCAGGGCGCGGGCGGCCGGATCTTCACCGACTTCATCGACAACACGGCCGGCGTGGACTGCTCCGACCACGAGGTCAACATCAAGATCCTGCTGGGCGCGGACACCGAGCTGGGCCGCGACGCCCGCAACGAGCTGCTGGCCAGCATGACCGACGAGGTCGCCGCGCTGGTGCTGCGCGACAACTACGGCCAGGCCACGGCGCTGGGCAACGCCCGCGCGCAGACCCTGTCGCTGCTGCCGGTGCACCGCCGCCTGCTCACCGAGCTGGAGCGCTCCGGCCGGCTGGACCGGGCCCTGGAGGGCCTGCCCACCGACGAGGAGCTGGTGGCGCGCTCGGAGAACGGCGAGGGCCTGTCCACGCCCGAGTTCGCCGTGCTCATGGCGTACGTGAAGATCGCGCTGGAGGAGGAGATCGTCCACTCCGACCTGCCCGACGACGCGTGGACCGCGCAGACCATGGCCGACTACTTCCCGACGCCGCTGCACGGCATGACCCAGCAGATGGCCGAGCACCGGCTGCGCCGCGAGATCGTCACCACGGTGCTGGTCAACGAGACCGTCAACCGGGGTGGCATCACGTTCGTGCACCGTACGGTCGAGGAGACCGGCGCGTCCGCCGCGGACGTGCTCCGGGCCTTCGAGATCGTCTGGGAGGTCTTCGAACTGCCCGCGCTGTGGGCGGCCGTCGAGGCCACCGACAACCGGGTGCCGACCGCCGCGCAGACCGCGGTCTACCTCAAGGCCCGCCGCCTCATGGACCGCGCGGTCCGCTGGCTCATCCAGAACCGCCGCTCACCCCTGGACGTGCCCGGCGAGATCGCCAAGCTCAAGCCCGGCGTGTCCGCGCTGGCCCCGCGCATGAAGGAGATGTTCCTGGGCGCGGAGCGCGAGGGCATCGCCGAACACGAGGCCGAGCTGGTCGCCCTGGGCGCCCCGCAGGACCTGGCCGAATGGGGTGCCCGCACCCTGTACAGCTTCGCCCTGCTCGACGTCGTCGAGGTCGCCTCGGCGACCGGTCGCGACCTCGACGAGGTGGCCGGCGTCTACTTCGTCCTGTCCGAGCGCTTCCGCGTCGACGACCTCCTCACCAAGATCTCCCAGCTCCCCCGGGACGACCGCTGGCAGACCCTGGCCCGCATGGCCCTGCGCTACGACCTCTACGCCGCCCTGGCAGCCCTCACCGGAGAAGTCCTGGCGGCCTCCCCGACCGGCACCCCCCAGGACCGCGTCACCCAATGGGAGCAGCGCAACGCCACCACCATCGCCCAAGCCCGCAAATCCATCGGCGAACTCGAGGGCATCAAGGCCGACCTGGCCCCCCTCTCGGTCCTGCTCCGCCAAATCCGCACCCTCGTTCGCACCGCCGCCGCCTGACCCACCCGCCCTCCACCCAAGATCGCGACGATCTTGCTTGGACTGTGGGGATGACACGCTCCATTCGGGCGTATCCCCAACAGTTCGCGCAAGATCGTCGCGATCTTGGCTTGTGGCGGGGTGGGAGGTCAGGTGAGGAAGGTTTTGGCGCGGGTCAGGGCTTCGGGGTCGGTGAGGATGTCGTCGGGGCGGTTGCCGTAGCCGAGGAGGGCACCGCCCCAGGTCATGCCTAGGTAGGCGGCGGACAGGCGCAGGGTGCCGATGAGCGGGTCGGCGGTGGAGAAGTCGGTGGAGCTCAGGACGCTGACCGTCCACAGGGTCTTGCCGCGCATGCGGGCCTTGAAGTCGGCGCCGGGGACGCGTAGCCAGGCGGACCAGTGGTCGAGGTAGAGCTTGGCGGAGGCGGAGACGCTGTACCAGTACAGCGGGGAGGCGATGACCAGGTTGTCGGCGGCCAGGGTGGCGTCGAGCAGGGTCTTCTCGGGGCCTTCGGGTCGAGGGTAGACGCCGTCGCCGGTGTGGCGGATGTCGTCGAACGGGGGCAGTGGCAGGTCGCGGAGGTTGAGCCAGGTCTGCGTGGCGTGGGCCGGGAGTTCGGCGGCGGCGGTGCGGGCCAGGGTCTCGGTGTTGCCGCCCTGCCGGGCCCCGGCGAGCAGGAAGAGGTAGGTGCTGGGGTGATCGAACGGCACGGCCGGGTCTCCTGTCGGAAATGATTCATGCTCACGCATTAGATGCGTGAGCATGAATACTGCCATCGAGTCGGGCCGATGGTCCAGTCCGGGTCGGAGTGACGACGGTTACGAGACGAGGCCCAGGATCTCGGCGGCGGCGCGGCCGTTCGCGTGGCTCGCGCCGTACGTCGTGACGAAGGCCTTCACGCCGCTGGGCCGCCAGCCTGCGGGCCAGCCCATCTCGACCACGGCGAGCGGGTGCACCGCCGCGAGCTGCTCGGCCAGCGACCGGGCGGCGGGGTTGCGGTGGGTGTGCCGGCCGACGAGCACGATGGGCCGTCCGGCGGCGGCGTCGATGAGCGCGCCGGCGCTGGTTTCGTCGGCGGCGACGGCCAGCTGCGGGGTGCCGTCGAGGTGCGGCGACAGGCCCCACGGCACGGCGCCCTCGGCGATGGTGTGCCCGGCCCGCAGCTGTACGACGAACGGCTGCTCGAACCCGGTCAGGCTGCCCTCGACACTCACCGCACGCCGCGCGGCGTCGTAACCCAGCCGCGGGCTGAGCTCGATCTCCTCGATCCCGTGCGTCCACGCGGCCAGCGCCTGGTTGCGGGCGACGGCCTGCTCGACCCGCGCGACGGGCAGCGTGCCGTCGGCGATCGCGCCGGCGATGGCCGAAGCGACGTGCTCGGTGATCTCCAGATCGATGTCCGCGCCGAGGCACAGCAGGTCGGCCCCGGCCGCCAGCGCCCGGACCGCTGCCGGGCCGATGCCGCCCGCGGCACGGGCCGCGCCCTGCATCTCCAGCGCGTCGGTGACCACGGTGCCGGTGAAGCCGTACTCCCGGCGCAGCACGTCGACCAGCAGCTTCTCGCTGAACGTGGCCGGTTCGTCGCCGGTGATCGCGGGCACCCGGATGTGCGCCGTCATGATCGCCTTGGTGCCCGCCGCGATGACGGCCGCGAACGGGGGCAGCTCGCGGTCGCGCAGCAGTTGCGGGGTCACGTCGACGGTCGGCAGCTCCAGGTGCGAGTCGGCGATGGTCGCGCCGTGCCCGGGGAAGTGCTTGGCGCAGGCGGCCACGCCGGCCTGCTGGAGGCCGACCACGGCCGCGGCGGCGTGCGCGGCGACCCGGACCGGGTCCGCGCCGAACGACCGGGTGCCGATGACCGGATTGTCGGTGGCGGTGTTGACGTCGACGGTGGGGGCCAGGTTCAGGTTGATGCCGACGTCGGCCAGCTCCCGCCCGATGGAGTGGTACACGCGGCGGGTGAGGTCGAGGTCGCCGATCGCGCCCAGCGCCGCGTTGCCCGGGTACGGGCTGCCGGTGCGGTGGGCCAGCCGGGTGACGTCGCCGCCCTCCTCGTCGATGGCGATGAGGGTGTCACGGCGCGCTGCCCGCAGCTGTGCGGTCAGCCCGGCGAGCTGCACCGGCTCGGCCACGTTGAACCCGAACAGCGTGTAGCCGGCCAGGCCCTCGCCGAGCAGGCCGGTGGCCCACTCGGGGGCGGTGTGGCCCTGGAACGCGGCCAGCATGGTGCGCAGTGCCAGCCGGCGCAGACCTGGATCAGTGGTCACGGTGTCCTCCGCTTCGACCCGACGTGGTGGTGGGCCCTTCGGCCAGAGTGTCGGGTCTTGCCATCCATAGTGGTTTTGTGCTCGTAGGCCGTAGGCTACGGCCGTACCGGTTAAGGTAACCCAATCTAATAAGAAACTTTACTAAAAGCCAGCGCGCGCCGACATCCGGTGCTGCCGCATGTCGACTCTAGGATGACGCACCATGGCCGCAGTTTCCCAGCCCGGCACCCCCCGGCTGCTCCGCGCGCTCAACGACCGGGCCGCCCTCGAGCTGCTGCTGGCCCGCGGCCCGCTGACCCGATCCCAGCTCGGCGAGCTGACCGGCCTGTCCAAGGTCACCGCCTCCCAGCTGGTCGAGCGGCTGGAGGAGCGCGGCCTGGTGCGCCGGGTCGGCGAGCAGGCGGGCGGACGCGGCCCCAACGCGCAGCTCTACAACGTCGCGCCGAACAGCGCGTACGTGGTGGGCGTCGAGGTGGGCGACGAGCACGTGGTGGCCGCCTGTGCCGACATCACCGGCGCGGTGGTGGGCCGGGTCGAGGTCTCCACCAAGCCCGACGCCAACGGTGGCGGCGAGGACCCGGTCCGGCTGGTGCACAACGCCGTCGTGCAGGCGGCCGAGCAGGCCGGCGCCTCGCTGGGCGACGTACGCCGCATCGTGCTGGGCACCCCGGGCCTGGTCGACCCGAACACCGGCGACATCGTCTTCGCCTTCAACCTGCCCCGCTGGCAGCGCGGCCTCGCCGCGGCCCTGCGCGACGACCTGCACACCACCATCGTGTTCGAGAACGACGTGAACCTCGCCGCCGTCGCCGAGTCCCACACCGGCGCGGCCCGCGAGGTGGGCGACTTCCTGCTGGTCTGGATCGGCCAGGGCGTCGGCCTGGCCGTCATGCTCGGCGGCCGGCTGCACCGCGGCACCGCCGGGGCGGCCGGTGAGATCGGCTACCTGCCGGTGCCCGGCGCGGACATCCCGCGTGAGGTCAGCCGGCGCGGCAAGGGCGCGTTCCAGCAGGTTGCCGGGGCGGACGCGGTCCGCCAGGTGGCCCGCGAGCACGGCTTCCGGACCGGCACCGCCGCCGAGGCGGTCAAGGCCGCGATCGCGGCGGGCACCAAGGGCGGCCCGGTGCTCGACGAGGTCGCCCGGCGGCTGGCGCTGGGTGTGGCGGCCTCCTGCATCGTGCTCGACCCGCCGCTGGTGGTGCTGGCCGGCGAGGTCGGCGCGGCGGGCGGCACCCCGCTGGCCGAGCGCGTGCAGCACGAGGTCGCCGCGATCAGCCCGGTCGCACCGCGGGTCGTGGTGACCGGTGTGGCCGACGAGCCCGTGCTTCAGGGCGCGCTGCTCACCGCCCTCGACGCGGTCCGCGACGAGGTCTTCGGCTCGACCGTCGACTGATCAGGTCAGGTCCCGGCGGCGGAAGTTGGCGAACGCGGCGGCGATCAAGGCGGCGGTGAGGCCCGCCACCACCATGCCGCCGCTCAGCCGGGTGATCACCAGGTCGCCCGTGCCGTCGAGGCCGTGCCAGTAGGTCAGGTCGCCGGAGACGAACGCGGACAGGTAGCTGGACAGGAAGTACGAGTCGTACGGCAGCATGCCGCCGATCTCGAAGACGATGCGCGCGCCCGCCTCCCAGACCAGGAAGTAGCCGACCGCGATGCCCAGCGCTGCCGCCGTGTGGCGGGCCAGCGTGGCCAGCGCGAACGCGCTGGCGGCGGCGGCGGTCGACAGCGCGATGGCACGCCCGCCCAGCCCGGCGAGGTCGGCCCAGAAAGCCACGCCGGGTTGGCCGGTCCAGCCTGAGGTGTAGGCGATCAGGTAGAACGTGCCGACGTAGAGCGCCGTGAACAGGGCGGAGAACACCGCGACACCACCGGTCAGCGCGGTGAGCTTGGCCCCGAGGATCGCGGAGCGCTGGGGCCGCCACAGCAGCAGATTGGTGATCCCGCCGCTGCTCATCTCGGCCCCGATGAACGACGCGGCGATCACGAAGGCGAAGAAGCTGAGATACACCGCCAGGAAGACGGTCAGCCCTCCGATCTCCTGCTCGAACACGAACGCGTCCTCGAGGTAGCGCGCGGCCTGGATCTCGGTGGAGTCGCCCACGGCGCCGCAGCCGCCGGGGAAGGCCGCCTCCGCGGCTTCCTTGTCGACGAGGAACTTCTCCTCGCAGTTCGCCTTGAACCGGGCGAGGCTCTCGCGCTGCTCCGAGGCGGTCCGCTGGGCGTCGGCCCAGACCCCGGCGTCGGGCCGGGTGGAGTTGGCCAGCGTGGTCGCCGCGGTGACCCCGAAGACGGCGAGCAGGCCGAGCACCATGATGTGGGTGAACCGCCGCGACAGCAGCCGGCTCACCTCGGCACGTACCAGATTCATGCCTTCTCCTCGCTGCGCTCGTCGGCGGCATGTCGCCTGAGGCTGCTGACTCGCTCGCTGCGCTCGCTCATGCGTTCTCCCCGCTGCGTACGTCGAGGTCGATGAAGTTGTCGGCGGGTGGGCGGCGGCGGGTCGGCACGGCGATCTGCGGGGGTGCGTCGGCGGCGGGCCGGGTGCCGGTGAGGTCCAGGAAGACGCTCTCCAGGTCGGGCGTGAGCGGTGTCAGCTCCGTCACCCAGAGGCCGGCCCGGCCGAGCGTCTCGCTGATCGCGGCCGGGCCGCTGACGCCGCCGACGAACAGCACGCCGTCGGCGGACCGCACCGTCGCGCCCGCGGCCCGCAGCACCTGCGCGGCCTGCTCGGGGTCGGCGACCCGGACCAGGTGCTCGCCGGTGTCGTGGCCGGCCAGCACCACGGACACGGGCCCGTGCGCGACTCGGCGACCCCGGTCGATGATGGTGACCGAGTCGCAGACCTGCTCGATCTCGGACAGCAGGTGGCTGGAGAGCAGCACGGTCACGCCCTGCTCGGCCAGGTCGCTCATCAGGGTGCGCATGGCGTGGATGCCGGACGGGTCCAGCCCGTTCGCGGGCTCGTCGAGGATGAGCAGCTCGGGCCGCTTGAGCAGGGCGGAGGCGACGGCGAGCCGCTGGCGCATGCCGAGGGAGTACACCTTGACCGGCTCGTCGGCGCGGTCTCGCAAGCCGACGGTGGTCAGCACCTCGTCGACCCGGCCGCGGGGCAGCCCGCCTGCGGTGGCCAGCAGCTGGAGGGTCTTGCGGCCGCTGAACGAGGTGAAGAAGGCCGGGCTCTCCACGATCGCGCCCACCCGGTGCGCCACGCTGCCGAAGTCGGCGCTGGGCGTGTCGAGGATGCGCATCACACCCTCGTCGGGCCGCAGCAGGCCGAGCAGCGTACGCAGCGTGGTGGTCTTGCCCGAGCCGTTGGGCCCGAGGAAGCCGTGGACCTGGCCCTTCTCGACGTACATGTCGAAACCGTCGAGTGCGGTCTTCTCCTCGCGCCACAGGCTGTGGAACGTCTTGCACAACCCGCTGATCTCGATCACGGCGGTCACAGCGCCTCCCCAGTCGGTCTGTGTGCCGCCTCACCGTATGTGATCCGGCAGCGCTCGTGGGGGCCCGGTGCCGACCGGACTGTGATCTGGCTGGCAGGTCTGCACTCCGGCGGGTGCGGCCGTGATTGGATATCGGCTGTGTCAGGACTGCACCGCGTCGCTCAGACCGTCCACGAGGTCAACCGGGCCGTAGCCCCGGACGACCCCGATCTCGTGATCGCCGCCGAAGGCGTCGACGTCGTCCGCGAGGGCAAGCATCTGCTGCGGGACATCTCGTGGCGGGTGGAGCTGGACGAGCGCTGGGTGGTGCTCGGCCCCAACGGGGCGGGCAAGACCACGCTGCTGCACCTGGCCGCCGGCCGCGCGCACCCGACCAAGGGCGCCGTGTACGTGCTCGGCGAGCGCATCGGCCGCGTCGACATGCACGAGCTGCGCACCCGGATCGGCCTGTCCACGGCCGCGCTGGCCGAGCGGGTGCCCCCGGGCGAGCTGGTCCGCGACGTGGTGGTCACCGCGTCCTGGTCGGTGGTGGGCCGGTTCAAGGAGTCGTACGACCCGATGGACGAGGCCCGCGCCGGCGAATTGCTGGAGGAGTGGGGCATGGCCGGGCTGGCGCAGCGCCAGTACGGCACCCTGTCGGAGGGCGAGCGCAAGCGCACCCAGATCGCCCGTGCCCTGATGACCGACCCGGAGCTGCTACTGCTGGACGAGCCCGCGGCGGGGCTGGACCTGGGCGGCCGGGAAGACCTGGTGGCGCGGCTGTCCGAGCTGGCGGCCGACCCGGACGCCCCGGCGCTGGTGCTGGTGACGCACCACGTCGAGGAGATCCCGCCGAGCTTCACCCACGCGCTGCTGCTGCGCGAGGGCGGCATCGTCGCGGCCGGGCCGATCCCGGAGACGATCACGTCGGACAACCTGTCGGCGACCTTCGGCCTGCCGCTGGAGGTCACCTCGGTCGACGGCCGGTTCACCGCCCGCGCCCGCTGACCGGCGTCCTGGCGGAACCGGCACCGGGCTTGCCCGGACCGGTCACGATCGTAGGTATGCGCACGCTACTGAACATCCTGTGGTTCATCTTCGGCAGCGGCTTCCTGCTGGCCATCGCGTACGGGCTGGCCGGCATCATCTGTTTCGTCCTGATCGTGACCATCCCGTTCGGCGTGGCCTCGTTCCGGATCGCCCGGTACGCGCTGTGGCCGTTCGGGTACACCATCGTGGAGAAGCCCAGCGCGGGGCTGGCCTCGACGCTGGCGAACGTCGTCTGGCTGATCGTGGCGGGCTGGTGGCTGGCGCTGACGCACATCGTCACCGGCATCGCGCTGTGCATCACGCTGATCGGCATCCCGTTCGGCATCGCCAACTTCAAGCTGGTGCCCGCCGCGCTGTGGCCGCTCGGCAGGGAGATCGTCGAGCGTCCCTGACCGTCGCGCCGCGGCCGGGCCGTCCCCGACGCGGGACGGGCCGGCCGTGCGGTGCTAGCGGTGCTGTTCGAGGGCACGCTGGACGGAGCGGTAGATGCGGCCGAAGCGGGACTCGTCGGCCACCCGCAGCAGGAGCAACTCGCGGCCGCGCCATACCGCCCAGATCTCGTGCATCGAGATGCCCTGGTCGTAGCTGTGGTCGAGGCGGTGCAGCGTCCACTCCAGCGCGGGACCGGCGAGGCCGACCAGCAGCACGACGATCGCCAGCGGCACCAGCACCCGCCCGGCCGCCCCGGGATCGCCGACCGTGGCGGCGATCAGGTAGATGAGTCCGAGCAGGGCCAGCACCGCGCCGACCACGACGCCGGCGTTCAGCGCGCCGCGCCCGGCCAGCCGGCGCATGGACCGCGGATCCGCGGTGATCTCGCGGTGCCAGACGTACTCCAGATCCTCGAGCCGGAAGACGCGGTCGTGGATGTGGATCGCGGTGGAGGTGACTTCCACCGCGGGATCGCGGTAATAGACGATCATCGCAGCCTCCGGCCCTCACCGTAGGCGATCCGTGCAAACCGCCTAAGCTCGTCCTATCGGCACTCGATGAGGAGGCAGCGGTGGGCGAGTTCGTGAACGTGGAAGTCGACGCAGGCATCGGCACCATCCGGTTGGAACGCCCGCCGATGAACGCGCTGAACGTCCAGGTCCAGGAAGAGCTGCGGGCCGCCGCCCAGGCCGTGACGACCGACAGCCGCATCGCCGCAGTCGTCGTCTACGGCGGACCCAAGGTCTTCGCGGCCGGCGCCGACATCAAGGAGATGGCGGACATGTCGTACGTGGACATGTCGGCTCGCGCCGGTGCGCTGAGCAGTTCCTTCGACGCCGTCGCCCGCATCCCGAAGCCGGTCGTCGCCGCGATCACCGGGTACGCCCTCGGCGGCGGTTGCGAACTGGCCCTGGCCTGCGACTGGCGGGTCGTCGCCGAGGACGCCAAGCTCGGCCAGCCTGAGATCAAGCTGGGCATCATCCCCGGCGCGGGCGGCACCCAGCGGCTGGCGCGCCTGGTCGGGCCGGCCAAGGCCAAGGACATCATCTTCTCCGGCCGCATGGTCGACGCCGAGGAGGCGCTGGAGATCGGGCTCGCCGACCGGGTGTGCGCCGCCGACATGGTGTACGACCAGGCCAAGGCGCTGGTCGCCGCTTACGTGAACGGCCCCGCGCAGGCGCTGAAGGCGGCGAAGCTGGCCATCGACGGCGGCCTGGACCGCGACCTGGCGGCCGGGTTGGCCTGGGAGTCGCAGCTGTTCGCGGCGCTGTTCGCCACCGAGGACCGGCGCGAGGGCATGACCGCGTTCGTGGAGCGCCGCCAGCCGAAGTTCATCGGCCGCTGACACCGCCGCGACCGGGCTCCCTACCCGGTGTCGGCCTGCACCGGCGCGCCGCCGGGTCACCCGCGGCGCGCCGGGGAAGCACGTTCGCGAGTTTGTGAGTCCTCTTCATATTTTCTCGCGTGCTGGATAGGCTCCCGGCACACGAAGGGACACGGTCATGGCTGAGACCTCTGACAGCGCTGTTTCGGGCCACGGCGGGCAGCTGGCGCTCGCCGCCTTGCGGGCCGCGGGTGTACGCGAGCTGTTCACCCTCTCCGGGGGGCACGTCTTCCCGGTGTACGACGCGGCCCACCAGGACGGCTTCCCGCTCTACGACGTGCGGCACGAGCAGACCGCCGTGTTCGCCGCCGAGGCGGTCGCCAAACTGCAGCGCCGCCCAGGTGTCGCGGTGCTCACCGCCGGTCCCGGCGTCACCAACGGCGTCTCCGGCCTGACCAGCGCCTTCTTCAACGCCGCCCCGGTGCTGGTGCTGGGCGGGCGCGCCCCGCAGTTCCGCTGGGGTTCCGGTTCGCTGCAGGAGATCGACCACCTGCCGATCGTCGCGCCGGTCACCAAACACGCCGCCACCGTCACGTCCACCGACGACATCACCGCGGCCGTGACCACCGCGCTGGAGCACGCGCTCACCCCGCACCGCGGGCCGTCCTTCCTGGACCTGCCGCTCGAAGTCGTCTTCAGCACCGGCGACGGCAAGGCCGTCGCGCCGCAGGTCGGCGTCCTGGAGCCGGACCCGGACCTGGTCGAGCGGGCCGCCCGGCTCGTCGCCGCCGCGCAGCGCCCCGTGATCATCGCCGGTTCCGACGTGTACGGCGGGGACGCGACCGAGGCGCTGCGGGCCGCCGCCGAGGCGCTGACCGTGCCCGTCTTCGCCAACGGCATGGGCCGCGGCTCGCTGCCCCCGAGCCACCCGCTGGCCTTCGCCAAGTCCCGCCGCAAGGCCCTGGACGGGGCCGACGTGGTCGTCGTCGTGGGCACCCCGCTCGACTTCCGGCTCGGCTTCGGCGACTTCGGCGCGGCCCAGGTCGTGCACATCGTGGACGCGCCGAGCCAGCGCGCCGGGCACGTCACCGTCGCCGTCTCGCCCGCCGGCGACCTGCGCACGATCCTGACCGGCCTCGCGGCGTACGCGGGGGAGCGGGTGGACCACGGGGACTGGGTGGCCACGCTGCGGGACGCCGAGCAGGCCCAGGCCGCCAAGCACGAGCTGGAGATGCAGGCCGACACCGAGCTGATCAAACCGGCCCGGGTCTACGGCGAACTGCGCAAGGTGCTGGCCGCCGACGCGGTCACCATCGGCGACGGCGGCGACTTCGTCTCGTACGCCGGGCGCTACCTGGAGCCGTCGGTTCCCGGCAGCTGGCTCGACCCCGGCCCGTACGGCTGCCTCGGCACCGGCATGGGTTACGCCATGGGCGCCCGCGTCACCTACCCCGACCGCCAGATCTGCGTCCTGATGGGCGACGGCGCGGCCGGCTTCTCCCTGATGGACGTCGAGTCCCTGGTCCGCCAGAAGCTGCCGGTCGTCATGGTCGTCGGCAACAACGGCATCTGGGGCCTGGAGAAGCACCCCATGCGCGCCATGTACGGCTACGACGTCGCCGCCGACCTCCAGCCCGGCCTGCGCTACGACGAGGTCGTCAAGGCACTCGGCGGCGGTGGCGAAACCGTCGCCAAGGCCGCCGACCTCCCCGCCGCCCTGTCCCGCGCCTTCTCCGCCGGCGTCCCCTACCTCGTCAACGTCATCACCGACCCCGCCGACGCCTACCCCCGTTCCGCCAACCTCGCCTAAAGGCGAAGGAAGGGCACCTTCTTATCGCTACGCGTATAAGAAGGTGCCCTTCTTACCGGGTTTGGTCACGACCTGCGACAGGTCCTCCCGCAGAGGGGTCCGGTGGGCGATCGTCCGGCGAGTGATGGTCCATCCGCCGCTGATGCCTACCCCCGCGCTGTGCGGGCGCACGGGTGATGGTCGATCGCGATCAGGTCGCCCCCCATGCTGTGTTGCAGACCCTCCGCCCCGTGTCGTAGGTGCACGAAGCGTGGCGGCACGTCGAGCCATACCCCCGACGCCCGCGCGTCCACGATGAGCACAAGCTGCACGATTCCCGCGACCATGGCGTGCGGCACCTGCGAATCCACCCTGGCGAGCTGCTCCAGCAGGGCTCGTGCGAACTCGCGCCAGCGCTGCGCGTCGACGTACAGGAAGTCGGCGTCCGGTCCGATCATGCCGCTGTCCAGTCCGAACACGTCTTCCAGCAGCCGCACCTGGCCCGCGAACAGCCTCGCCGACACCATTCCCGCATCCCAGACCGTGACCCCGTCGCACTCCACGAGCATGCCCATCCGCTACTCCTCCCACCGCGACCGTGTGCCAGTCTCCCCGGCACCGGCCAAACGCGGCCGCCCAGATTCGGATCTAGCAGAGTTGTGGGGGGGTTATCGACCCCCACCAGGGTGGTAACGGAATAGGGGGCCCCGCGTGCGAGGTGGGGGGGCGGCCCCGGAGACGCCCGGAC